>DATJLK010000225.1:0-32263 GCA_035509615.1 Allostellaceae bacterium | reverse complement strand
GCATGACGATGCCCTCCACAGCTGAGACGACCGCCACCTTGCCAAAGATTGTGCCCGGGATCACCACCGAATGGCGGCGCTTTGACGATCTGACGGTGTCCACGCTGTACGAATTGCTGCGCTTGCGGCAGCAGATCTTTGTCGTCGAGCAGCATTCGGCCTATCCCGATCTCGACGGTCTCGACAAGTCGGCCTTGCATCTGCTGTTGGCCGCCGAGGGCACGCTCGCCGGCTGTCTTCGGCTGTTGCCGCCCGCCGATGCCGCATCGCCGGCTCGGATCGGCCGGGTCGCGGTCGCCGCCAGGTGGCGCGGAAATGGCCTTGGCCGGCGACTGATGGCAGACGCCCTGTCGTTTTGCCGTGATCATCATGCCGAGCGGGCGATCGGGCTCAGCGCCCAGCTTTATCTCGTGCCGTTCTACCGCAGCTTTGGCTTTGGCGAAATCGGCACCCCCTATGACGATTTCGGCGTGCCTCACATCGACATGCGGCTGTTGCCGTAGTCCCGGAACCGGGAACCGCTACATGTACTCGCCGGTGATCAGCCGAGCGCCGCGCTGATAGGTCAGGTATGACCACAGCCAGTCGATCGCGATCGCCATGCGATTGCGGAACCCGATCAGATAGTAGATATGCGCCGCCGTCCAGATCAGCCATGCGATCCGGCCGGTCAGCCGCATCCAGCCGAGATCGACGACCGCCTGCTTGCGCCCAATCGTCGCGAGATTGCCGTAGTTGCGGTACCGGAAGGGCTCGGGCGGCTGCGTCCCGGTCAGCCGCGAGCGGATCACCCGGGCGACATAGGCGCCCTGCTGCTTTGCCACCGGCGCCACACCCGGCAACGGCATGCCGGCGATCTCGGCGGTGTCGCCGACGACAAAGATCTCCGGATGTCCGGGCAAGGTCAGATCGCTGCCGACCGGCACGCGCCCGCCATGACCGGGTTTGACGCCAAGCCAATCCGCTGCCGCCGAGGCCGCGACCCCGGCGGCCCAGATCAAGGTGCGGCTTTCGATCCGCTCGTCGCCGAGAACCGCACCCTCGGCATCGCAGTTCGTGACCCCGACGCCGAGCCGAACCTCGACACCAAGCCCTTGCAGCGCTTTAGCCGCGACCGCCGACAGCTGCGGCGGAAAGCTCGCCAGCAGACGCGGGCCGGCTTCGACCAGCACGATCCGCGACGTGGTCGGATCGATGCGGCGAAAATCGCGTGCCAGCGCTGCCTTGGCGAGTTCAGCCAGCGCTCCGGCCAGTTCGACGCCGGTCGGGCCGCCGCCGATGATGACAAACGTCAACAGCCGCCGCCGCTCGGCTTCGTCATCGCTGTCCTCGGCGTGTTCGAAGGCAACCAGGATACGGCGCCGCATCGCCGTCGCCTCCTCGATATTCTTTAACGGCATCGCGAATCTTGCCCATTCGTCATGGCCGAAATAGGAGTCGCGGGCTCCGGTCGCGATCACCAACTGGTCGTAAGCAATTCGGCGGCCGCTGAGCAGCACCGCACGGCCGGCGACATCGATGCCGGTGACCGTGCCGAGGATCACCCGGGTATTTTGTTTTGGCCCGAGAATGCCGCGGATCGGACCGGCGATGTCGGCCGGGGACAATGCAGCCGTCGCGACCTGGTACAGCAGCGGTTGAAACAGATGATGGTTGCGGCGATCGATGACGATCACCTCGGCATTGACGCGGGCGAGATGTTCGGCTGCGGTCAGCCCGCCAAACCCGGCGCCGATCACGACGATCCTCTGACGTCCCGATGTCGTGCCGATGGCGTCGGTTCTTGCCGGTTTCGGTTGCTGCAACAAGGTATCCACGTCCCGATCCCTCTTCAGGCACAGCGCATCGGCGGCTCCTGGAAAATTGCTATCGGATGCGGTCGTGTCGGCTCGCGATCAGGCGGGACCGAACTGAGGCGCTAACGTCGGCCGACCGGCCGGGTTGCACGGGCTGGATCGCCCGGCCGCCGCTGGCGGTATCGGTTCAGCGATTGGCGCCCGGGACCCACAGCAGATCGCGGGCGCCGTTGTCGTTCAGCCGGCGGCCGAGGACAAACAGATGATCGGACAGGCGATTGAGATATTTGAGGGCCTCGGGATTGACCGGCTCGGACTGCGCCAGTTCGCTGACCAGCCGCTCCGCCCGCCGGGTAATGGTCCGCGCCAGGTGAAGGTGAGCGGCGGCGGGGCTGCCGCCCGGCAGGATAAACGAGTCAAGCGGCCGCAGACTGGCATTCATCGCATCGATTTCGTGTTCGAGGCGCTCGACCTGATGCTTCGAGACACGCAATGCGCCGGCGGCGCGGCGGCCGCCTTCGGGCGTGCACAGATCGGCGCCGAGGTCGAAGAGATCGTTCTGGATCTGGCCAAGCATGGCCTCGGCCTCCGGGTCGGCATGCAGCCGGACGACGCCGATTGCGGCATTGGCCTCATCGACCGTGCCATAGGCTGCGACCCGCAGCCCGTGTTTTGGAACTCGCGAGCCGTCGCCGAGCGATGTCTCGCCGTTGTCGCCGCCGCGCGTGTAGATCCGGGTCAGCCGCACCATAATCCGCTCCTGCCCGTCAGCGGCGGCCGAGCAACATCAAAATCGCCAGCAGCAACAGCGCCACACCCTGCATGATCACGCGCGCCTGCATCAATTTGTTGGAGCGGCGCGGGTTGCCGCCGCGCAGCATCGTCGCGACACCGACCAGCAACACCCCCAACACGCCGGCAAGCGCCAGCACCAGCAGGATCGTCACAAAGGTCGTCATCAAGTGAATATGGGGCGCGGGCGAGGGCGGGGCCAGCGCTTATTCCGCCCCCGCGATCCCGGGCGCGCCCGGCCGCGACCCGCTGCTTCCTGTCGGGCTTTAAACTGAAGAACGGGAAGATCGTCGATGCCCAGTCGGTCTCGCGCGCCAGGTTCAGGTGGCGAAGTCGCTGTGAACACCGCCGGCCTGGCCAAGGCGCTCGGCGGCGGCAATCGGCGAGGCCGCGGGCTTTTTGCGCTTTCGCGGTGATGCCGCGTGTCGCTACGATAGCGCTTCCGGAGCAACCACCCGTGACAATCCCCAAGAGGAGACGCAGATGCCGCGCATACTAACCCCGGCCACCCATTCCGATGAAACCCTGCAGATCGCCTATGATCTTTTATCACCCGGCTGGGAACTTGCGATGGCCCCGCATGGACGGCCCGAATTCTGGGACCTCTTGCGCGATACCGAATATTATATCGGCGGCGGCCAATTCCCGCATGGACCGGATTTTTACCAGCGGGCGCCAAAGCTGCGCATCGTTCAGACATTGAGCGCCGGCTACAATACCTACGACCTCGAAGCCGCGCGGGCGGCGGGCGTGCCGATCTGCAACAATGGCGGCGCCAATTCGACCGCGGTCGCCGAGCACGCAATGATGCTGATGCTGGCGGTCTGCCGCAAACTGATCTGGCAGCACGAAGGGGTCGTGTCCGGCCGCTGGCGCGGCAACGATTTCAATTCGACCAAGCTCTACGAGATCGAAGACAAGACCCTTGGCATTATCGGCCTCGGCAATATCGGTAAAAAGGTAGCGCGCCGCGCTCGCGCCTTCGACATGCAGATCAAGTATTATGATATTAACCGGCTGACGACCGACCAGGAAGATGCGCTCGGCGTCCGGTTTGCACTGTTCACCGAACTGTTGAAGATCTCCGATATCGTGACATTGCACGTGCCGCTCGACAAATCGACGCACAATCTGATCGGCGAACGCGAGCTGGCAATGATGAAGCCGACCGCCATCCTGATCAATACATGCCGCGGTCCGGTGGTCGACGAGAAAGCGCTCTACAACGCGTTGCGCGACGAAAAGATCCTAGGTGCCGGTCTCGACGTCATGGTCGAGGAGCCGCCAAAACCCGATCACGAGCTGTTCACCTGCAAAAACGCGATCTTCAGCCCGCACGGCGCCGGCCCGACCTGGGACAATCACTGGAAGCGGTGGCGCAACGCCTTTGACAATTTCGAGCGCGTCGCCCGCGGTCAGAAGCCTTTCTGGATTGTCCCCGAATTGCGCGATTAGCCGGGCAGCGGCGCTGAGTAGATTCGGCTCGGCGCCGACGCTGTGTCGAGACCGCCACGACAGGACGCACATCGCCGATCCAGCGCAATGGGCGTCCTTCACGCTATCTTTCGCGGGCGGCGATAGGTCAACCTCGCCGTCCTTTCTATTGCCTCCTTACTGCCCCGCCGCCCGACAGCTCGGCCGGCCGCCAGATTGCTGATGGGCCGACAGCATCGCCCCGATGATCCCGCGCGAAGGCCACTCTGACATAACACGGGCTCGCGGGCGCACCCCCCGCGCGCTATGGTTGCGGACGCCGGTCGGCGCGCTGGCCTTGCTGATCCTTGGCAGCTTCGTGCTGCGGCTCGGGTTTGCCGCCTCGCTCGGGCTTGGCATCGACGAGAGCTACATGGTCGCGGCTGGGCGGCAATGGCAGCTCAGCTATTTCGATCATCCGCCGATTGCGTGGTGGCTTGCCTGGGGGGCGGCGCGGATCGCCGGCAATGATGGTGCGATCGCGGTGCGGCTGCCCTTTATCGGGCTGTTCGCGCTGTCAACCTGGCTGATGTACCAGCTAACGGCAGCACTCTTTGACGAGTGGGCGGGGTTGTGGGCGGCGGCGGTGCTGAATGCCGCCCCGGTTCTGGGCCTGACCTCGGCCACCTGGGTCCTGCCCGACGGACCATTGATGGCGGCACTGCTGGCTGCCGTCGGCTGCCTGATCCGGGCGTTGCCGGCAGCGGGGCGGGGCGCCTGGGGCTGGTGGCTGGCGACCGGGATTTGCGCCGGGTTGGCGCTGTCCTCGAAATACTCGGCGGCGCTGACGATCGCCGGCGCCTTGTTGTTCTTGTCGACCGAGCCGGTGAGCCGCCGCTGGTTAACCCGGCCGCAGCCCTATATCGCCGGGGCGGCTGCGCTGATCGTGTTTTCGCCGGTGCTCTATTGGAACGCGCGGCACGGCTGGGTCTCGCTGCTGTTTCAAGGCGAACGCGCTGGCGGCCATTTCTACCCGTTCGGACCATTGGCGGCGCTCGGCGGTGCCGCGGTCTATTTTTTGCCGTGGATCTGGCTGGCGCTAGTCCTTTGCGGCGTTGCCGCGCTGCGCCGCGGAGCCGCCGAACCAGGGCGCTGGTTGCTGGTTTGCCTCGCCGCCCCGCCGATCGTGTTTTTCACAGTGATCGCGCTGTGGAGCCACATCCTGTTTCACTGGACTGCACCTGGCTATCTGATGCTGGTGCCGCTGCTCGGCAAAGCAATCGCCCGCCACTGGCCCGGCAGCGTTTGGATCAGGAGAGTGGTCATCGCGACCGCCGCGTTCGTCATGCTCGGCGCCGGGCTGTTTGTCAGCGCGGTGCGGTTCGACTGGCTCGCGGCAATGCCGTTTTTCCGCGCGAAGCAGGACCCGACCATGGCGATCGTCGATTGGACCTCGCTGCCTGCCACGCTCGCCGCACGCGGCCTCTTCGATCGGCCGCGGCTGGCCGTCGCGGCGACACGCTGGCTTGATGCCGGCAAGATCGATTACGCGCTGGGCGGCCGGCTGCCGGTCTTGTGCCTGTGCGCCGAGCCGCACGAATACGGCATCACCGCCCCGCTCGCCAATTATGCCGGGTTTGACGTGCTGATCATCGCACCGCGAACAACGCCGGCCGAGATCGCCGCTCGCTTTGATGCACTGTTCACGTCGATCGCGGTACTGCCGCCGGCTATGCTTCTGCATGCCGGCCGACCGGCGCTGCAATTGCCGCTCTATCTCGGCCACCACCTGCGCCCGCCATCGGCGCCCGCGGCATCGGACCGCCGCTAGACGTCGCCCGAACCGCAACAGCGCCAGCCGTCCCCAACCCTAAATTCTTTGCAAGCGGGAAAGAGTTAGGTCGGGATACCCGCCATCGCCGGCCATTCGCCGTTTTCTCACTGCGCCAATTCCTCGACTTGGGCCCGCGTCAGAAAGCGGGTCTTGGCGCCGCGCAACAACAGATAGAGCTTGGCGGTTTCTTCCAGCTCCTCGATCGCGTTGACCGCAGCGTCGAGACTGGCGCCTGCCACCACCGGCCCGTGATTGGCGAGGAGGACGGCGTGATGTTTGTCGGCAAAGCCGCGTACCGCCTCGGCGAGCGCCACGTCGCCGGGCTTGAAATAGGGGACGAGCGGCAGGCGGCCGACGCGCATCACGTAATAGGCGGTGATCGGCGGCAGGACGTCGACGGGATCGATCTCGGCGAGGCAGGAGACCGCCACCGAATGGGTCGAATGCAGGTGCACGACGGCGCCGGTGTCGGCGCGCTCCTCGTACATGACCCGGTGCAAAAAGCTTTCCTTGGTTGGCGGGTCGCCCGAGACCAGCCGGCCGTCATTGCCGAGTTTTGATAATCGGGCCGGGTCGAGCCGGCCGAGCGACGCGTTGGTCGGCGTCATCAGCCAGCCATCCTCGACCCGCAGGCTGATATTGCCCGACGAACCCGCGGTCAGCCCACGGTCAAAGATCGAGGCGCCGATCGCGCAGATCGCCTCGCGCTGTTTGGCGTCGCTCATCGTGTTGCTCCCTCGGATAGCACGGCAAAGGCACGCAGGAAGAAATCGGCGGCGCCGAAATTGCCGGATTTGAGCGCCAGCGCCAATGCCGGTTCACCGCGCCGGCCGGGCAGGCTGACGGTCCACGGCACGCCGGGATCGATCTGGCGGCCGATCCGCAACCCGGTAACGTCAAGCGCCTGCACCACCGCACCCGCCGTCTCGCCGCCGGCGACGACGAGCCGCCGCGCGCCGCGCGCGACGAGCCCGCGCGCGATATCGGCGAGAAGGCCCTCGACCAAGGCGCCGGCGCGCTCGCGCCCCAGCGCCTCCTGGATTGCCGCGACCTTTTCCGGCGGGGCGGTGGCGCTGATCACCACCGGCCGATCGCCAAAGCGCGAGCTTGCCCAGGCAACCGCTTCCTCGGCGATGTTGCGCCCGGCCGCCGCAGCGACCGGGTCGATCGTAAAGACCGGTGCCCGCTCGCGCATATAGGCGACCTGCGCCTGGGTCGCGGTCGAACACGAGCCCGACAACACCGCGGCCGGCCCGGCTATATCGGGCAGAGTGTCGGCGGCGGCGCCGTCGCCAAGCAGCCCGCGGCGACGAAAATTCCCTGGCAGACCGAGGGCGATCCCCGAGCCGCCGGTGATCAGGCTGAAATCGGCCGCGGCCTCGCCGATCGCTTCAAGATCGCGATCCTCGATCGCATCGACGACCGCATGGGCATGACCGGCCAACCGCAGCGCGGCAAAGGCGTCGTGGATCGCTGCGGCGCCTCGCGCGACCGCACGATAGGGGACGAGCCCCACTTTGCCACGGCTTTGCCGCTGCAACACCCGCACCAGGCTCGGGTCGCGCATCGGCGTCAGTGGATGATCGCGCATCCCCGATTCCGAAAGCAGCACGTCGCCGACAAACAGATAACCCTTGTAGATCGTCCGTCCGGCTTCCGGAAATGCCGGGCAGAACAGGGTGAAATCGGTGCCCAGGGCGGCCATCAACGCTTCAGCGACCGGACCGATATTGCCGCCGTCGGTCGAGTCAAAGGTCGAGCAGTATTTGAACAAGATCTGCCGGGCGCCTGCTTGTTGCAGCCAATCGAGAGCGGCAAGGCTCATCGCGATTGCGTCGGCAGCCGCGATCGTGCGGCTCTTCAATGCGACGACGATCGCCTCGGCATCGGGAAGCTCGGTTCCCGCCCGCGGCACGTCGATCAATTGCACGGTGCGCATACCGCGCCTCACCAGGGTGTTGCACAGATCAGTGGCGCCGGTAAAATCGTCGGCGATCGCCCCCAACAATAAAGCCACCTGCGACCTCCTCGTCCTTGCTCGCGCGCCCGGGACAGAGTAGCGGTCGGCGGCATATCGTGCAAATCAGCGGAATGGAGCTTGGGCCGAGTGAAAGATTGGCGCATTACCGGCTCACTGACGAGGGAACATGCCACTGGGCGGAGCCGCTTGTGCCAGGCGGCAGCCCGAGATATTTGCTCCTGCCATGTCGATGACCGGTGCCGGCGCCACAGACCGTGCAAAACGGCACAAAACTCCGCGATATCCCGCCGTAGCGCGATGCGGTGGCGCCATTCATACCGGCAGCCCTTCGCACAAGGGGTCGCCGCGTCGACGCCGGTGACGCCTGCCGCCCGGACTAGCCGGCCTTCAACAGGCGCGTAGCTCAGTGGCAGAGCGCTCCTAGCACATGGGAGAGGTCAGGGGTTCGATTCCCTTTCGCGCCTACCACGCCCGGCGATGATCTGCCGCGCCGACCTCGTCTGCCCGACAAAGCGGGAAGGTGAATTCCGAGCTATCGACGGCGCCTGCGGGCCGGCGTAGGCTCTCCGCATAGGGGCCGATGACAATGCGGAGGAAGTGATGCAGGTCGCGCGGATCGGCGGTTTCGAGGTTCATCGGATAGCGGAATATGAGGGGCCGTTTCTAGCCCCGAACGAGTTTCTTCCTGATTTCGACCCCGAAGTGGTCCGTGCCAACGCCGATCTGCTCGGTCCGCGCCTGATCGATCCGCAGAGCGGCAAGCTGATGTTCAGCTTTCACACCTTTGTCATCAAAACCGGGCATCACACGATCCTGATCGATTCCTGCCTCGGCAACGACAAGGAGCGCCCCTCTCGCCCGCAATTCCACATGATGCGCACCGGCTACCTCGCCGACCTCGCCGCCGCCGGGGTCAAGCCCGACGAGGTCGATTTCGTCA
Organism: Allostellaceae bacterium; assembly: GCA_035509615.1. Taxonomy (GTDB): domain Bacteria; phylum Pseudomonadota; class Alphaproteobacteria; order ATCC43930; family CGMCC-115725; genus AP-15. The sequence goes on along the minus strand of DATJLK010000225.1, from coordinate 23,507 downwards.
TGTGCACCCATCTGCACTGGGACCATGTCGGCTGGAATACTCGGCTCGACAACGGCCGCTGGGTCCCGACTTTCCCAAAGGCCCGCTATGTGATGGCGCGACGCGAATACAACCATTGGGAAAGCGTGCACAAGGACGGCGAAGACAGCCCGCACCGCCGCGCCTTTGAGGACAGCGTGCTGCCGGTCGTGCGCACCGGCCAGTCGCAGTTTGTCGACGACGATTTCGCACTCGAAGACGGGTTGCGGTTCGAGCCCGCTCCCGGGCACACGCCGGGCAACGTCGTGATCCACGCCCGCTCCGGCGGCGAGACCGCGGTGTTTACCGGCGATGTGATCCATCATCCGATCCAGCTGCTCAAGCCGGAATGGTCGACTTTTGCCTGCAGTGACCGCGACTTGTCACGTCGCACCCGCACCCGCTTGATCGAGGAGCATGCCGAGCGCGGCACCCGGCTGTTGCCGGCGCATTTCCCGTCGCCAACCGTCGGGCACATCGTCCGCCACGGCAGCGCCTACCGCTATGCGTTCGAAGAGTGATGTCTTGATCTGGTCACGCTATGGAAGCGCACAGTACGCCGCGGCCATTATCGGCGCCGATCTGCCAGCATGCGTCCGCCGCCTCTTTTCTGGCGGACACGACATTTCGCCTTTGATGTGCGCGCGGCCCAAGGGGAGGCTCGGCGATGGCTGAATTGCCATGCTTGTTAATGCTGATCGGAGCGGCGACGCCGCCCGGCCGGCTTGCTGCAGCGATCGCCGCAGCGGCGGATGCGGTGTGCCGCGATGCCACCGACCTCCGGGTCGATGTCATGAACCTCGCCGAAACCACGATTGATATCTGCGATGGTCGGCCGCTGGAGCGATATGGCGCCGACACCCGTCAAGCGATCAACCGCATCGCCGCCGCGGCGGCCGTGCTGATCGCCGCCCCGGTCTACCGCGCGAGCTTTCCCGGTGTCCTGAAGAATCTCCTCGACATTGCTCCGGTCGCGGCGTTGCAGGCAAAACCGGTCGGGATTGTCGCGATGGGCGGTTCTGCTCATCACTACCTCGCGGTCGATACGCAGTTGCGCCAGGTCCTCGGCTGGTTCGGCGCGCTGGTCGCACCGGTCGGGGTCTATCTCACCGGAGCGGATTTCCGCGACGGCGCGCTGGCATCGGAGGCCGCGCATAACGATTTGAGTGCGCTCGTCGACACGCTGTTGACATTGCTGCGGCGGCTCGACCCGGCAGCGCTCGGCCCCATCCCGCTCGCCGCGAAATTCACCTGAACCTGTGGCGGCCGATGGCAGGACGGTCCTGGCGTCAATGCTACGCCGCCCGGCGCACCTCGCTGCGGCAGCGCATCAGCGGCAGGATGCGCGTGCCGAATTGCTCCATGCCGATGACAAAATCGTCAAAGGTCAGCATGACCCCGCGTACCCCCGGCACCGCCGCAAGCTCGTCCAGCATTTCGGCAATCGAGGCGTAGGAGCCGACGAACACGCCCTGATTGGTCGGCAGTTTGTCGACCCCGAGAGTTTGACGCCGGTTTGGCGCTGCATAGGGATCCGGGCTCGGATCGTCCCTGGCCTGCGCGTCACGCCAAGCCAGCGCCTCGAGATCGGTGCCAGCCTTATAGTGCTCCCATTTGGCGATTGCCGCCGCATCGGTCTCATCGGCGATGATCATCTGCAGGATCAAAGCCCCGCAGTCGCGCCCGGTAGCGGCCGTCGCCTCGACCAGCCGGGCGACGCTCGGCGCCACGCGCGCCGGCTGATTGACGCCACCGCCGCCGCAGAAGTTGTAATCGGCATATTGCGCGGCAAATCGCGTCCCGGCATCACTCTGCGCCGCGCAGATGATCGGGATCTTGGCCGTGGGCAAGGGCAGGCAGCGGCAATCGTCCATGTGAAAGAAATCACCATGTAAATCGCAGCGGCCGGTTTCCCACAGCTCGCGCATGATCGTGACGTATTCGGCACAGTAATCGTAGCGGCGGCGATAATGCTCTGCTCCCGGCCAGATCCCCATTTGCGTGTATTCGCGGCGCTGCCAGCCGGAGATGATGTTGACACCGAAGCGACCATGCGAAATCGAATCGATTGTTACCGCCATGCGCGCGGCGATCGGCGGTGGCATGGTCAGCACGGCGCAGGTCGCAAACAGCTGGATGCGGCTCGTCACAGCCGCGAGCCCGGCCATCAGTGTAAAGGATTCGAGATTGTAATCCCAGAATTGCGAGCGGCCGCCGAACCCGTGCAATTTGATCATCGACAAGGCGAAATCAAAGCCGAAACGCTCCGCCTTTTGCACCACTTCGTTGTTGAGATCAAAACTCGGCCGGTATTGAGGCGACGTCGTCGATATCAGCCAGCCATTATTGCCGATCGGAATAAAAACACCCAGCTGCATGGACCGGCCTCCGCCTGTTGTTGCGAATGGCTCGGGAATTCATCCCCGGATCTCTGTCGTCCGGAAACGTGCAAGGGTGATGCCAAGCCCGAATTGGCGCAGTTCACCCGACAGCCGTCTCGCCGCTATCGAAAGGGTGCTCGCCGAGCGTGCAAATGCTCGATCTCGTGCGCGCGGGCATGCCGATATGCGCGGCTCGATGCCCAGCCTCTCATTATCGCGAGGCAGCGCTGATGGCGATGCGCGGCCTCCGATTCAGCGGTTTGCCGGTCTCGATACCGGCGTTGCACCGGCCTGGATCAGGCGTCGGTACTGACGCGCGAGGCTCTTGTCGGCGCTGACGCCATCGCCGCGGCAATTTTCGCCGGATTGGTAAAAGCCAGATACTCGGCGGCGTATTCGGGCGGCAGGATTTCGACCATCGACTGGTTCTCGACCCACACCTCGATCACGTGGAATGGGCCGCGGTTGCAGTTGAAGCAGTGCCAACCCTCGCGCTTTGCAATCGTTTCGACCTTATCCGCGTCGGTTGCGACACTGAGAGCGAAATGGGTCGGCCCAAACTCGCGTGCTTCTTTCCTGACAAAACTCCCGCCATCGTCGCCGGCAGGCCGCAATTCGGTTCCGGCGGGATAGACTTCGACACCCGAACCGTGCTCGTCGAGCTGCAACGCAAAAAAACTGCCGGGATTGGGCGGGAACGGCACCGCCCGGCCACCCATGATTTCGGCCAGAACCCCGGCGACATGCTTTGGATCGCGCGCCGCGATCGACAGATGATGGATCATGGTTTTCCTCTGACATTGGCTAATCTTCAGGATAGCACAGCCTCCCCCCGGCGCCCACCGATCCCGCTCCTGTGCACCCGATGCGCTGCCGCCATAGCGGTCAGTTTCGGTCAAGCGGTCGAGGATGGTTCGCGGCGCTTCCAGTCAAACGATCGGCTGACGTGACCTCCATTTTGGATGCGGCCGGCCATCGGTTTTATTTCCCGACTCGGCCGCGGAAACGGCTGGCGGCGTAGTGCCGCGGATCGGTAAAGGGCTCCTCGCCGGTCATCATCTCGGCGAGCAGCCGGCCGGTGACCGGTCCGAGGGTAAAACCGTGATGAGCATGCCCAAAGGCAAACCACAGGCCCCGGTGATGCTCGCCCCTGCCAATCACCGGGACCATGTCGGGCAGACACGGGCGCCTGCCCATCCAGGGTTCGGGTTCAAGCCTTTGGGCGAGCGGAAACAATTCCCGGGCGAGCGGCTCATCCCGGGCAAGCTGGACCGGGCTCGCAGCAGCGTCCCGGTCGGCGAACTCGACCCCGGTGGTCAGCCGAATCCCCTTGCTCATCGGCGCCAACGCAAAACCGCCATCGGCATCGCGCACCGGATGCCCGAGCGTGGCATTGCCCTGCGCGCCGTAATGCATGTGATAGCCGCGTTTCACCGCCAACGGGATGTCATAGCCGAGCGGCCGAAAGACCTCGTCGGACCAGGGACCGAGCGCCACGACTGCTTCGCGAGCTTCGACCGCCTCCGGCTCCGCAGCGACGCTCCAGCCCGATGGCCCCGAGAGCAAGCGGCGCGCATCGCCCTTGAAAAAGCGGCCGCCGTTGCGGCTGAAGAGATCGGCATAGGCTTTGGTCAACATGCCGGGATCGGACGAGGTCGGCGAGCCGCGAAAATGGATCGCGCCGACGATGGCTTCGGACAGGTGCGGTTCGATCTCGCGCAGTTGCGCTCCGGTCAGTACCGCATAGTCGACGCCGTATTCATCGAGCCGGCGCGCGGCGGCAATCGCGGCACGCAAGCTCTCTTCGGCGCGGAAACAATTGAGCCAGCCCCGGTGATGCACCAGGGTTTGTGCTGCGCCGCCGGCAGCGGCAGTCAGCGCGTCATGCTCGCCGACGCATTGCGCCAGCAACGGAGCAAGCGCTCGCATCGAGCGCTCGACGCGTTCGGGGACGGCATTCTGCCAATATCGGAAGAGCCAGGGCACCAAGCGCGGCAAGGCCGACAAATGATACACGGCGTCGCGGCGATGATTGAGCGCGTAGCTCAAGATGACACCGAACTCGCGGGGAAAAGTGTAGGGGATTACCGCCTCGCGCTGGATCAAGCCGGCATTGCCATAGCTTGTCTCTTCGCCGGGCTCTTGCCGGTCGATCAAAACGACGTCGCGGCCGCGCTTTTGCAGATGCACGGCGACGCTCACGCCAACCATGCCCGCTCCGAGAACGATCACATCCGCGCGAGCCGCCATATCCCTCGATCTCCATCTGCGACTTCGCGATTATTCGCGGACGACAACCGCCTGCCCCCGCACCAGATACGCGCCATGCGCTGAAGATATCGGCAATACGCTGACAATTTGCGAGCGGGTCGGCGCCCGTCGCTCCAGAGCGACCAGCGTTCCCCCACGCTTTGGTCGGTCGCGTCTGCTATCGTTTTCGGAACCAGACCCTCGCGAGGCGCCATGACCGTCCAATTCTCGACCCGCTGCCCCAATTCGGATTATCTCGGGTTCGTGACGTCGCCCGAAGCGATCGTCGCGGCCGCAAAAAAGGCCGAAGAGGTCGGGTTCGACGCCATCCTCGTCAATGATCACATTGTCGTCGACAGTTCTTCGCGTGCAGCACCGTGGACCAATGTCTACGATCCGTTTGTCGCGATGTCGTTTATCGCCGCGCACACGACGCGCATCGGCATCGGCGTCTCAGTGCTGATCATGCCGTACCGCAACCCGGTGGCGACCGCGAAGAGCCTGGCCACGATCGACCGGATGTCGGGCGGGCGGCTGATCGCCGGTGTCGGCGTCGGCTGGAACGAGCCCGAGTTTGCCGCACTCGGCGTGCCATTTCACGAGCGGGGAGCGCGCACCAACGAATATCTGCGCCTGTGGCAGGCCTGCTGGGCGCCGGGCAAGGTCTCGTTTGCCGGCAGGTTCGTTTCGTTCGCCGACATGCATGTCGACCCGAAGCCGCTGCAGCAGCCGTATCCCCCGATCTGGATCGGCGGGGCCAGCGATGCGGCGCTGCGCCGGGCCGCCCGGTTTGCGACGCTGTGGCAGCCGACCCCGCTGCCCATCGCCGAACTGGCCGAGCGTCAGGCCGCGCTGCGTCAGGCGTGCCAGCAGGTCGGCCGGATGCCGATCCCGACCCGGATGAGCTTCCGCGTTGAATTCAGCGCGATCACCGGCCAGGCGCCACCGTCCAGCGGTCAGCGGCCCGTCGGCCAGGGCACGCCGGCCGAAATCGCCGGTGACCTGCTGAGCTACCGCGAACAAGCCGGCCTCGATGCCTTTCAGATCAACTTTCACGGCAACCGCAACCTTGATCAGCTCCTCCAATCGATGGAGTGCTTTATGCAGGAGGTCGCACCGATCGTGTCCGGCGGGCGAATTGGCGCAAAGAACTGATATCAGGCCCTTCTCCCGTGCATATGGCTCGGTGCCGGTGCTTCGGCGCAACCTCGCCATTCTGAATGTCAAAAGACCGGCCGGCTGGGAAGCGATCGCCAGGGAACCTCATCGGCGGCGCGGGCATTAGAATAAATGATGAACAAGCCTCAGGCCAGGGAACTCGCGGCGATCCTCGTATCCCAATACGGGCGATCGGCGCTGGCTTTTGCCCGGCAGCGGCGTTCTCAACATGCCCGGGAGCCGCGCTCGGAGGCGTTTCGGGTATGGAATTCGATCACCCTTGAAACAGCGCGGCTGCTGCGCTCACGCGCTCGCCGATTGCGATCGGGATAGCCCGGCTCAGCGATCGACCCAAGCGATCCGCAGCACATTGGTGGCGCCGGGAGTGCCGAACGGAACCCCGGCAGTGACAACGATGCGCTGGCCGGGTTCGGCGATCCCCTCGCGATGTGCGATCCGCACCGCCTTTTGCACCATGTCGGTGAAATTCTTGACATCACTCGTATGGACGCAATGCGCGCCCCACAGCACTGCAAGCCGGCGGGCGGTGGCGAGCCTGGCCGTCAGGACCAGGATCGGCGCTTCGGGACGCTCGCGCGCCGCGCGCAAAGCGGTCGCCCCCGACGTCGTATACGACACGATCGCGGCCGCCCCCACCGTCGCGGCGACTTGGCACGCAGCAGCGCTGATCGCATCGGGGGCGGTATGCTCGAGTTCGATCCGGGTGCCCCGGAGCATTGTGCGGTAGAGCGGGTCGTCTTCAACCCGACAGGCGATCCGGTTCATCATCGCCGCCGATTCGACCGGGTAACGGCCGGCGGCGGTTTCCGCCGACAGCATCACCGCATCGGCGCCGTCATAGACCGCGGTCGCCACATCCGACGCCTCGGCGCGGGTAGGAGTCGGCGCGCCAATCATCGATTCGAGCATCTGCGTTGCGACAATGACCGGCTTGCCGGCAAGCCGGCAGGCATGCACCACCTGTTTCTGGACGCTCGGCACATCCTCGGGCGGCATTTCAACCCCGAGATCACCGCGCGCCACCATCAGCGCATCGGCCAGTTCGATGATTTCGTCGAGGCGCTGGATCGCCGATGGCTTTTCCAGCTTGACCATGACCCCGGCGCGCCCCGCCACGAGCTTGCGCCCCTCGGCGACATCGTCCGGTCGCTGGACAAACGAGAAAGCAATCCAATCGGCGCCGTGATCGAGGGCGAAAGCAAGATCGGCCCGGTCTTTTTCGGTGATCGCCGACATCGGCAGAACGGCATTCGGGACGTTGACGCCCTTGCGGTCGGACAGGGTCCCGCCGACCCGGCACAAGGTCTCGGCGTATTCAGCGCTGCACCGCTCCGCCTCGAGCCGCACCTTGCCGTCATCGAGCAACAGCTGGGTCCCCGGCGCCAGCGCTTCAAAGATCTCCGGATGAGGCAGCGGCGCCCGGCTTTGGTCGCCGGGACGGCGGTCGAGATCAAGACGGAACCGGGCCCCCGCCGCCAGTTCGATCGGGCCCCCGGCAAACGTGCCGAGCCGCAGCTTTGGCCCCTGCAAATCGGCGAGGATGCCGATTGGCCGGCCGGTGTCGTGCTCGACCCGCCGGATCGCTTCGAACCGGTCGCGATGATCGGCATGGGTGCCATGGCTGAAATTGAGCCGAAACACATCGACCCCGGCATCGAATAAGGCCCGGATGCGCTCTGGCGTCGAACTCGCCGGCCCAAGGGTGGCGACAATCTTTGCGCTGCGCTGGCGCCGCATGCCGATCTCCTCGCCGGGGGCCGGGTCAACCGCCAACCAGGATGGCCCGAAAATCATTGACATTGGTCAAGGTCGGGCCGGTTACGACGAGATCCCCAAGGGCCGCAAAAAACCCGTACCCATCATTTTCGGCAAGCGCCGCCTTGGCCGAAACGCCGAGGGCCGCGGCGCGTGCGATACTGTCGGGATACAAGATCGCGCCGGCATTGTCTTCGGTCCCGTCGATGCCGTCGGTGTCGCAGGCGAGCGCCCAGACACCCTCGGCCCCGTCGAGCGCCACCGCCAGGGCCAGCAGGAATTCCGCGTTGCGCCCGCCACGTCCCGCCCCTGCGACGGTGACCGTCGTCTCGCCACCCGACAGCAGCACCGCCGGAGGACGGATCGCCTCTCCGCCTACGCGAAATTCGCCGGCGCGCAATTGCAAGGCGATCGCGGCATGGACCTTTGCCACCTCGCGGGCTTCGCCTTCGATCCGGTCGCTGAGCACAATTGGCGTGACATTTAGCCGCATAGCTGTCGACACGGCGGCTGCGAGCGAGGCCTGCGGGCTCGCGATCAGTTCGTATCTGGCCCGGTGAAAGATCGCGTCGCCGGGTTTTGGCGTTTCCGCCTGCGCGGTGGCAAGGTGGCTGATGACAGCCGCGGGTTCGGTGATGCGGTATTTCGCGAGCACGGCGCGGGCGTCGGCGCAAGTGGTCGGGTCGGGGACGGTCGGCCCCGAGGCGATGACGGCGGGATCGTCTCCCGGGACATCCGAGATTGCCAGGGTGACGATGCGCGCCGGCGCTGCTGCCGCCGCCAGACGGCCGCCTTTGATTGCCGAGAGATGTTTGCGCACCGTATTGATCTCGCCGATAGCAGCACCCGAGCGCAGCAACGCGCGCGTCACTTGCTGTTTGTCGGCCAAAGTCAGACCCGACGCCGGCAGCGCCAACAACGCCGAGCCTCCCCCGGATACCAGAAAAACCAGCTGATCGTCCGGCCCGAGCCCCTCGGCGAGTGCGAGCATGCGGCGCGCGGCGCGTTCGCCTGCGTCATCCGGCACCGGATGGCTTGCTTCGAGGATCTCGATCCGGCCGCACGGGGTCGCGTGCCCATAGCGGGTCAAGACAAGACCCTCGAGCGGCCCCGGCCACAATGCCTCGAACGCCTGCGCCATCGCCGCTGCGGCCTTCCCGGCGCCGGTCAGGACCGTGCGTCCCGGCACCGGCGCCGGGATGTGGCCGACCAGAGCCACGCCCGGATCCGCAGCGGCGAGCGCTGCCTCGAACAGCACCCTCAGCAATTCGCCCGGCGGCGATTGATCGCGCCTCGCCACAGCCCTCTTCCGTATTGCCAAGCCCGGCGGCATTTCATATCGAGCGGGGAGCAAGCGCCAGCATCAGATCGTCTGGCGACGATCCCCGGTCGCGATGATCTTATCAAGTGAGGAAGCAGTTCGTGAGGCTGTTCTGCCGCCAGAATGTCATTAGGGCGGCGATTTTGACGCTGATGCTGGTGTCTGCGACCCCCGACCGGGCCGATCCGCCGCCGCCCGACCGGACCCCGTTCTCCGAGGTATTTGCCCAGCTGGCTTCACGGCTGGTCGGGGTCGTCGTCAACATCTCGACGACCCAGGCCGGCACGGTTCAGGCCACAAAAGGCAGCGGCGACCCCCAGGCGCCAAATCCGGGTTCGCAACTCGACGAATTGTTTCGCGATTTCTTTAGCGATCGCCGCGGTCCCGAGGGACAGAACCGCTTTGCACCGCCGGCGGCGTCGCTGGGCTCGGGGTTCATCATCGATCCCTCCGGACTGATCGTCACCAACAACCACGTGATCGCCAACGCCGAAGAGATCAGCGTCACGCTATCGGACAACACCACGCTTGAGGCGCGTGTGGTCGGGCGCGACCCGATCAGCGATCTCGCGCTCTTAAAGATCGATGCCAAGACGCCGCTGCCCGCCGCGCAATGGGGTGATTCGAGCAAGACCCGGGTTGGAGACTGGGTTCTCGCGATCGGCAACCCGTTCGGTCTTGGCGGAACCGTGACCTCCGGCATCATTTCAGCGACGGCGCGCGACATCCACGCCAGCCCCTACGACGATTTTTTGCAGACCGACGCCTCGATCAACCGCGGCAATTCGGGCGGCCCGATGTTCAACCTTAAGGGCCAGGTGATCGGCATCAACACCGCGATCTATTCGCCGTCTGGCGGCTCGATCGGCATCGGCTTTGCGATCCCGTCGGATTCGGCCCGGCCGATCATCGACCAGCTCAAGGCGACGGGCAAGGTTGTGCGCGGCTGGATCGGAGCACAAATCCAGCCGGTCACCGACGACATCGCCGACGCGATCGGGCTCGATAAGAGCCGGGGCGGCATGATCGCCTCGATCGATCCCGCGAGCCCGGCAGCGCAGGCGAAACTGCAGCCGGGCGATGTGATCCTGAGCTATGACGGCAAGGCAATCGACCGCAGCCGACAGCTGCCGCTATTGGTCGGCGACACGCCGCCTGGACAGACGGTCAAACTGTCGATCTGGCGAGACGGCAAAGCGCATGATGTCGATGTCAAGATCGCAGCCCTTGACCCGAACCGCCCGGCGCCGCCGCCGCCGGAGCCCGAAAAGCCGAAACCGACGCCGACCATCGACGCCCTGGGCGTAAAGCTGGCGCGGATCAACGGCGATGTGCGCAAGCAGTTTTCATTGCCGGAAGCGGCGAAAGGCGTGGTTGTCACCGATGTGCCGGCAAACAGCGCGGCGGCGGCGATCGGTCTGCGCCCAGGCGATATGGTGATCGCGATTGGCTCGGCAGCGGTGACAACGCCGGAGGAGGTTCAGCAGAAAGCGGCGATCGCCAAGAAAAGCGGGCGCAAGGATCTTCTCGTCCGGGTCGAGCGCGATGGCATCACCCGCTTCGTCGCTCTCCCGGTGGAGGGCGGGTGATCCGCGGTCAGCCGACCTCACCGGCCAAGGCCGCGGCGGGGATTGGATGACGGGGGATCAGAATCGCATAGGCGACGGCAGACAGCAGACCGATGATCCCGGCCACCAGCAGCGCCGGGGTGAACGAGCCGCCGGCCTGCACCACAAAACCGGTGACCGTCGGGGCGAGTGCACCACCGATGAACCCGCCGAAATCCATGATTGCACCAAGCGAAGCCGCATAGCTTGACGGTGCCGCAGCATTGGCGAGCGACCAGGACGTCCCGGCGGAGCCAAAGCCGAAAAAGAGCGCGGCCGAGATCGATGCGACGGCGACGAAGTTGCTCGGCGTTTCCGCGGTGATAAAGGTGGCGAGCGCCATGACCACTAAACCAATAACGGTCAAAAGTTTGCGGCTGCCTATCGCGGTCATCCCGCGTCGGGTCTGACGGTCGGCGAGCCAGCCGAAAACCAGGCTGCCGATCAGACCGAACAGGAACGGGACCGAGGCCACAAACCCCGTCTTCGGGATGCTCATATGACGCTGGATTTCCAGATAACCGGGAAGCCAGGCGATGAACAGCCACCCGATATAGACATTTCCGAAGAAGCCCAGGATCAGCCCCCAGGTGGCCCGGAAGCGAAATAGACGTCCCCAGGTAGAAGCCCGTACTGCATGCTCGACCGGCGCCCCTTGTCCGCCATAAAGATAGCGCCGGTCCGCGTGGTCGAGCGTGCCAGCGTCGAAATCCCGGTAGATCGCAAACCAGATACCGGCAAAGACCAGGCCGACCAACCCCATCAGCACAAACATCCAGCGCCAACCGAAGACCAGCATGACCGGCGTAAGCAGGGCCGGCGCGATTGCGGTGCCGAGCGCCGGGGCGCCATTCCAGATGCCGACGCCGAACGCCTGGTCGGTCTCGTGATACCAGTCTCTCACCACGCGTGCAGCACACGGGAACATCGGCGCCTCACCGACGCCAAGCAGCGCGCGGACTGCGATGAACTGCCCATAGCTGAGGATAAAACCGGCGAGACCCTGGGCAATTGACCAGATGATCATCGCGACCGTCAGTACCCGTCGCGGTAGCCAGCGATCTGCGAGCCCGCCGGCAATCAGCAGCGACAAGGCATACGGCCACAGAAAGGCGGATAACAGTATCCCCATCTGTGAGATCGAAATGCCTAGCTCTTTGCGGATTAGCGGGTTGGCAACCGACAGGCTGCCACGATCCATGTAATTAAGCACAATTATAAAGCATAACATCGTCATGCTGACGTTCTGAATTGTGCGGATACGCGGCGTGCGCACCACCCGTTCGGCTATCGACACAGCGTTCTCCTCTCTCGTCTCACCCAATTCTATGGATGGGTTCGCGGGTATGGCGGCGAGGAGCTCCTCCTTTAGGAACTCTCCTGCGACGGTGCAGACGCACAAACCCTGTCGCCCGGCGTCGCCGATGTCAACAAAACCCGCCGGCCTGTCCGCGCCCGCCGGCGATCAGGGTCACCTCCGTCAAGCCGACCGAAAAGCGGGTCAAGGGCGGGATCGATAACCCCGCCGCCGGTACCGGCCGCGCGACTGGAGGAGACGAGGTCGACCGCTCGTCTCCTGGCTTTCCGCAAACGACGTTATTCCGCGGCCATCGCCGGCGCGCCGGAGGGTGCACGCAGGCGCGCGAGCAGGCTCGCCTCTTTGGCCTTGGCGCGGGCGAGGTTGGCTTCTTTGATGTGGCCAAACCCGCGTATCTCCTGCGGCAGCGCGGCGAGTTCGACTGCCGTGGCGTGGGTGGCAGGCGTCAGGCAAGAGAGGATCTCGTCGATCAGCGCCTCGTATTCGACGATCAGCCGGCGCTCGGTACGCCGCTCCGCGCTGTAGGCAAAGATGTCGAAGCGGGTGCCGCGCAGCCGGCGTAGCCTGGCCAGCAGCCGGAACATCTTCAGCATCCACGGCCCGAACTCGCGCTTTTTCAGATGGCCGGTCTGCGGGTCGCGATCGCCGAGGGTCGGCGGCGCCAGATGAAAGTGCAGCTGGTAGGGGCCGTCGAACTGATCGGCCACACGCTTCAGGAAATCACTCTCGGTATAAAGCCGGGCGACTTCGTATTCGTCCTTGTAGGCCATCAGCTTGAACAAGCTGCGCGCGACCGCCTCGGTCAGGCGAGTGCTGCCGGGCAGGATTTTCGTTTCGGCTTCGCGCACCCGCCGCACCCGTGCCGCATATCGAGCCGCATAGGCGCTGTCCTGGTAGCCGGTCAGGAAGGCGATGCGGCGATCGATCATCTGATCGAGCGTTTCGGACAGGCGGTGGCTCACCGGCACCGCATTTCGCGGCACGGCGCGGGCTTCGACCAGCGCCAGATCGATCGCCGCCCGCCTGCCCCAGCGAAAGGCGCTGCGGTTGAACTCTACCGCGACCGCGTTGAGTTCGATTGCGCGCTCGATCGCTTCACCCGAGAGCGGCACAAGCCCGCGCTGATAAGCATAACCAAGCATGAACAGATTGCTCGCGATCGAATCGCCGAGAAGGCCGGTGGCAAGCCGGGTGGCATCGATGAATTCGCTATTCTCGGGGCCGGTCGCGGCAGCAATGCTGCGTTCCAGCGCGCCGGTCGGGAATGCCAGATCGGGATTGCGGGTGAAATCGCCGGTGATGATCTCGTGACTGTTGACGATCGCCCGGCTGTAGCCCGGTTCGAGCTTGGTCAGTGCGTCGGCGCTGGCGGAAACCACCAGATCGCAGCCCAACAGAAGTTCCGCGTTGCCGGAAGCAATCCGTACCGCATGGATCTGGTCGGGCCGTTCGGCGATGCGGACGTGGCTGTAGACGGCTCCGCCCTTTTGCGCGAGACCGGTCATGTCGAGCACGGTACAGCCTTTGCCCTCGAGATGCGCCGCCATGCCGAGCAGTGCCCCGATCGTGACGACACCGGTACCGCCGACCCCGGTGACCAGGATCCCGTAGACCCGATCGAGCGCCGGTTGTACCGGGTCCGGCAGTGGCGCCAGCCCGTCCTCGCCGAGTTCGCCGGCCGGCCGCTTTTTAAGTGCGCCGCCATGCACCGTCACAAAGCTAGGGCAGAAGCCCTCGACGCAGGAATAGTCCTTGTTGCAGCTCGACTGATCGATCGCGCGCTTGCGTCCGAATTCGGTTTCGACCGGCACGACGGAAACGCAGTTCGAGGTCTTTGAGCAATCGCCGCAACCTTCACAAACCAGATCGTTGATAAAGACCCGCTTCGCCGGGTCGGGGAACCGGCCGCGCTTGCGCCGCCGCCGCTTTTCCGCGGCACAGGTCTGGTCGTAAACAATCACGCTCACGCCCGGGACCTCGCGCAGCTGGCGCTGGACCATATCGAGATCGTCGCGGTGGCGGACGACGATGCCGGGCGCGAAATCGGTATTCGCCGGATATTTGTCGGGCTCGTCGGTGACGACGACAATCCGGCCGACCCCCTCGGCCGCGAGCTGCCGGGTCAAGGCCGGCACCGTCAACCCGCCGTCGAGCGGCTGGCCGCCGGTCATTGCCACCGCGTCATTGAACAAGAGCTTGTAGGTGATGTTGACCTTGGCGGCGAGTGCGGCGCGGATCGCCAGGATCCCCGAATGGGTATAGGTGCCATCGCCGAGATTGGCGAAGATGTGCGGCGTCTCGGTGAACGGCGCCTGCCCGATCCAGGGCACGCCCTCGCCGCCCATCTGGGTAAAGGTCGCGGTCGAGCGGTCCATGAATTGGGCGAGATAATGGCAGCCGATGCCGGCGACCGCTCGGCTGCCCTCGGGGACCTTGGTCGACGTATTGTGCGGGCAGCCGGAGCAGAAATAGGGTGTGCGCGCAAACGGCACGACATTGCCACCGAGTTGGCGCTCCTTGGCTTCAAGAAAAGCCAGCCGCTCCTCGATCCGCGGCGACGTATGAAACCGCGCGATGCGCTGGGCGATGATCCGCGCGATCATCGCCGGCGTCAACTCGCCGGTCGACGGCAGGATCCAGTTGCGGTTCTCGTCGAACTTGCCGATCACGCGCGGGCGGACATCCTCGCGCCAATTGTAGAGCTGCTCCTTGAACTGGTTCTCGATGACCGCGCGCTTTTCTTCGACCACCAGAATCTCTTCGAGCCCCTCGGCGAAATGGCGGATGCCCTCGCGTTCCAGCGGCCATGACATGCCCACTTTATAAAGTCTAAAGCCGATCTCGGCGGCATGGGCATCGTCGATGCCGAGATCATCGAGCGCCTGACGCACATCGAGATAGGATTTGCCGGTGGTCACGATGCCAAAGCGCGGGTGCGGGCTGTCAATGACAATGCGATCGAGACGATTCGCCCCGCCAAAGGCGAGTGCGGCGTAAAGCTTGTGTTTGTGCAGGCGATATTCCTGATCGAGCGGCTGATCGGGCCAGCGGATATTTAGCCCGCCGGGCGGCAGTTCGAAATCTTCCGGGAGAACGATCCGCACCCGCCCGGGATCAAGCTCGACCGAAGCCGAGCTGTCCATGGTTTCGGCGATGGTCTTGAGCGCGATCCAACAGCCGGAATAGCGTGACATCGCCCAGCCATAGAGGCCGAAATCGAGTATTTCCTGCACCCCGGACGGGTTCAGTACCGGGATGCACGCATCCATGAACGCGTATTCCGACTGGTGCGCCAGGGTCGAGGATTTGCAGGTGTGGTCGTCGCCGGCAAGCAGCAGGACGCCGCCATGGCGCGACGAACCCGCGGCGTTGCCGTGCTTCAACGCGTCACCGCTGCGGTCGATGCCCGGCCCCTTGGCGTACCACATGGCAAAGACGCCGTCATACTTGGCGCCCGGAAACAGATTCAGCTGCTGACTGCCCCATACCGCAGTGGCGCCCAGCTCTTCATTGATCGCCGGCTGGAATCGGATGTGGTTATTCTCGATAAAACGCCGGGCGCTCCACAATGCCTGGTCAAGGCCACCCAACGGTGACCCGCGATAACCGGAAATAAAGCAGGCGGTGTTGAGCCCGGCGGCGGCGTCGCGCTGCCGTTGCGCGATCGGCAGCCGCACCAGCGCCTGGGTCCCGGTCAGATAGACGCGCCCCCGCTCAAGGATGTATTTATCATCGAGTGTAACTGCCGCCAGCGCCATCGCGACCTCCGAAACCGCCGCTACTTTTGTGATAAGACGTAGTGGGCGATGGTGGGTTCCTCAATGAGCCGGACAACCCAGTCGCGAAAAGGAAACGACCTGCCGCCGGTGGGCGAGCAAACAGCGTTAAATGATTGGGAGCAGCCCGCAAGCGACACGATTGCTGCGAGGTAGCGCTTAAGGCCGATTGCGGCAACTCCGGCACAAGGGTAATGGTGCTTAAATTCTCGAATGTCGTAATTTTCAGGAATCCCGATATGCCGGAAACAGCTCTGAGCCGTGAACCGCCAGACCCGTCAGTGCTCACGGCACTGAGAGATCTGTTGGGCGAGCGATTGTCGACATCGGCAGCGATCTGCGCTCAGCACGGCAAAGACGAATCATACCATCCGGCGCACGCGCCCGATGCCGTCGCCTTTCCGCAGAGCACCGAGGAAGTTGCCGCAATCATCAAGCTCTGCGCCAAGTACAACACGCCCGTCATCGCCTTTGGCACCGGCACCTCGCTCGAGGGTCAGGTTGCGGCGCTTAAGGGCGGGATTTCGGTTGACATGGCCCAGATGAACCGCATCGTACGCGTCAATTCGGAAGATCTCGACGCCACCGTCGAAGCCGGCGTCACCCGCAAGCAGCTGAACGAATATTTGCGCGACACCGGATTGTTTTTTCCGATCGACCCGGGCGCCGACGCCTCGCTCGGCGGAATGGCGGCGACCCGCGCCTCGGGAACCAACGCGGTGCGCTATGGCACGATGCGCGAGAACGTCCTGTCCTTGACGGTCGTACTCGCCGACGGCCGCGTCATTCGCACCGCACGCCGGGCGCGCAAATCGGCGGCTGGTTACGATTTGACCCGGCTCTTTATCGGATCCGAGGGGACGCTTGGCATCATTACCGAGTTGACGGTACGGTTATACGGTGTCCCGGAGGCGATCTCGGCTGCCATATGCGCCTTTCCGAGCCTGGAAGATGCGGTCAACACGGTGATTGCTACGATCCAGACCGGCGTACCGGTGGCGCGGATCGAATTGCTTGATGAAGCCCAGATCGCCGCGATAAACAAATATTCAAAGCTTGACCATAAAGTAGCACCTACGCTGTTTTTTGAGTTTCATGGTTCACCTGCCGGAGTTGCCGAGCAATCGGAGACCGTCAAGTCGATTGCCGCCGATTATGGCGGTGCCGATTTCTGTTGGGCGACGACGGCGGAAGAACGATCGAAACTATGGCAGGCACGGCACGACGCGTATTATGCCGCTTTGGCATTGCGGCCGGGCTCGAAGGGATGGGCGACCGATGTCTGCGTGCCGATCTCTCGCCTCGCCGAATGTATCGGCGAGACCAAACGAGACCTGGTGCAATCATCGATTCCGTCGGCGTTGGTCGGGCATGTTGGCGACGGGAATTTTCACCTCGTATTTATGATCGACCCGAATCGGCCGGAAGAAATCGCGGAGGCGGCCCGCCTCAATGACCGCATGGTTACTCGCGCCTTGAGAATGGAGGGCACATGCACCGGCGAGCACGGGGTCGGTTATGGTAAAATGGACTTTCTGGTCGCCGAGCACGGCGAGGCGATCAGCGTCATGCGGATGATCAAGCAGGCGCTTGATCCCAACAATCTGCTTAACCCGGGTAAAATCCTGCGCACCTGACTTGTCGCAGCGGCTTGACGATAGCGGGCGGAACTGAGAAGCCGCTTCACTGTTTACTTGGCGGTAGCTATTATCGTAAGACTTAGAACGGATTTGCGGTTCGGGATCGAGTTCGGCTTGGGTCAGCGGCCCAGCACGCTTATCGTACCTGCCTGCAATTTTGTGCTTCGTGTCCCACCAAGATGCCACCGGCTCTGCCCTAAAATCGGGTAAGCCAATAGCTCTCAGGACCAAATACAAGACTTACAGACGCAAATACAAGGCTTACAGACGAAGGTCTTTGGTATGGAAAAATCGAGCAAACGAGGGAAAATCCCCCAGCACGATTGGCCGTCGATTATTTCGCGGTACGAGTCGGGAGAAACCTTGGCGAGCATTGCCCGGACATATGATTGCTCGCCGCCCGCCATCAGCTATATTGTCAGCCGGACGCGGGCACGCGGCATGGCCGGCGAAGGAGCCGCACCAAAGGCGGACTTGTTGGCCATCACCGAGCCGCAGTTGGTCAAGACGGCAAGTCCGGCCGCAGCAACTCACGACATATCAGATGACGAATTGATGCATAGCGATGATTTTTTTGAGAGCAAGCCTTCACTTGGCGAGGCCGCGCAACCGGATGCGGACGCAGCACCGGCCGGTATTCCGGATGCGAACGAGAAGCGATGGTCTGCCGAGGGATCGTCAGCTCCGCCTGCTGAGAAGGCTCAGCCCGCTGCGGATCAGCCGACTGCGGATCAACCCACCGCAGAAGATGACAGGTCGGCGCAGCGAAGTGGCCACGCGCCTCACGACAACGGCATACACCACGACCGTTTAGCCGAAACCGGCATCGCGTCCGGAAACGGGAGCCCGCACACACCCGCAGCCAACGGCGGATCGCCGCCCCCCGGCGAGGCACGCCGCACATTGCACTTGTCCCTGCCACAGGGAAACGGCAGCGCCGGCGCTACCGCGCCGCATCCCACGCCGGGCTCACAGCACCCGGACAGCTTCGATCTGGCTACCGATGCCCGGCCGGTCGCACGACCAGGAGGGCAAACCGGATATGCCCCGCAGCCGCGCCAGCCTTCGGTTCAAGCGCCGCATGTCGGACCGGCGAATCAGCCCGGCATGCGTGGCCCGGCCACGACGCCGGACCCGTCGTCCAAAAGCTCGGCGAGCGGCGCGTTTATCGACCACGCGCTGCGCGAGCGCATCAATGATGATATTGCCGCCTTCCTCGCGGCGTTCGATGCCGCGCTCGACCACGATACCGCCGAAAGCCGCACCGGGTTGCGGGAAGCGACCGACCGGCTGTTGCGTGCCGGCGCCCGCACGCGCATCGAACTGGAGCGGCTCGAAGCGCGGGTTCCGCTGGCGGCGCGCGAAGCCGGCCAGCGGCCCTTGCCGATACCTCGCGCCCGGTGACAGCAAAAAGACCGATTTCGTTTAGCAAAGCCGATTTCGTTTAGCAGAAATGTGCGCCGGCAAAGCGGCGCACGGTTTCAACCTCCCGCTGCCGCTCGGGTTTATCCCTGATTGGCACCGAGGGTGATGCCGACATACTGCGTCACCCCATGGCGATTAAGCAGCAACAGCGCGGTCTTCTTTGGCGAGTGAGCCGCCTTGTTCAGTTTGGCCGCAGCCTCTTCCGGTGTGCGGACCGGCTGCTGATCGATCGACACGATAACGTCGCCATCGGTCAGACCGACATCATCGGCAGCACTGCCATTGTCGACGCTGGTCACGACGACGCCCTCCACGCCTTTGGCGATGTGCAGTTCCTGCCGCAACCGATTCGTCAGCGGCGCAAAGTGCATGCCTGATGCCGAGGCTTGCGAGACCTGTCCCTGATCCGGCTCGTCAGCGGCTGAAGCGACCCGGTTATTATTGGGAAGGGTGCCGAGTTTTGCCTCCAAATCGGTCTTTCGACCATCGCGCCACACGGTAACCGTCGCCTCGCTGCCGGGCGAGGCCGTGGCGACAAGTCGGGGCAGATCGTGCAGCTGGTCGATCGGGCTGCCGTTAAATGCCAAAATGACATCCCCCTGCTTTAGGCCGGCTCTGGCTGCGGGCCCATCCGGGTTGACAACCGCCACCAAAGCACCCTGGTCGCCATGCAGACCGAGACTGTCCGCGATCGCCGGCGTGACCTGCTGGATCTGAACGCCAAGCCAGCCGCGGGTGATCTTGCCGTGCTCCTCGAGCTGGGCAACGATGTTCTTAGCGACATCCGACGGGACGGCAAAGCCGATGCCGACGCTGCCGCCATTGGGTGAATAGATCGCGGTGTTGATGCCGATCACCTGACCTTCGAGATTAAAAGTCGGGCCGCCGGAATTGCCGCGGTTGATCGGCGCATCGATCTGTAAAAAGTCGTCATAGGGTCCCTCGTTGATGTCGCGGCCGCGTGCCGAAATGATGCCGGTGGTCACGGTCCCACCAAGCCCAAACGGGTTGCCGACCGCCATCACCCAATCACCAACCTGGGCGGCACTGCTGTCGCCAAAGGTGACGTAGGGCAGCGGGTGGTCAGCTTCGATCTTTAAGACGGCGAGATCGGTTTTGGGATCGCGGCCGACGATCTTTGCCGTGTATTTGGTCTTGTCTTGCAGGATGACAGTCACCTTGCCGGCGTCGCCGATAACATGGTTGTTGGTCACGACGTAGCCCGAAGGTGTCACGATAAAGCCGGAACCGAGCGCGATCCGCTGCGGCATCCCACCTGGCATCTGCTGAAACGGGTTCATTTCTCCCCCGCCCGGATTCTGCTGCTGGAAAAAGCGCCGCAGCATTTCGTCAAACGGTGAATTGGGGAAGGCGTGGAACGGCTCGCCGCCGAACGGCTCCTCCTCCTCGGACATCTGATCGGGACCGGTTTTTTGGGTGACCGAAATGTTGACGACTGCTGGCAACACCTTTTTTACGAGGGGTGCAAAGCTCTGCTGCTGGATCAGCGCCGCCGGCGCCGTCATCGGCTGGCTCGCCGCGGCGGTCGGCAGCGAATTTTCGGCCCATACCATCGGCGACAGGGCGAGTGTCGCGCCGACCCCCAAGCCGAGTGCGGCCGCACGGCTGCGGGTGACCTTCGGGAGGCGGGGCTTTTCAGCGGAGAAATTCAGCATTCTGACCTCTGTCGTTAAACCGGTTGCGGCCGCCGAACAGGCCCGAGGGCTGGCGAGCGCGCGGGATCGGTGGATAATTGGCACCGACCACGTGACAGCCGGCTTTCGCCGGAATTAATTCGCTGTAACCTTGGGCGGGCTTTGCCGAGGCGGAGGGGAAGGGTGCCTCGGCGCAACCGTCCCGCCGCACGAACATTCGTTTTTCCAGTAGCTGCACCAGCCACGACAAGGAGACGTCAGATGAGCCGTTATCGCGAGATCAGCCCCGCCGAGATGACTGCAGCACAGAGGGAGGTTCACGACGAGATCGTCGCCGGCAGGCGCGGCCGGTTTGGCGGTCCGTTCCAGATCCTGATACGCGCGCCGGAAGTGTGCCGGCATTTGCAGCGGCTTGGTGAATATCTGCGCTGGGGGAGTTCGCTGCCCCCGGCACTATCGGAACTGGCGATCTGTCTGACCGCACGCCATCTGCGCGCCGAATACGAGTGGCACGCTCATGCACCGCTGGCCGTTCAAGCCGGGGTGCCGACAATCGCGATCGAAGCGATCCGCACTGGAGCCACCCCAAGCTTTGCTGCTGCTGATCAGACCCTTGTCTACAACATCGTCCGCGAGCTGATCGACACAAAGCGACTTTCCGACACCCGCTTTGCCGAGGCGATCGCCGCGTTTGGCGAGCAGGGTGTCGTGGAACTCGGCACCATCATCGGCTACTACACGGCAATCGGAAACGCGCTCAACGCATTCGAGGTGGCGCTGCCGGCAGGCGCACCGCACCCGTTTGCGGATTAAGCGGGATTAAGTGGGCCCGTGCCGATGGCGTCGCCACCTGATCGGCCGGCCTGTCACACCCGCCTGATACCGTCCAGCATGTGACGAGATCGCACCGCACGGGGAAATCATCGGTCCGGGACGCCTCTCCGGGCATCCCGCACCGATAGAACTGGCGCCTGCTTTACTTCCAAAGCGCGGTTTTCACAGGTTCCGGGCGCGCCGGCTCTGCCGGCAGGCGGGAATGACAAAAGCGGGTGGGCAGCAAGCGGCGAATACACGCAATCAGCCTTGCACGACGCGGCTCCACAGCAAGCGGATGTCGCGGCCGGGGTCGTGCGCAACCTGGCAGTCATTGTCAAAGACCATCGTCGCGCGATCCTTGCGGCCATAGGCGGGCCAGACCGGGATTGCCGGATTGTCCGGGCGGCCGGTACGGGCAAAAGCGATCCAGGTATCGGCGATCCGCGCTGCGAGTTCGCGGGCGCCGGGCGCGCCCGAGGTGGTATCGGGCACATCGACATTATCGAAGACAAACGGCAGGTCCATCGCGTGATGCGCCTTCATCCGGCCGTCATGCGCCGGGCTCTGCCATTCGAGCGAATACATGTAGAGTGGAGCCCGGTCGGAACGCGCGGCATAGCGTTCGGCCAACAATATTGTGCGGATCCAGAAATTCGAGCCGGTCAGCGCCGCGATCAGCCGATCGGCCGGGCTCGCCTGTGGCATTGCTCTTTTATAGGCAGCGAGGAGTGCGTCGGTTTCGCTCCCCGCCACCGCCGATACGCGCTGCCGCAATTCAGCTTCGCTCAGCGTCGCATTCCACACCTGATCGTCGTCGGCGAGGAAAAATGCGCTCTCTTCCCGGGTGCCGCCGATCATCAGCGGGACTGCATCGGCGATCGTTGGCGCCTCGGGATCGGCCGGATGCTGCGGCAGGTCGGCGCCGTCGACTACCGGGCCGAAATCGTAGCGGTCGAGCAATGGCCAGCGCGAGCGGCCGACGGCGCGCGACGCCGGGGCAATCGCCGCCAATATCTGCGGCACCGGCAGAGCCTGCAATTGCTCGCACTGATCGGCGCGCAGGTCGAGTTGTTTGAGCGCCGCTTCGGCGAGCGCATTCGCACGCTCGCGCGTCGACACCCGTATTGCGGCACCGCTCTGGATAATCGCCCGGTGGAACAGTCCCTGCGCCTCGGGCATTGCCAGCAGGACGCTGACTTTGCCACCCCCACCCGATTCGCCGAAGATCGTGACGTTGCCGGGATCGCCGCCAAACGCCGCGATATTGTCACGCACCCAAGCCAGGGCTGCGACGATGTCGAGCATGCCGGCATTGCCCGCATGCATCCACCGCGCACCGCCGATATCGTCCAGATGAAAAAAGCCGAGGATGTTCAGGCGATGGTTGACATTGACCACGACGACATCGCCGCGCCGTGCCAGATTGGCGCCGTCGGTTACGGCGCGGTTGCCCGAGCCGTAGGCAAAGGCGCCGCCGTGCAGCCAGACCATGACAGGCCGCTTGCCGCCATCCCCAAGCCCCGGCGTCCATAGATTGAGATTGAGGCAGTCTTCGGTTTCGGGTGTGTCATCGGCGGGTCCGAGCAGGGTTTCGAGCCCCGCCCGGCGCGCCGGCCGATTGGGCAACTGCCACGCGCGTCCGCCACAGGCAAGGGCGTCGCGCACTCCGGTCCAGGGCTGCGCCGGATGCGGCGGCATGAAACGGTTATGGCCGGCGGTTGCCGCACCATAGGGGACGCCCTTGAACGAATAAATGCCGGCGGAGAGCGCACCGCGCAGTTTGCCCGAGGCGATCTCGACGACCGGCCCAACAGCCGCATTGGCGGCGGCGATGTCATTGGCCATGTACGTATGTGCTCCGCTGAGCTATGAGCTGATATCGGCTGCAGATTAGCGGGAAATCGCCTTGCGCAGAAGTCTCGGCCGTGATCGCGGGGCTGCTGCTTTCTCTGGCCGCAACAGCGCCGTATGTCGGCGGCGCAAGCGCGACCGAACAAGGGGGTCCGCGACATCTGATCGTGCGGATTTAGCGGTACCCACTTTTCGCTTTGTCATATTCGCGACGACGGACGCAAGCGGGCAGCCAGGGCGACAACCAGCCCGCTGTTCATTGCCAGCGGCAGACACTCGGCCCCGGCTTCGCGAGCTAACAGAGCGATCGCCGACCGGAAGCATCCGTTTGATCCGCGCTACTGGTTGAAAGCCTTGCAGGCCTCCGCGACATCGCCGCCAATGCGGCTCCGCGGTCCGGCGTCACCGGGCGCGACGAGACTGATTTTCGGCTCCTCGGCCAGCTTCGCACGACTTCTGAAAATCTGTCGTTATTAAGTGCGTCGCGCCCTGGAGGCCGGAAGCGGAATCGAACC
>DATJLK010000224.1:0-9547 GCA_035509615.1 Allostellaceae bacterium | reverse complement strand
CCAGCGAGGCGAAATCGGCGAGGGCGATTTCGACCCGAGCGCCATCGACCCGCGCGGTTACGAAATCGCGCGCAGCATCGACGCGCTCGCGGCTGCGCCCGGTCATGATGACCGGGATGCCGGCGCGGGCGAGACCCAAAGCAGTGTAAAGCCCAATCCCGGAACTGGCCCCGGTCACGACCGCAAATCGTTGTGAATCCTCGCTTGTCGCCATCCGTCTCGCCTCCCCGACTTTACCCCGGCCCGTCATGGACGTCGATCAGGTGAATAAACGAGCCGGCAACCGAGCCCGAACGCAACCCGCAATGACCCAAAGCGGCCCCGGCAGCATCCGACACCGACCATAAGGGTTCGCCTGCGCCCTCGCCGACGATTGTCGCGTAGTGAAATTCGTGACCGCGGAATCTGCTGCCCGCGCGACCCAGCGGGGTGTTATCGAGCAGCATTGCCGAGCGATAGCCGAGATGCAGCCGGCGCGCGGAAAAGCTGGTTTCGAGCGGGAGCAGTCCGGCCATCCGGTGGCGGCGCCTCGCTGCATCGGATATCGCTTCACCGAGCACCATGTAGCCGCCGCATTCGCCATAGATCACGGTTTTCTGGGTCGCGGCCCGACGCAGCCCGTTCAGAAAGCGATCCGCAGCGCCGAGACGGGCAGCCCACAATTCGGGATAGCCGCCGGGCAGATAGATCGCGGTGGCGGCGGGGTCCGGCGGCTGGTCGGCGAGCGGTGAAAAAAACCGGAGATCGGCGCCGGCCCGGCGCCAGCCGTCGAGCACTGTCGGATAGGCAAAGCAGAATGCCTCGTCGCGGGCGACGGCGATCCGTTGACCGAGCGGCGGGATGCCGGCCACAGCACCGCCGCTGACGATGGCCGACCGGCGGGCGAGCCGGCGCAGGCGACCGACATCGATGCGCGCGCCGATTTGGTCGGCCGCATCTTCGATGATTGCTTCGGCCGCGCCGACCTCGCTCGCCGGCAGGAGCCCGAGATGGCGCCACGGAAACGCCAGCGCCGGATCTGCCGACAACCCGCCGAGAATGGCAAGATCGGGCAGGTTGCGCGTCACTGCTGCCGTGATCAGTTCGCGGTGCCGCTCGCTCGCGACGCGGTTGAAGATGACCCCGGCGATTGTGATGTCCGATCGGTGGCCGATAAATCCACGCAAGACCGCTGCGATCGAGGCGCCTTGGCCGCGCGCATCGATGACCAGCACGATTGGCCAGCCGGTGATCCGCGCCAGTTCGGCGGTCGAGCCGGTCTCGCCGTCGGCGCCGGTCCCGTCGAACAAGCCCATCACCCCCTCGCAGAGCACGAGGTCGGCAGAGTTCTCGAGACCAGCAACAATCGCCGCCAACAGCGGCGGCCGCATCGCCCAGACATCAAGGTTCGGGCACGACTCGCCTGACGCGAGTGTCAGATAGGTGGGGTCGATGTAGTCCGGGCCGGCCTTCGCGACGGCGACGCGCGTCCCGCTACGCCGCAGATGGCGCGCGAGCCCCGCGGTGATCAGGGTCTTGCCGCTCCCCGACGCCGGAGCGGCCAGGATCAGTCCCGAGGCTCGCAACCCTTCGCGCGGGACCGAGGGCTAACCGGGCAGCTTGTCGCCGTCGGGCGGCGCCGGCACTTCGAAGGCGTTGACCATGCCCGACAGGAACGCGAAATAATTGGCCGCCGCGGTCAGTTCGACAAGCCATTGCACCCCATGCCGTTCCTTCAACCGGTCCTGCACCGCCTGATCGGCGCGATTGGTGCGGATCAGCTGGCGGGTATAGGTGACGATATCGCGTTCGTCTTCGGGCAGCGAACTCGGCTCGCCCTTGGCACGCAACAGGTCGATCGTCGCCTCGGGCATACCGGCGCGCCGCGCCGCGCCCACCTGGGCCGCCCAGACGTAAGCGGCTTCTTTCTCGCGCACTGCCGCCAGGATCGCGTGCGAGCGCAGTTGGCCCTCGACGACGCTGTCTTCGCGGAAAAAGGTGACCAGCGGCAACACGCGATGGGCCAGTTCCGGGCTGTGCAGCATGATGCTGAACGGCCCCCGCACCTGCCCGAATACTTTGACGACCTCGTCGACGACGCCGTGGTATTGGCTCGGAACGTCGGCTTTGCCCGCCACCGGGGTTATTCTCGGCATGGTTTCCTCCCGTTGCTTTGGGTTACTTCAGACCGGGATAAGGTTTACCCCAATCATCGAGATAGACGACATCGGAGAGCGGCCCGCGCCCGACCGGCCCAAAGCGTCCCATCGGATAGCCAATTGGCAGAATGGCATAGGAATGGTACCCGGACGGGATCCCCATCGCCGCATCGACCTCTTTCTCATAGGCCGTATGCCGGGTTGTCAGGGTCGAGCCGAGACCGAGCGCCCGTGCCGCGAGCAGCATGTTCTGCACCGCGGGGTAGATCGACGAACCGGCGGTGCGGCCAGGATTGGCGCCGCCTTCGAGGCAGGCGACGATCCATACCGGGGCTTCGTGGTAATGGTCGGTCAGATATTCGACCGCGGCATGCTGGCGCTTGTAGCGCTCCGGGTCCGAGCCTGGCGGCGGCGGGCTCGACGCATAACGCGGCCCGACGACTTCGTCGAACGCCTTTTTGTAATAAACCTGCACCGCCTTCTTTTTTGCCGGATCCTTCAGCACCAGAAAGCGCCAGCGCTGGGTGTTCCCGCCGCTCGCCGCCGCCTGGCCGGCGGCCAGGATCTTGAAGATCAGCTCGTCGGGCACCGGGTCGGGTTTGAGCCGGCGCATCGCCCGCATCGTATGCATGATCTCAAAGATTTCGGTTCCCCCGCTGGGGCGTTGGGCTTCAGGCATGCCATCCTCCATAGCGCATCGCGGCGAAGTCTAGGGGCGAACAGCAAGGCTCCACAAGCCCTCGTCCAGCCCGGCTGAAGACATGGCTCAGCCCGACCGCGAGAGCCCAGGCGGCTGCTGCACATATCAGTTCATCAACAGCATCGTGATTATCGGCGGCTATCCGTATCTGTTCCCGGCGGGACCGGGGGCCATCACTATGGATCGCCGCGGCCGCTGATCAGCGTCTGCACCGCCAGAGGCGCATAGAGCGACAGGATTTCGGTTGCGGATCGAGCTTCGTCGTCGTCTTCGGCCTGTACGAACACCGCGGTCTCGCCATTATGAATATGGGGCGCAAAAGTATGCCGCGCATCGCCGAGCACCATCGGATCGATTTGCAGCATCTGCAGTTCCGCCTCTACGTTAACCGGCGGCGGCCCGACTTCCTTCATGACGCGGTATGTCAGCCGGTTATCCGGAAAACCTTCGGTGCGCAAGCGATGATAGGCGTCGAGCGCCACACCGCTTGCCGGAAACAGCCCAACCACAAGCCTTGCCGCCATCGCGACCTCCTGCCATTGCCAAATCGGACAGCCCCACGGATCGTTCAACATTCTGCGGCCGGGGGGAGTTTCGTCGGCGCGCCGGGCTATTCTGCCGGAGCGTCCGAACATTGGCCTGGCATCCGCATGGCGTCCACGATTTTCACACCCTGGACCCGCGCTGGAGCATCCGTCGCACCCGGTTGTTCCCGGAAGGATGCCGTGCTATCGCAGTCGCTCGGCCGGAACGATCGGGTGTCGGGATCGGATGAGACATGCGGCGGGGGCGGCGGTGGTGACCGTCACGGTATCTCTGGCGGCGAGCACCGGTTTCGCCTGGGCGCAGTCGAGCGTTGTTCAACAGAACAATGTCAGCGTCGGTCGCGAAAGCAGCAGTGTCACGATCAGCGGCGATACCGTAACCGTCGAGACGTCGACCGAGGCCGGCCGGGTCGTCGGCGACGGACAGCCGGCCTCGCAAGCGCGTCAGATCGGGCCAGTCTCGGCGATTCATGCGGATGGCGCGTTCGCCGTGACGGTGCGGATTGGGCCGACGCCCGGATTGACGGTCGAAACCGACAAAAACCTGCTGCCGATCGTCAAGACCGAAGTGTCCGGCGGCAGGCTCGACATCTACACCGACCGATCCTATTCGGTCGACGGGCGCATCAAGGTGACCGTCACCTCTCCGGAGGTGACCGAGATCGCCGCGTCGGGAAGCAACCAAATCAATGGCGAGGGACTTAACGACGGGAATTTGTCGATTTCGCTGAACGGCTCGAACCATGCGGTCCTCAGCGGCAACGTCGCGACGATGACCGCGCAGCTGAGCGGCTCGAACCATCTTTCGGCGCAACAGCTGAGCGCCGGTTCGGCGGATGTCCGGCTCAGCGGCTCGGGAAGTGCGGCGGTCGACGCTCGCCAGCGGATTGCCGCGGAAATCTCCGGTGCCGGCGACATCGCGGTCTACGGCAATCCGAAGGAACGCAGCACCCAAGTCAATGGCGCCGGCAAAATCACCTTTGTCGACTGATCCGACGCGTCGTCTGCGAGTACCGGATGACCCAGCCATGATCCAGACGCTTGAAATCGGAAATCGGATAGGGCGATCGTGACGAGTGCCACTGGCATGCGGCTGGATTTCCCGGATAGCCGGGCATCGGCGACCTCGTTTGATGAGGTCAATGCCAGTTTGGCAGCCTATGGTTCACGCCTTTGGCCGCTCGAGGTTGACGGCGCGCCGGCCGAGATTCGCATTCTGCTCGCTCAGCCCCGCTTGACCAAGGCCGAAGCCGACCGCGTCACCGCTCACTTCCTTTTGTCGCGAGAGCGGTTGTTGCAGATCATTGCCGAAGCCGGCCGCAACCCGCATGTGCCGGGCGGCGGCTCGATGACGCCGTTTGTCGAAAACCACGGCTATGCCTATCCGCAGCTCTATCTCGCCAGGGACGGCGTCGATTACCGCCGTTTCGATCGGTTTCATGTCAACACCGCCGATAACGGCGTCGGTGTCGATGAGATCGGTCAGCTGCTGCATGGCGGCGGGATCAGAATAGTGCAGCGCCGCCCCGGGCTGGGGGTCGCGACTCTGCATCTGGCTTGCCCGTCCGAGGATCGCGGCTGGATCGTCACCTATGATGGCGGGTCGTCGCATATCGGCAGCCTCAGCGCCGCCTCGCCTGGCACCAAGTTTCTGATGCAGGTGATCGGACCGGAGCGCTGGGTCATGCGCTATGACGAAGGCGAGCAGTAGGGAAACACCGATGCCGGATTACCAGATCTTTGGCGCGGGCGACGTCGTGCTGCAATCGGGACTGACTTACCGCAACGCGCGGCTCGCGTATAAGACCTTTGGCACGCTCGACGCGGCGAGATCGAACGCGATTGTCTATCCGACCTCGTACGGCGCCCAGCATTACGATCTCGAATGGGCGATCGCCCCCGGCAAGGCGCTCGACCCAACCAAATATTTCATCGTCGTCATCAACAAATTCGGCAATGGTCTGTCATCCTCGCCAAGCAACACGCCGCCGCCATTCGATCGCGCCCGCTGGCCGCATTTCACGATGACCGATAACGTGCGGGTCCAGCAGCGGCTCCTGCACGAGGTCTTCGGCATCGAGCGGGTCAAGCTCGTCTACGGTTTTTCGATGGGTGCGCAGCAGGCGTTTCACTGGGGCGCCTTGTTCCCCGATCGGGTCGAGCGCCTTGCCGCGATCTGCGGGTCGGCCAAGACCTCGCCGCACAATGTCGTGTTTCTCGAAGGGGTGAAGGCGGCGCTGACCGCCGATCCGGCGTGGCAGGACGGTTGGTTCGCCACGCCGCCGACCCGCGGCTTTCAGGCGATGGGCCGGGTCTATGCCGGCTGGGGGCTGAGCCAGGCGTTCTATCGCGAAGAGGAATGGCGCAAGCTCGGGTTTTCATCGCTCGAAGATTTTCTGATCGGCAGTTGGGAGGCGAATTTCCGGCGCCGCGACGCCAATGACCTGCTGGCGATGCTATGGACATGGCAACATGCCGATATCAGCGCCAACGAACTTTACCGCGGCGATCTGGCAAAGGCGCTGGCGGCGATTACCGCCGACGCGCTGGTCATGCCATGCGAGACCGATCTTTACTTCACGGTCGAGGACAACCGCCGCGAGGTCGCTCAGATGCCGCGCGCCGAATTGCGCCCGATCCCGTCGATCTGGGGTCACCGTGCCGGCAACCCGGCGCAAAACCCGATCGACGCCAAGTTTCTCGACGCCGCCGTCAAGCAGCTCCTCGCGCGGTGAGCGCGGCTCACCCGCTTTGCGCGAGAGCGGCCGCCGTGTCGGGCGGCAGTGTGGCACGCTCGATATGGCGACGATGCCACAGCGCATAAAACAACAGGGTCCAGGCGGCGCGGCCGGCGCGCTTCTCCGCGGCGCCGGCGAACAGGTTCTCGACCGCAGCCGGACGGCAGATTTCGTGCACCGCCGGCGAACGCGCAACCAGCGGTGCGATCGCCTCGGCACGACGCGCGATCCAGCGGGCGACCGGCACCGTAAAACCCCGCTTGCGGGCAAGCGGTTGTGCCGGCGGCAAATGCTCGGCGAGCCACCGCCGCAAGATCCACTTGCCGCGGCCGTGACTGACCTTGAGTTCGTCCGGCAGGCGAAATGCCAGAGCCGCCAATTCGCTGTCGAGATAGGGGGTGCGGCCTTCGCTGCCATGCGCCATCAGACAGCGATCTAGTTTGATCAACAAATCGTTCGGCAGCCAATCGGTGCAATCCACCGCTTGCGCGGCTTGCAGCGAGGTGCGCGCGCGACCGCCTGCCAAGGCCTCCGCGGCAGCGATGCCGTCGCGCCAGCCGGTGATGGCACCGCGCAATACTCCCAGATCGTCGAGGATGCCGCGGGCCCGCGGCCGCCGCCCGCCGGCCCACCACGGCCGCAGAATGCTGCGGTAGCGGCCATAGCCGGCGAACAATTCGTCACCCCCCTCACCCGACAGGATCACCTTGATCCCCGCCTCGCGCGCGGTGCGCGCCAACATCCAGGTCGGCAGGATCGCATAGTCGGCCACCGGATCGTCGATCGAGGAAACGATTTCCGGGAGCAAGCGCCAGAAATCGGCCTCGCCAAACGCGATTTCAACATGCTCGGCGCCGACCGCCGCCGCTGCCTCGCGGGCTGCCGGACGCTCATCGGCCTCGCCATCGGCAAACCCGATCGTGAACGCCTTGACCGGGCGCTCCGCGAGCCGAGCCATCATCGCCAGAACCGCAGTCGAATCGATGCCGCCTGACAGGAACAGCCCGAATGGCACGTCGGAACGCTGATGCATGCGGATGCTATCGGCGAGCGCGCCATCGAGCCGGCTCAGCGCCTCGCTGTCGTCACAAGCAAGCGGACCCGTTTCCGGCAGGGCCGCGCGGCGCTGGCGTTCAACGATCCGCCCCTGGCGGACGACCACAGTCTCCCCCGGCAACACCCGATTGATCCCGGCAAAAGCGGTCTCGCGGCCGGTCGTGAACTGCATTTGCAGCAGCTCGTCGCGCGCCTGCCGCAACAAACTGGGGCTGACGATGCCGGCTTCGATCAGCGCATTGGGCTCTGAAGCAAAGGCAAAGCCGTGGGCGGTCTCTACATAATAGAGCGGCTTGATCCCGAACGGGTCGCGCGCCAGCACCAGGCGCCGGGCGCCGGGATCGTGCAATGCGAGCGCATACATGCCGCGCAAATACCGCGTGAACTCCAGTTCGTGGCGGCGATAAAGGTGCAGCGGCAGTTCGCAGTCGGATTGCGTTGAAAACGCGATCGGACGGCCGCTGCTGCGCAGCTGGTCGCGCAGTTCGAGATAATTGTAGATTTCGGCATTGGCGATCAGCGCCGCGCCAGCGGGCTCATAGAGCGGCTGCGCGCCGGTCGCAAGATCAATGATCGCCAGCCGGGTCTGCACCATGCCGACATCCGCCGAGCGGTATTGGCCGACCCCGTCCGGACCACGGTGTCGCAGGGCCGCCTCCATCGCCCGCAGCGGGGCGCTGGGCGGCGGTGCGCCGTCGAGCGTCATCAGCCCGGCAATCCCGCACATCAGCCGCAACCTCCGCTCGCGGTGGTTTCCCTAACCGGATCCTGCCGCAGGCCATTCGCCAGTGAGACGGATTGAGCGAGCGTACGGCGGACTTCAGCCAGTACCCGATCGACTCCGAGTTCGTCGAGATCGCCAAGAGCCAATACCCGCACCAGCCGGCCGCGCGGCGCGCACCAATCCGGATCGGTCGCACCCGAAAACAGTACAACCACCGGGCAGCCCGCCGCCGCAGCGAGATGCGTCACGCCGGTATCATTCCCGATGGTGAGGACCGCCCGCTCAGCGAGAGCGGCGACTTCGACGATGGCGGTGCGGCCGGTCAGATCGATCGCCGACGGACAGACCTCCCGAATCGCGGCCGCCAGTGCACGCTCGCCCGCCGCGCCAATAACGACTGACGTGTAGCCGGAAGCGTGCAGGGCCTCGGCCAATAGTCCGAACCGCCGCGCCGGCCATCGTTTCGCCGGGTGCCGTGGCGAGGAGCCCGGCACCACCAGGACAAACCGCCGCCCGACCAGGCTCTGCGGCAGAGCGCAGTCAAGGTGCGGCAGCAATGGCAGCGGGGTCGGATAAATCCCGCCCATCAGCAACTGCTCTGACTGCTTCTCGATCGTGTGCTGGCGGTCACGGTCGAGATTGGCATGCGGATGCGAGCAGCCGCGCGCAACACCCGACCATTCGGGCGTCGGACCGGGGCGAAACAGCGCCGCGTAGGCCGCCGAGCGCTGCGAGGTCTGAAGATCGTAAACCCGGTCAAACCGGCCCGCCCGCAGCCGCCGGCGCAGCGCCAGCCAGCCGCCGAGAGCAAATGGCCGAGGGCGGCGATCGATGATCACGTCATCAAAATGGCCGATCTGCCCGGCAAAATCGGCGAGTGCCGCGGTCGTCAGCAGGCTGATGTGATCGTCCCGATGGTAGTGGCGGATGGCCGCGATCGGGCCGAGCGCCTGGACAAAATCGCCCAGCGCGCTGAGGCGGATGATCAGGATCCGGCGTGGCGAAGGCCGCCGCCGCGAGGGTACCCGATGCGGTCGGCGCCGCGCCAACGCATCAAGATCGATCTCGTTCGCGAGCCGCTCAAAGGCGGCAAACAGAGCTGCATGCGTCTCAATGTCGGTTGAACCGACGCTGGCGATCAAGCATCGAACCGTCTCCTGCGCCACCGCAAGCGCGGGAATTCCGCCAGCGTTCGACACGAGTGGATCGTGCCGATGTCGCGCCGAGGTGGCGGGCCAGACACAGAGATGCGCTGCCGCAGCCTGATCGGCAGCATCGCCGCCGCCGAGGGCGGTGATCAGAGCATAAAGATCACAGGCGATGACGTAGCGTCGGTCCCGCCGCCGCGTTGCTTCATTCCAGGCAAAAAAATGATTGAGCGGCGTCCCATTGGGAAATGCGCTCGAACGCAGCGCCAGACCGCGCCGCCAGGACCGGGGATTCATTGCCGTCGACAGGGCCGTCGACGGCGGTGCCGGCAACAGCGCCCGAGCCTCGGCTCGCAATCGGCGGTCATCGCTCGAGCCGCGCGTTCATGCGGATACCATCCGGTCGAAAAACCGGCGATAGCGGGCGACGATCGCAGCTTCGGTGTACTTGGCCTCGTAGGCATGGCGGCCGCGCTGTCCCAACTGCCGGCGCATTTC
>DATJLK010000223.1:0-2881 GCA_035509615.1 Allostellaceae bacterium | reverse complement strand
TGGCATCGAGGGCCAGCCCGATATTGCCGTTCGCAAGGAGATCGTCGCAGGCCAACATGTCGCCAGCGGCAAGACGCCATTGAGGCGCGGAAGAAGTCGACGCCCTCAAACGCCTGCTCCGCGACCTGCGAGGTGCCGCCCGAAAACACCAATCACTCGAAGCACGCGGAAGTGTCGCAGCTTCTGTATCAGCCTCCCGTGATCTGGAATTAACCTGCCGCCGTCGCCGTGAGCTTCGATCTGCCGGAAATACTGCGCATCGGCCGCTGGCGCCGAGGCCAGCTGACAGCTCCCCTGTCGCCGCTCTTTCACGGGGCGCCGCAGGCAGCGTAATATGTCCGGTATTGGGGGCCTGTGGGACGAGGGTAGGGTGGGGGACCGCCGGTTTGTCGTCGAACTGATCAAGCCGTCGCATTACGACGACGATGGCTATGTGATCCAGTGGTGGAAATCCTGGATCCCGTCGAACTCGCTCGCCTGCCTCTACGGCATCGCGACCGATATCGCCGCGCGCAAGGCGCTCGGTCCCGATATCGCGGTCGAGATCAACGCCTATGACGAATGTCACACCGTTATCCCGATCCGCCGCATCATCCGCCGCATCCGTGCCGCCGATGCCGGGATCGTCTGCCTTGTCGGGGTTCAGTCAAACCAGTTTCCGCGGGCCATGGATCTCGCCACCCAATTGCGCGCGGCCGGGATCGAGGTCGCGATCGGCGGGTTTCACGTCTCCGGTTGTGTGGCGATGCTGCCGGACCTGCCGCGCGACCTCCAGCAGGCGCTGGAACTCGGGATCACCCTTTTTGCCGGCGAGGCCGAAGGCCGGCTCGAAGGGTTGTTTGCCGACGCGCTCGCCGGACAACTGAAGCCGATCTACAGCTACATGGACGACCTGCCGGGGCTGCAGCAGCAGGTGACGCCGTTTCTGCCGATCGACATCGTGCGCCGCTATGGCGAGACGATCGGCGCCTTTGACGCCGGGCGCGGCTGCCCGTTTCAATGCAGCTTTTGCACGATCATCAATGTTCAGGGGCGCAAATCGCGCTGGCGCGACGCCGACGATGTCGAGCGGCTGGTGCGCGCCAATCTCGCGCAGGGCGTCTTCCGCTTTTTCATCACCGACGACAATTTCGCGCGCAACCGCAATTGGGAGGCGATTTTCGACCGGCTGATCCAAATGCGCGAAAGCGAAGGATTGCGCCTGCAATTCATCATCCAGGTCGACACTTTGTGCCACCGCATCCCGAACTTTGTCGACAAGGCGGCGCGCGCCGGCTGCAAGCGGGTCTTTGTCGGTCTCGAAAACATCAACCCGGATAACCTTTTGCAGGCCAAAAAAAAGCAGAACCGGGTGCATGAATACCGCGAGATGTTTCTCGCCTGGCGGGCGCGCCAGGTCATTACCTATGCCGGCTATATCCTCGGATTCCCGGGCGACACGCCGGACCGCATCGCACGCGACATCAAGACCGTGCAGCAGGAATTACCGGTCGATCTGTTGGAATTTTTTATCCTGACGCCGCTGCCAGGCTCGTCCGACCACAAGGCACTCGACGCCAGCGGGGTGTGGATGGACCCCGACATGAACAAATACGACCTCGAGCACGTCACCACCGGCCATCCGATCATGACCGCAGCCGAATGGCAGCAAGTCTATCGTCAAGCCTGGGATCTTTATTATTCGGCGGAACACATCGAAACCATCTTTCGCCGCGCCAAAGCGAGTGGCATCAAGCCGGTGCGGCTCCTCAACCACATCCTGCAATTCTACTTCACCTTTATTCAAGAGAAGGTGCATCCGCTGCAGGGCGGCTATATCCGCCGCAAAATTCGAACGAGCCGCCGCGCGGGTCTGCCGCGCGAGAACCCGCTGGTCTTCTACCCGCGCCGGGTCGGCGAAACCGTCGAAACCCATGCCAAGCTCGCCGCCTTCTACCTCCATTTGCACAAGATCCGCCGTCGCGTCGAACGCGACAATCGTCCCTACGCCGATTCGGCGCTGACCACTCCCGCCGACTTCCCTCCCCTGCCCCGCCGCAACCCCGCGCCCCTGGCTGGCGCCGCCGCCTGAAACAGGTCGCGGCCTAACCCTGGGTCGCGCCGCGCAGGATGCGGCGGGCGATCGACCAGCGGTGGACTTCGGAGGGACCGTCATAGATGCGGAACGGGCGCACTTCGCGAAAGAGGCGAGCCACGATCGTGTCATCGGTGACGCCAAGCCCGCCGAGGATCTGAACACTGCGGTCGACGACGCGCCAGATTGCCTCCGAGCAGATCACCTTGGCCATGCTCGATTCGTGGCCGCCGCGTTGCCCCTGGTCGAGCACCCAGGCGGTGTGCCAGATGACGAGACGGCTCATATGCAGGTCCATCTCATTGTCGGCGAGCATGAAACCCACCCCTTCATGCTCGCCCAGGGGTTTGCCGAAGGCGGTGCGGCGACGGGCGTAATCGGCGGCGATGTCGTGCGCGCGGCGGGCCGCACCCAGCCAGCGCATGCAATGCGTCAGCCGTGCCGGGGCGAGCCGCGCCTGGGCATAGCGAAAACCCTCGCCGACCCGGCCGAGCACCGCATCCTCGGGCACCCGCAGCCCGTCGAGCCGGATCACCGCATGGCCGCCCGACATGTACTGGTCGAGCGTGTCGAGCACCCGCTCGACCCTGATCCCCGGCGCGTCCATCGGCGCTAAGAACATTGTGGCACCCGCCGGCCCACCGGCGTCGCTTTCGGTTTTCGCCATGATTATTGCGACTTCCGCACCGACAGCGCCGGTGATCAGCCATTTCTCGCCGTCGATAACAAAGTCGCCGCGATTGCCCCCGATACCGGCATTCGCACGTCGCGCGATGGTCTTCAACATCGTCGGGTCGGACCCGGCGC
>DATJLK010000222.1:0-29244 GCA_035509615.1 Allostellaceae bacterium | reverse complement strand
GTTTGCCCGCAAGCACGATAACAAATTCGCTGAAATCGATCATATGATCCCGGAATGCGGCGCTCCGGTGCTGATTGGCGCGGCCGCCCATTTCGAGTGCCGCAACGAATATCGGCATTACGGCGGCGACCACATCATCTTTATTGGGCATGTCGAGCGCTATGCCTATACCAACCGCCCGACGCTGCTGTTCTGCCGCGGCAAGTACATGCGCGGCGAGCCCTTGCTGCCGCCCTGACTAAAATTGGCAGCGCCCGCCGGTCGGCCAAATTACGCAAGGTCAGGCGCAACACATTGCGCCAGGTTATCGCTCGAAAGTCTAATATACGTTAGCTTAACGGTAGCTGAATTCCAACATTGGGTTATAAATTTGGCTAAAATGCGTTGACTTTGTGGTTCCCCCCGGTAAGTTCGGGCGGCGAGCCGTTAAAAATGGCCGCACGCCTAGTATGGCATTTTGAAGGGGGAGGAACACGTGTATCACACGCGACGCGATTGTCATGCCTCATTAAAGCGAATTTTTCAATTGGCGGTGCTGACGGTGACGCTCGCAGCGGGCGCATCATTGGCAACGCCGGTCTTCGCTCAGCCGTGCACTGGGCCCGGAGCGCCGTCGACAACCGAAACCCGATGCCTGACGGCGGTTCAAATCCCGGGAAACCCGATCAGATCGTTTGACATCAGTTGGGTCAATCCTAATCGTTCAGAATATTACCTCGGCGATCGCTCAAACGCCGGTATCGACGTGGTCAGCACCGCGACCAACACCTTCACCCGTCGGCTAACGGGGTTTGTTGGGATTGTTGAAAATTCGCAGGGAGCGGTGAACAACACGCTCTCCGGACCCAACGGCGTTACATCGCATGGCAGCTGGGTTTACGGCGGCGACGGCAACAGCACACTCAAGGTATTCAACCTGAGTTCGCCCGGCACCTATTTGACTCCGGCTCAGACAATCCCGACCGGCGGCACGACGCGCGTCGATGAAATGGCGCTGAACCCAGCCGGCACATTGTTGTTGGCTGCCAACAATGTGGAAGACCCGCCCTTTGCCACACTGTTCGCCGCCAATGGCGATTCGGGAATCAGCAACGTCAGAATAATTACGAAGATCAGTGTGGACCCCTCGATAATCCCCGCCGGTTACGGTCTATCGTTGGAGCAGCCGACCTGGGAGCCCAAAACCAACCGGTTCTATGTCTCGATTCCGATCATCGCGAACAACCCCGCGGGCTGCAATTATGGGCAAAATACCGGCGCGATTACTTGCGACGGCGGCATGTTGGTCATCGATCCGACGATGCTTTCCAAACCAACGGCAGTGTTGGGCGCATTCGACCCGACGACCAACACCGGCGTCGTTCCGCTGACCGCATGCAGTCCCAACGGGATTACGGTCGGACCGGGTTCCAATCTTCTTGAGGGTTGCACACCCGGGAACAACCCGAGCGACACGACCACGCTCGTCATCAATGCAAAAACCAAGAATTCTTCCCATATCATGGGCATCACCGGCTCCGACGAGGTCTGGTTCAACAGCGGTGACCAGCGCTATTACACCGGCTCGAGCCGGGCGCTAGACCAGAGCGGCACCGCCACCATCCCGGCGCTTGGCGTGATCGACGGCACCAGCGTGCTGATCGAGACGATACCGCAGGGGAGCGGCTCTCACTCGGTTGCAGCCGACTGCAACCGGAACACGATCTATGTCCCGCAGGTAGCGCCGGTCTCGGTGGTTGGATCGGGCGGCGACACTACCGGTGTCAGCGCCGGGATTTGCGGCGGCACGAATGGGTGCGTCGGAGTCTATAGTGACCCCACGAGCACCGTCACCGCCTGCGGCGCCATCTACGGCAGTACCAGCTACTATAACGCCAACTGATCTCTGGCTGTTCGAAATTGAACACTTGGAGCGTCGCGAAATCAGTGGATGCTCGTCGCGAACGCCGACCGATTTCCGGCGCCTTCGCCGGTGCGGGGAGAGCACGAACCGGCTTGCTGGTGGTCTCGCCTAGGCCCAGGATGAAACACGGTAATCACCTCGTTTCCGTCGGAACGGCTTAACAGCCATCATCAATGCTGCTAATCGATCACCACGAGAAAAACATCAAACGGACGGAAATGCCCCGCTTGCCCGTCCCTGTCGGGTATCCGTTTGCGGCAATCCGACGGGCGTGCTGATCGAAGATGGAGATTTCGCTCGATCTCCTGGTCAATGCAATTGTCGCCGGGCTGCTGCTCGGCGGCTTTTACGCCGCGGTCACGCTCGGGGTGACGATCTCCTTCGGCATGCTCGATATCGTCAATATCGCCCACCCGGCTTTTATCATGCTGGGATCATTTATCACCTATGCAATCAATTCGGCCTTTCACCTCGACCCGATCCTGATCGGGGTGACGATGATGCCGGCATTTCTTGTGCTCGGCATGGCGGTATATCAAATCTACTACTACGCGTTCGAGCGACGCGGCCAGGAATCGATCCAGGGCCTTGCGTTTTTCTTTGGTCTTCTGTTTGTCGGCGAGGTGGCGCTGATACTGGTCTTTGGCGTCGACTACCGCTTTGTCGAGGCGGCGTATATCGGACCGAGCCTGCATTTCGGTTTTGTCGAATTGCCGCTGCGGATGCTGGTCCCGTTTGTCGTGGCGTTGGCCATGGTCGGGCTATTGCAGCTGTTCCTCGGCCGCAGCTTCATCGGGCGCGCGATCCTGGCCGTCGCACAGGACCGATTGGCGCTCCAGCTGATGGCGGCCAATCCAAGCCGGGTCAAGCGCATCGCCTTTGGCATCTCGATTGCGACCGCCGCGCTCGCCGGCGCGCTGCTGATCATCATCCAGCCGGTCGAGCCGTCGATCGGCCGCGACTATATCGGCCGGATCTTTGCGATCTGCGTGCTTGGCGGCATGACCAGCATTCCGGGGATGGTCGCGGGGGCGATGCTGATCGGTATCGCCGAGAGCATCACCTCGACGTTTTATGGGCCCTCCTGGTCGCCGGCGGTCGCCTTTGGGTTTCTGCTGCTGGCGCTGGCGGTGCGCCCCGCCGGCATCCTCGGCCGGTAACGTGACAAAGAAATCCCCGAGCGACCCTCGCCCGCATTGCCGGAGAGGTTGGCGAGCGCAACGGGACTGCTCCGACAGCGAGCGCTGATCCCGTGAGCGCCGGCAGGTTCTGGGCGGTCTCGTTCGTTGTCGCGGCGGCGCTGCTGGTGCTGACCCGCTGGCAGATCCAAAACGAATACTTTTTTTTCGCCGGCTATGTCGTGCTGCAATACATCGTGCTCGCGACTGCGTGGAACATCCTCGGCGGCTATACCGGCTACATCAATTTTGGCACGGCCGCCTTTTTCGCGGTCGGCGCCTACACTGCCGTTGTCCTGCACAAGCTGACCCCGGTGCCGGTGCCGGTCATGATCGTGGCCGGCGGGATCGTCTCCGGGATCATCGGCCTTGGCATGGGTTATCTGACCCTGCGCCTCAAAGGTGTCTTCTTTGCAATTGCGACGCTGGCGATGGCGATCGTTGCCCAGACCCTGATCGTCAATTGGGATTTTGTCGGCGGCGCCCGCGGCATCTACGTGATTCGGCCGCAGCATGGGCCGCTGGTTGGCGGCTACATCCAGTATCTCTATTCGCTGATGCTGCTGTTGACCTGGTTCTCGGTCGCGATCGCCCGCACGATCGAGCGCTCGCGGCTGGGGCTCGGGCTGAATGCGATCCGTGACGACGAGCAGACAGCCGAGGCGGCGGGGGTTCCGACCCTGCGGCTCAAGCTGATCGCAACAACTGTGAGCGGCGCCCTGATGGGCATGTCGGGCGCACCGCTGCCTTATTACGTGACCTATCTCGACCCGAGCTCGAGCTTTAATCTGTCCTACGCCGTCAACAGCGTGGCGATGCCGATGATCGGCGGCATGACCAGCTGGGTCGGCCCGATCATCGGCGCCGTGCTGTTGGGCACGATCCAGCAGGTGGCGACGGTGACGATCTCCTCGGCGCTGAACCTGCTGATCGTCGGTCTGTTGCTGATCGGGTTTGTGATCGTCGCACCCAATGGCATCGTCGGCCTTGTCAAGCCGCGGCACCGCGCGCGCGGCGGGCGATGATGATCGCGGCCGGCCGGCAGCCGCTGCTCACTGTCGGCGGATTGACCAAGCATTTCGGCGGGTTTGTCGCGCTCGAAGACATCGATCTTCAGGTCATGCCTGGCGAGCGGCTGGGCTTGATCGGTCCCAACGGCTCGGGCAAGAGCACGTTTGTCAATTGTCTTTGTGGTACATTGCGCCACGACGGCGGGACGATCAGCTTTGACGGCTATCGGCTCGACCGGGTTTCGGCGCATCAGCGTACCCGGCGCGGCCTCGCCCGCAGCTTTCAACTGCCCAAACCGTTTCGCTCGTTGAGCCTCCTCGACAATCTCCGCATCCCGCTCTTATACGCGGTCAATGCCCGGCCAGGGGCACGCCTTTCGGCGGCCGCGATCGAAGAGCGCTCCCTGCAGATCCTCGGCGATGTCGGGCTCGCCGACAAAGCCCGACAGTTGCCGCGCGACCTGACCCAGGTCGAGATGCGCAAGCTCGAACTTGCCCGCGCGTTGGCGAGCGCACCGCGGCTCCTATTCGCCGATGAGGCGATGGCCGGGCTGTCGCCGTCCGAGGTCGAAGAGATCCTCGGCCTCCTCTTCCGGCTTAACGACGACGGCATCACGATTGTGTTGATCGAGCACATCATGCGCGCGGTCATGAGTTTTTCGACCCGGCTGGTCGTGCTGGTCGCCGGCCGCAAGATCGCCGATGGCGCCCCGGACGAGGCGATCCGCAATCCCGAGGTCGAGAGGGCCTATCTTGGCGAGTAGCCTGCAGATAACCAGGCTCGACGCCGGCTATGGCGCGGTCCGCGTCCTGGATGGCGTGTCGCTGACCGTCGCCGGCGGCGAGATTGTGGCGCTGCTCGGCACCAACGGCAACGGCAAAAGCACCGTCATGAAATGCGTGATGGGGATCGTTCCGCCGACCGCAGGCTCGATCATCGCCGAGATCGACGGCGAGCGGGTCGATCTCGTCGGCCGCTCGACCGAGGAGATTGTCGATCTCGGCATCACCCTGGTGCCGGAGGGCCGACATCTGTTTGCAAAACTGACCGTCGAGGAGAACCTGCTGCTTGGCGCCTTTCGTCCGACCGCCCGCGCCCGGATCGCCCACAACCTCGAACAGTGTTATGCGACCTTTCCGGTGTTGCGCGAGCGCCGCCGCCAGCTTTCGGGCAGCATGAGCGGCGGCGAGCAGCAGATGCTGGCGCTGGCTCGCGCCTTGATGTCGGCGCCCAAGATCCTACTGATCGACGAGCCCTCGGTCGGCCTCGCCCCGGTGCTGGTCAAGCGAACCATCGACAAGATCCGCGAGCTCAAAGAACGCTATCAGCTGACCGTTCTGATGGCCGATCAGAACTTCAACCAGGCGGTGCGCATCGCCGAGCGCGGTTACGTCATCGTTCACGGCAGGATCGCCTTCGAGGGCGGCTCGGCCGATCAGCTCAACAACAATGAACTCGTCCGCAAGTTCTACCTGGGGCTGTAGCCGCTCGGGCCGACTTCTGCCACTAAACCTCCCGCCCAAGGTCGGAAATAACGTTCGGATCCGATTGCGGGCGCGACGCGTTTACCGTCGCTCTATCTTACACCTCAAAATAGCAGAAGCCCTCGTTCTTCTCGTTTTCCGAACGGATTTCGGCTGAATCGCCGTCGATATATTTTACAAAAAAACGCGACCGTGG
Organism: Allostellaceae bacterium; assembly: GCA_035509615.1. GTDB lineage: Bacteria > Pseudomonadota > Alphaproteobacteria > ATCC43930 > CGMCC-115725 > AP-15. The sequence goes on along the minus strand of DATJLK010000222.1, from coordinate 23,472 downwards.
TGCAACCACGACCGGCCAAGGCAACCGGCCAGGCTGCATAATGCACTGCAATCCCTTATCATAACGAGTATTGGTACAGTATTTGCTCCTGAAAATAGCAACGCACTACGCAGACAAAAGGACGTTGCCATGACCCGTTTCCGCGTCGGTCAGAAATATCGCACCGTCAATTGCAAGCACATCACAATCGCCGCGGTGCTGCTGGCGAGCCCGATCCTGCCGGTTGTCGGACAACCGGCCGCCGCCGCCCCGGCCTGCCAGAGCGAGACGCCTCCTGGCACGATCTCGCCGATCTATACCTGCCTGAACGGCACCGAAACCCTGCCCGGCACCAATGTCGGAACGATCGGCACCGCCGCGGGCGATGTCGACCAGATCGGCAGCCTCGCCGACTACAATGGCGGGGCGGGCGGCGCGTTCATCAACCCCAGTAACAACCCCTCGATTTACGAGTTCAGTTGGGGTGGCGGAGCCCTCGATATCACCGAGGAGGTCGGCAATAACGGGACCGAACCAGCCGGCATCGATATCGAACTGGCGCTCGAGAGCGGCGGGCTCTCGGTAGAGACGAATGGGTCGCTGTCAACCGACCTCGCATCGATCCACATTCCACAGAACGGCAGCGGGTTCTACACCCTGTTCGATGGCAACCTGGCAGCCGGGAGCTATGCGCTGGACAATTACGCGGGCATCGTTTCGGTCGACCCTAACTATCAGGTGAATTTCACACCCGCGAGTGTTCCCGAGCCGGCCTCGCTCGTCATTTTCGGCACCGCTCTACTGGGGTTCAACGCATTCAAGCGGCGCCGCAAACCGGCCTAGGCATTTCCGCCCGCGCCACCCGCCCGCGACGTGAGGGTGCCGGTTGCCGTCGGCACAACCGTCGGCAGTCCAGCGCGGCGCTCGAAAGCCTCGCCTCGATTTGGCTTGGCAAAGCGGACCCGCCGCGGGGCGGGGAATGGGAAGCGGCTGTCCGCTCTGACAGTCAGGCGACCTGCTGCCATTCGGCAGGGACCGGTTGCGCCCGCTGATCGGCGACAAGTCTTCGGCGACGGACCTGTTCCTCGGGGCTGATCGTGGCCGGATCTTCGCGGAACTCGGGTCCCATCGCCATCGCCTTCTTGACCGCCGGACGCTCGCCGATCTCCTCGAGCCAGCGCTTGACGTTGGGGAACTCGTCGATGTCGATCTTGCGGCTCGCCCAAGACGAGGCCCAGGGATAGCAGATCATGTCGGCGATCGTATATTCGCCGGCGGCGAGATATCGCTTGTTGAACAAGCCCAGGTTCATCACCCCGTAGATGCGATGCGTCTCATTGTCAAAACGGTTGATCGCGTAGGAGAGATCGCCATTGTTGCCGGCTTCGAGGGCGCGCCGGAAATGGCCCTGCTCGCCGAGCTTGGGACCTTGGTTCGCCAATTGCCAGGCCACCCATTGCGCCACGTCATAGCGGCCGCGCGGGTCCGACGGCATAAACCGGCCGGTCTTTTCCGCGAGATAGGTCATGATCGCGCCGGATTCAAAAATCGAAAGCGGCTCGCCGCCGCCCATCGGCTCGTCATCGACGATCGCCGGCATCCGGCCATTTGGCGATATCTTCAAGAAACCAGGCGTGAGCTGATCCCCGCGCCCGATATTGATCGGCTTGATCGTATAGGGCAGGCCCAGTTCCTCGAGCAGGATGATGACCTTTTTGCCGTTTCCGGTCGGCCAGAAATAGAGGTCGATCATGCGCATTTCCCCTTTCAAAGTTGACGCGCCATCACCCGCGAGCCGGCTTGCGACCGCTCAGGCGCTGGGTCGATCATCTGATAACCGACGTCATTCGTCCACCGCGATGCATGGCCCTGGGGGCCAGCGCCGTCGTCAGGGTCCGGCGCCGACTTGTCAAAGCATAGAGAGTGCAGTCGCGCGCCACTACCAGGCTTCGCGGCCGCGGAGCGGGCGGCCGATGCCCGAGCCAGCCGGCTCGCGCGCGGCGCGCTGTTCGGCTTCATGCTTGTCGAACATCGCTTTGGCGGCGGCTTGGCGCTTGGCGCTGAACTCCGTCCGGTTGTCGCCGGCCCATTGGTAGGAGGCGGCGCGCGGCGCGTTGGCGCGGCTGAAATGCGGCATCACATAGCGCGCGTAGAGTTCGTAGGAGCGCTTTGTCGCCTCCCAATCGGCCCAGTTGTGCGCCTGATGCAGAAAGGCGCCGAACTCGCCTTGTTTTTGCTGCAAGCGTTCGATTAGCGCGATCGCGTCATCGGGTGTGCCGCACACGCCATAGCGGTTTTCGACAAACCATTCGAGCGGGTCCCGCCCTGCGGGCACGATAAACCGCGGTTGGTTGTTGTTGGCATAGCCGAGATACTTCTCGAAGCCAAAACGGGCGTTCTTGAAGGCCTGCTCGCGGGTCTCGGCGATGTGCATCGGGCCAACCAGGCGCAGCCGGTTGGCGTCCATCGTGCGGCCGTGTTCGGCGGCAACGTCGTTGGCGATCTGCCAGTTCGCCGATAGCGCCTCGTAACCGAACGGGTTGGTTGCGGCGACGCAGATCATGGCGAGGTCGTACTTGCCGGCAAGCCGCCCGCCCGACGGCGTGTTCGAGCTAACTACCGCGACTTCGGGATAGGGTTTCGTATAGGGCAGGAGGTGCAGCCGGGCGCCTTCCATCGTGTACCAGTCGGTCTTTTCGGTGACGATCTCGCCGCGGAACAGGCGCAGGATCGCATCGAGCGCCTCGGCCATGCGATCGCGCTGAGTCAGCGGGTCGATGCCCATCATGATCGCGTCGCCGGCGAGGAGGCCGGGTCCGGCGCCGAACATGACGCGGCCGCGGGTCATGTGATCGAGCTGGACGACGCGGTCGGCGATCATCATCGGGTGGTGGTAGGGCAGCGAAATCACCCCGGTGCCGAGGCGGATATGGCGGGTGCGCTCGGCGGCAAAGGCGATAAAGATCTCGGGCGAGCTGATGATTTCGTACCCCGCCGAGTGGTGCTCGCCGATCCACGCCTCGTGAAAGCCGAGCTTGTCGAGCCAGACCATCAATTCGAGATCCCGCTCGAGGCACTGGGTCGGGTTCTCTTCGTTGGGGTGAAACGGCGGCAGAAAGATCCCGTGGCGTAGATTAACGAGTGACATTGCACCCTCGCTGGGTTAGCGGTTTTTGGCGGGCGGATTGCCCGTGCTATGGCGCTCGGCCCGATGCTAGCGAAGATTGCAAAGCAGGAAAACGCTGTTCCGGCAATGCAGACCGGCCGGGCGCGGTCAAGCAGGGGACATCATGGCGATCAAGCGCGAGAAGATTCAGCCTGACGGCATCCATGTCGTAATCCGGGCGGGCCAGCCTGCCTACACCCAGGTCGTGACCATCAGCGGCACCGGCAAGATGATCTTTGTCGCCGGCCAATTGGCGCGCGATGCGCAGGGCAATCTGGTTGGCAAGGGCGACATGCGCGCCCAGATCCAGCAGGTCGGCGAAAACATCAGGACCTGCCTCGAAGCTGCTGGTGCGACGCTGGCCGACATCGTCAAGACCAACACCTATGTCACCGACTATGTCGAATTCTCGAAACACGGCGACATGCGGATGCGCTATTTCGGTCCGGCAACACCGACCAGCACCACGGTCGAGATCAGTCGGCTCGCCGATCCCGACGCGATGATCGAAATCGAGGCGATCGCTGCCGTCGATAATTAGACTAGACTAGATTTTGCGGCCGGGCTGTCGGGGCGCCATTGCCACCGATCGAGCGATGGCTGAATTAAAGGTAAGACAATGGCAATGGCGGCAATGGCTAAACGCCGGCGGCCATTTACTTGATATCCACGCCGATGGCGGGCAATTCCGGCGCCGGCAGCAACTTTTTCCGTCTCAGTTGATGACGCCGGCCTCGCGCAGGGTGTGGATCTCGGCTGCGGAATAGCCGGCTTCGCGCAAGATCTCGACACTGTGCTCGCCGACGGCAGGCGCCGGACGTGGCGGCAGTTTCTCCTGGCCGCCGATCCAGAACGGGCTGTTGACGGTAAGCGAACTGCCATCGGTAAATGCCACCAAGGCTTCGCTCGCCAGTATCTGCTGATCGTCGGCGATCTCGTCCATATCGGCGACGATGCCGAAGATCAGCCCGGCCGCATCGAGGATGCGGCGCCATTCGGTTTGGTCGCGGGTCGCAAAGATGTCGTCGAGAGTTGCGATCAACGCCCTTGCATTGGTCTCGCGCAGCGCGTGCGTCGCAAACCTGTCATCATCGAGGGCGGCTGATTGCATGCACGCCTTGAATTTGTCCCAGCGCCATTCATCGGCGGCGATTGACAATAAAATCCAGCGATGGTCGCGGCAGCGGTAATGGATCCGCAACGCGTTGACGCCGCGCTCTCGCGGCGGCTGCGGCACCACCTTTTCACCGCACAACGCCGCCTGCACCGAGCAGCCATTGGCCCACAATCCATTGGCCAGTAATGACGAACCGACATAGGCGCCGGTGCCGGTGCGTTCGCGATGATAAAGGGCGGTGACGATCGCACCATAGGTGCCCATCGCCGAGGGATGGTCACCCATACCCGGCAACGAACGCGCCGGCGAGGCTTCCTCGCCCGCCCGGACGAGATGCATCAGCCCGGAGCGGGCCCACCACGCGGTCGCATCGAAACCAGGCTTGTCGGCCTCGGGCCCGGTTTCGCCGTAGCCGGTGAACGAGGCGTAGATCAGCCGCTCGTTGAGCGGCGCCAGTTCGTCATAGGTGATGCCGAGTCGGCGGCGCACCGGCGGCGGGTAGTTGGTGATGAATACATCGGCAGCGGCGACCAACCGGCGCAGCACGCCCTGTCCCTCCGGGAGGCGCAGATCGAGTGCGAGGCTTCTTTTGTTGCGGCCGTCAAGGACAAACCCGGGGTTGCCGGCAAGGCCCGGACCGATCGGCGGCTGAGCCCGACGGCGATATGGGTCGCCCATCCCCGGCGGCTCGATCTTGACGACCCTGGCGCCAAAATCCGACATCACCGTCGCCGCCGCCGGACCGGCGATAAAACTGGCACAGTCGATCACCTTCAACCCGTCAAAGACATGCCCGCTCATTGCCGCTCCCTCCCGCGCCTTGCCACATGACCGGCGGCGGGCCGCCCGCGCCGCCCGCGTTCCGCCCGGCCATACCGCCGGCACCTATGCGCCAGGCCGCCAGGATCAGGGTATGCGCCGATCCGGTCAACAGCGGCGGCGGTCGTCGCCGCGGTAGACACGCGGCCGGGCACACTCGGCATAACCGGGCGATCTCTGCGGCCCTCAAACCCGGATCGGCCTCAAACCCGGATTGCCCTCAAACCCGGATCCACCTGTCCGCCTGCCGCGCCCCGGACGAGGTCGGCCCGGGCCGTCGCCGGCGCGGTTCATCGGCCGGGCTTCGCGACATCGGGATTTCGCGGCCAGGACATCGGCGAAAGCCGGGCCAAGCCGGCTGCGCTCAGCCAGGAAGGCGCCAGCCTACCCAGTTGCACAGGGCTTCGCCCATGACCAGTTCCAGATCGCGGCCCTGGAGCCAGGGCAGCTCGTCGGTGAACACCGTCACGCATTGCCGCCAGGAACAGGGCATCCGGGTGATGTCGGTTCCCCAGAACATTCGCTCAGGGCCGAACGCATCAAAGCAGCGATGCAGATGCTGATGGAAGCTGCGGAACGGATAGGCGTCTTCCGCGTAGCCGATCTGGCCGGTCGCCTTGACCGCAACATTGGGGTATTTGGCAAGGGCCAGCAACTCGGGCTGGAAGCGGTAGGCCGTCTCGCCGTGGCTCCCTGGCGGCACCGCCATATGATCGACGATGAGTTTCAGTCCCGGGTGACGCTCAGCGATCTGGCCGACAACCGGCAGAAACAATGCGGCGGCGAGTGCCACCGGCACACCGGCCCGTTCGGCGGCGGGCCATAGCCAGTCAAGGCTCCCGTCGGTCATCCACTCCCGCTTGTGCCGCTCGTTGAAATAAAAGCGCAGGCCGAGCATGCCCGGCCGCTCTTTCCAATGTGCAACGAGGTCGCGCCCCTTCGGGTCGTCGAGATAGAACCATCCCATGATGGCGAAGCGATCGGGGTATTTCTGCACCGCGGCGAGGGCCAATTCGTTCGAATCGGGATCCCACAGCACCGGGTGGATCAGCGCCCGGTCGACACCGGCTTGATCCATAGCGGCGATCGCCTGCTCGGCGGAATACGGCTCCTGACGATGTTGCGGAGACGGCGTCCCCTTTTCCCAGAGGTGAATCTGGCCATCGACGATCAGCATCTGGCGTATCCTTTTTAATCCGAAAATATTCGGCCGCCCCAGGATACGCCGATCGAGAATACGCCGATCGGGAATAAGCGGATGGCTGAATCCGCCAATGGCGCCCAAACCGGCGGTAGAAACCGCCGCGTTATGGCGCAAAGCCGCCCAAGATCCTGGCAGATCGGACCTGCCGTCGTCCGAAGGCCTGATGCCGGTTCCGTTTGCTGTGGGCGCGTCGGGCAACGTACTATGTTTGCCACCGATCTATGCTTGCCACCAATCGGGTGAACGCAGGGACGGAGAGGAGGGAGCAGCCGATGGCGACGGACTACAGTATATGCCTTGGAACCGCCGGCTGGGGTGTGTGGCACAGTCCGGATGCCGGAAATTCGTGGGTTCGCCATCGCGCGCCGTTTCCGCTCAACAGTCGCATACAGGCGCTGGTCGCTCATCCCACCGCGGCGCACACCGTCCTCGCCGGCGGCGACACCGGCTTGTTCGCGAGCCACGATGGCGGCGCGCGATGGCAGCGCATCGGCGCCGATGGCGCGGTGCCAACGATCTGGTCGCTGACTATCGACCCGGTCGATCCCGATATTCTCTTTGCCGGCACCCGTCCGGCCGGGGTCTATCGCTCGCGCGATGGCGGGCGCCACTGGGAGAAGTTGGCTTTGGACCTTGCCCGCGAATGCTCGATTGGCACCCCTTTTGTGACCAGCGTCATTGTCGACCCTGACGATCACCGCATGGTCTGGGCCGGCGTCGAAATCGATGGCGTCTTCCGCAGTCTCGATGGCGGGGACACCTGGACGCACCTCGACGGGGGCTTGTACGATCCGGACATTCACGCGGTGACGATCGCAGCAACGCAGCCCAAGCGCCTATACGCCAGCACAGCACGCGAAGTGTTTGTCAGCAGCAATCTCGGCGAGACCTGGGAGCCGCTGGGCATCAAACAGAAATGGCCGCTGCCTTATGCGCGTGGCATGGCGGTCAAGGCCGATGAGCCGGACGTGCTGTTCGCCGGATGTGGCGAGACCACGACGGGGGAAACAGGGCACGTGCTCCGCACCACAGATTTCGGGAAGAGTTGGGAGATCCTGCCGCTCCCGACCCAGCCCAATGCCACTCTGTGGGGCCTGGCCACGCATCCTGCCAACGCCGATCGCATTGTGGCGTTCAGCTTGTTCGGCGAGGTGTACGTCACTGAGGATGCCGGCGCCTCCTGGCGCAAGATCGCGCGTGAATTCGGCGAGATCAGAGCCGCGGTCTGGGTGCCAAACTGATTTTCCATTGCCACACCTACCGGCCCCCGGGTCCGGCCATTGGCCGGCCCGAGCATAAACTCCGGCCGGTACCCTAATGTTGCGAGCTTCAGGTTCAGGACACTAGCGAGGCGGGACATTGGACAGAAGCGGACCGAGGCCCTCGGCCATTGTCAGATGAGCGATGACGGCGTCACGAAGCTGCGGGTAAGGCAGTCCTGCCAGCATTGCCGTCTGAACGACCGCCATGACTTCGCCGGCTTCGGAGCCGATCATCGCAAACCCGAGAATGCGGTCGTCGGCGCCAATCAGAGCTTTCATGAAGCCTTGGGTTTCGTCGGTCGTCGCGGTGCGCAGCACGGCGCTCATCGGCAACCGCGCCACGCGCACGGCAATCCCCTGACGCTGCGCCTCGGTCTCGCTCAGCCCGACGCGCGCCAGCAGCGGATCGGTGAACAGGCAATAGGGGACGAGCCGGTTACGCGCACTGCGGTGGCCGCCAGCGAAATTGTCGCGAATGACTCGGAAATCATCGACCGAGGCATGCGTGAAGTGCGGGCTGCCGGCGCATTCCCCGATCGCCCAGACGTCGGGGGCGGTCGTCTCCAACCGGTCGTTGACCCGGATATAACCGCGCTCATCCAGTTCAACCCCGGCCTCTTTGAGCCCGATGCCCTCGGTATTGGGCACGCGCCCGACGGCGACCAGAATGTCGCTGCCTTCGACGGTTCGCTCACCCGCGGCCGTGCGCACGGTGACCGCGACGCTTTCGCCGGAGCGCCCGCGCACGCCGAGGATATCGACGTCCACCAGAAAATCGACGCCTTCATCACCGAGGATCCGCCGCATTTCATCGATAACGTCGGGATCCTCGCGGCTTATGATGCGGGGTCCAGGCTCGATGATAGTGACGCGGCTTCCGAAGCGGCGATAGGCCTGAGCCATTTCGATGCCGACATAGCCGCCGCCGAGCACGACCAGATGCGCCGGCAGATAGTCGAGTTCGAGCGCCTCGATGTGAGTGAGCGGCCTAGCTGGTTTGAGACCGGGAATGTCGGGGATGGCGGCGTGGGTGCCGAGATTCAAAAAGACCCGTTCACCGGCGAGCCGGCGCGTGCCGCCCTCGTTGAGATGCACCTCGACGGTCTTTGGGGCGATGAAGTGTCCGCTCCCCATGATCAACTCGGCGCCGCTGGTCTGGTAGTTCTCCAGATGCAGGCCGATCTCGCGGTTGACCATGTCCGACTTGCGCCGGCGTATCGCAGCCATGTCGGTCGTTACCGGTCCGGTCACGGTGCCGAACCGGCCGGCGTGGCGGGCAAGGTGTGCCACGCGCGCGGCCCATATCTCGTTTTTGCTCGGCATGCAGGCGACGTTGGGACAGGAGCCGCCGATCCAGCGGCGCTCGATTACCGCGGTGCGCCGTCCCGATCGCGCCATATCCCAAGCCAGCAATTTGCCACCCTGGCCGCTGCCCAGGATGACGGCGTCGAACTGTTCCGGGTCAGACATCAGTTAACTCCTTGGCCGAATTTATCGCCGAAAAAAGCAAGACCTGCCGCGTGTCTTGTGGCGGGCGACAAGCTGATCGGCGACGCCGTTCAGACCGTTGCCGAGCTGCTCAATCAGTACTGCTAGTCGTGCGAACGCCTGGTGCCCGCTGTCGCCGACATGACGATGGGAAAGAGCGGGTGACAAGCGCTGCATTACTAGGATGAACATAAAAATTGACGTTGCTATTCGGCTTCCAGCTGGCGGCTCTTCCACGCAAGGGAGTTCAACCCCTCTATCTCCGGCGCGGCACGTGTCAGATCCTGTTTGAGCAAGTAGAATGAAGCAACAAGGAACAGGATGTCTTTCGTCAGAAAGCCGACCGGCAAGGTCATGATGGGAAAACCACCGGCTTCCCTGGCCCAGGCATCGGGCAGGAAGGGAATTATGCTCGTGGTCCCGATGAACGTCACGATCGACCCGAGCGCGCCCAAGATGCCAAGCCTCGGGCTCCAGTAGCCAAGAAAAATGAGCGACCCAAAGATCATTTCAGTCGTCCCGAGGAAGTAGCCCGCACCCCGCACACCGAAGGCCGGGATCAACCAGAAGACGACGGGGCTATGGCTGATCAAGGGGACCAGCATCTCGGCGGTGTACTGATTCCACTTTTGGATGCTAAAGGCGAAAAATATGAAGACCATCGCCGCACGGATTAAATGATGGTCGAGACCACTCCGAATAGCGATGGATCTCGAAAAATAAAGAATAAGTTGGTTCACTCGGTTCACGGTGTCGTCCTTCTCACTTCAACGCCCACAACGATGCTCGGTCCGGCATGGTCTCCTCGGACGCGTGCTTTCGATAGGGGGCGAAGCAACGGGCAGAAATCGCTTTTTGGGGCGTCTTCCGGGGTCCGGTGCCCTATCGAGGCCGGGTACCGTGCCGTGCGATCAGCTGATCGGCTACGTCATTCAGGTCACTGCCGACGATCTGCGGCTGGGGCCCGACCCCCAACACATCGTTGCCGATCCGCTTGATCAGTGCGGCTTCCCAGCCGGCCGCAACGGCGCCAAGCGTGTCCCAGGTGTGGCACGCGATCATGCAGAGTTGCGAGGGTTCCACCCCCAGCTGCTTTTCGACATAGGCGTAAGCCTGACGCGACGGCTTATGGTGCTTCACACCATCCGCGCTGAAGCGGCGCTCGAAAAGATCGATGATAGAGCCGTGCTCCAGCTGACGGGTCTGAACCTCGAGCAGATTGTCGGTCAGCGTGAACAGCCGAAAACCCGCATCGCGTAGTCTGCGCAGCGCTGCCGGCACCTCCGGGTGCGGCGGCATCGTCGAAAACTTCTCCGTCAGTTCTTTCTTGTCGGCGTCCGTAATTCGGATGCTCCGCGTATCCGCGAGCATCTTCATGACCGCCGAACCGATATCGGTGAACGGAACATAGCAGCCGGCAACGGTGAGTGCCGCGGAATACATAATCAGGTTGGCAAACCAAAGCCGCATGGCCTGTCGTTCGCCGAAGATACGGTTGAAGATCGGCTCCATCGTTTGAAGATCGAGCAGCGTTTCGTTGACGTCGAAGACGATCAGAGGAAGCGTAGCCATGTGAGCCGGCTCCGATTTACTGATGCCAAACATTTTTCGATAACGGCGTCCGCCGCTTGGGCTGGGGCGCCGGAATGTCTTTGTCGGCCGGGCTGCCGAAGCCGCCGAATTTCTGCAGCGCGAGCGCGCGCATCGCGTTCTCCGGATTTGTCAGGGCGCAAGGAAATCGCGGATCGCGGCGGCAATCTCGCCGGCATGCGTCTCCAACGCAAAGTGTCCGGTATCGAAGAAGCGGACGACCGCGCCCGGTATGTCCCGTTTGAACGCTTTGGCGCCGGCCGGCAGAAAAAACGGGTCGTTCTTCCCCCACACTGCCAGCAAACGCGGCTCGTGGATACGGAAATACTCCTGGAACGCCGGATAGAGCGCGAGGTTGCTTTTGTAGTCGCCGAACAGGTCGAGCTGCACCTCGTGCGCGCCGGGGCGGGCCAGGTAGAAGTTGTCGAGCGAGTAGCCGTCGGGAGAGACCGCCGTCGCGTCGGAAACGCCGTGCGTGTACTGCCACATGGTCGTCTCGGGCGCCAAAAAGGCGCGCAACGCATCACGGTTGGCCGGCGATGGATCCTCCCAGTAGGCCCGCATCGGGGTCCAGCCGTCGCTCAGCCCCTCCTCATAGGCATTCCCGTTCTGCGAGATAATGGCGGTGACGCGCGCGGGATGTCGCGTCGCCAATCGGAAGCCTGTGGGCGCGCCATAGTCGAACACATAGATCGCAAAGCGAGCGAGCCCGACAACCTCGGTGAACCGGTCGATGATCTGCGCGAGCTTGTCGAATGTGTAGGTGAATGAGGAGCGATCCGGCATGTCAGACTGTCCGAATCCGGGAAGATCTGGCGCGATGACATGAAACCGGTCGGCGAGTTTCGGGATCAGGTCGCGGAACATATGGCTGGCACTCGGGAACCCGTGCAGCAGCAGGATCGCTGGCGCGTCTTTTGATCCCGCCGCGCGATAGAAGATGTTGAACCCGTCGACGTCGATCTTGCGGAAACAGACGTTCACCATGTGAGGCCTCTTTGCCATGTCATAGCCGTTGAAATGCCCGGTATCCGGTCAGCCCCGTTCTGCCGCCCTCGCGCCTTGAAACCCGCCGGGCCGGTTCACGCCATGCGTGTTGCACTCTTGGGCGGCCGGTCAACCTGCCAGGCTCGCCACAGCCTCGAGGATCATGTCGATGACAAGCTCTGGCGCGGTGACCAACGGTGTGTGGTCGACCTTGTACGACCGGATGTGCGCGCCCATGCGTTGCGCCATAAAGCGCTGGGTGGCCGGGTTGACCATCCGGTCTTCTTCGGCGAGGAGATACCAGGACGGCTTTGCTTTCCAAGCGGGTCTTGGAGCCTTCTCCTGAATGCACGCGACCGCGATCGGCCGTTGTGTCGCAGCAAAAAGCGCGGCTCGTTCCGGGGATGCGTGTTGAGAAAAGGCGGTAGCAAACCCCTCCTGCGGCATCCAGATCAGCCCATCTGCATCAGGCGCTAATTGCGGCGCCTGCGGGTGAGGCTGTCCGCGATAGAACATTTCAGCGACCGTCTCACCCTCGTCGGGCGCCAAAGCCGCGATAAAGACCAGCGATTTGACCCTGTCGTTGGCGTTTGCGGCGATCACCGCGCCGGCATAAGCGTGTGCTGCCACGACCACCCGGCCGCGGGTGCGAGCGAGCGTGCGATCGAGCGCCGCGGCGTCATCCGACAACGATGTCAGCGGGATCGGAGCTGCCAGGACATTCAATCCTGCCGACAGCAACGGTGCGATAATGTCGTTCCAGCTTGAGCCGTCAGCCCAGGCGCCGTGAACCAGGACGACACTGGGCCCTGCTGTGCGCTCGGTCATGATCGAACCCCGAGGTTGGTCATATACCTGGCCGAGGGATAATCGGGCCGGGTGGTATGCGGCCCCCGGGATCTGGTGTGCGCAGGGCGACGAATCCCGGGTTATATTGTGAAAAGTTCTGAAGAGACCTGTTGCGCCAGTCGCGGCGCGGCCTGTTGCCACGCGGGGGTATTGACCGATTTTTCGGTCGCCCGCCCGACTTGCGTCATCATGACGGCGACGATGCCTGGCGCGCGATCGAGACAGCGCAGCAACACGGGTGCCCCGAGGCGGATCGAGCCAAGTCTCTCGGCGCCAACGCCCGCTCGTTCACCCGCCAGTGCCGGTTTTGGCGTCGCAGCCTGACAACGACATCTCGCCGGATGCGCGGGTCTTATTCCTTGATGAAGGCCAGGAGGTCCTGGTTGATCACCTCGGAATAGGTGGTGAGCATGCCATGCGGAAATCCCGGATAGAGTTTCAGCGTGGCATTCCTGAGAAGCTTGGCCTGGAGCAGGGCGGCGCCTTTGTACGGCACGATCTGGTCGTCATCCCCCTGCATAACGAGCGTCGACACCTCGATGCTCTTCAGGTCCTCGGTGAAGTCCGTTTCAGAAAACGCCTTGATGCCGTCGTAGTGAGCCTTGGCCCCGCCCATCATGCCCTGTCGCCACCAGTTCTCGATGACGCCATCGAGACGCTTGGCACCTGGCCGGTTGAACCCGTAAAAAGGATTGGCTGCGACATCGCGATAAAACTGGGCGCGATTGGCGGCCAGGCTTTGGCGAAAGCCATCGAACACCTCGATCGCCAGGCCGTCCGGGTTGTTGGGCGACTTCACCATGATCGGCGGCACGGCAGACATCAGCACCGCCTTTGCGACCCGGCCCCTGCCGTGGCGCGCGACATAACGGGCAACTTCGCCGCCGCCGGTGGAGTGGCCGACATGAACGGTGTTGCGGAGATCGAGATGCTCGACGACCGCGGCCGCGTCGGCGGCGTAGTGATCCATGTCATGGCCGTCCGACACTTGGCTGGAGCGTCCATGGCCGCGGCGATCGATTGCGACGACGCGGTACCCGTGCTGGACGAAGAACAGCATCTGGGTGTCCCAGTCGTCCGAACTGAGCGGCCAGCCATGATGGAAGACGAGCGGCTGCCCGTGACCCCAGTCCTTGTAGTAGATGTCCACACTGTCTTTCGTCTTGATCATCGGCATCGCGGATTTCCTTTGCTTCGAACAGTGATCACAGTATTGGACATTGGGTACCCATAACTGCCTTTTGTGACGCCCGCGAAAGCGGGTACCCAGCGAACAAACACCCTGCCTGCTGCCGCTGTTCATACCCGGGATAGGCTCCGGCCCCCCGCTTTTCACAGCGGTGACGAGCGGATAAGGGCCGACGGCAATCAGCTGTTTTGTTTCATATCACCAGTGTCCTGGTTTGGACCTTCGTCAGCATTTGTTTCGAAGATTTTTTCCCTTCCATACCGGCCCTCGGGTCCGGTCGCTGGCCGGTCCGAGGATAAACTCCGGCTGGTACCCATAGCTTAAATGGGTCCCGACCTTGGTTGGGATGGCGAGGCAGGCGACGTTGCGAAGTCCGGGTCCATACCGCTAGGAGGATCTTGCAGTCGTCCCCGTGAGGATGTCAGCTTTGCGGTTGAGCGCTGCGATCAGGCCATCGATGCCATCCTGCTTCAGGATTGTCGCGAACTCGGAGCGCCGGGTCGCCACCTCGCTGATCGTGCCGTCGAGATAGATGTCGGAGATCAGCCAACCATCACTGCCGTGATGCATCAGATAATCGACTTCGACCGGCTCACCATTGGCCTTGATGATCTCACTCGTCACCATTACCCCGAATGAGGCGGACTGCTCGCCGGTCACTTCCAGCTTCTGCCCGCCATAGCTGTCAAAGCGGTCGGCATAGATCGCCGAAATGTAACGGCCGAAGCTTTCGGTCAGCCGCTGCCGCTGTTCCGCGCTCAGCAAAGGCCAGTACCGGCCGACGGCCAGCCGCGCCATCGACGCAATGTCGAAGCTGCGAAGAATGACCGGCTCGAGCTGGGTGAAGCGGCCGGCCTGGCCTAGGAGGCGGCCGTTCTTCATCGTGCTCAGCAACGCGTCGTAAAGGCCTTGCACGGTATCGCCGCTGCTCGCTGCCGCCTGGGCCGGAACGCCATGCACCACAAGGCCCAGCACGGCGGCAAAAGCCGCAGCTTTCCACCAGCGTTTGACTGGCACGATCGGATGGCCGGGACACCGATCCAAGATGGCTGGAATAGAGCGTATAGCCACGTTCTCTTCCTCGCTGCATCGCGCAGCCGGTCCGGTGCCGGCCGCATGCGGCATCCCGAGCGCGGGCTCGATCAACACGCGCGCCGGCCTGATCTTCGAATGCACGAGCCGCTTGGCGATCGCCGCGCAATCCATTGAGGAACCAACCCATCACCTGACCGATGCCGCGCTCGCGCCGGGCATCGGCAATCGTCATCGCTGGCGGTCGGACGAACCGCGGCGGTGAACCGGTAGCCGCGGCCGAATTCCGTGCGGATAAAGTCATGGTCTCGGCCAAGAGCCCTGCGCAGTGCGCAGATCTGAACCTTCAGGTTTTCGTCTGCGACGGTGATGCCTGACCACACACGCTGCAAGAGTTCGTCTTTGGTGACCAGCGCTCCGTCGGCCTCGAGCAAAACTAACAGAAGATCGAGGGCGCGGGTCCCCAACTCGATTGGCAGACCGTCGGCGACCAATCGCCGTTGCCGCAGCAGCAGGCGAAAATGGCCGAATTCAAGGGCCGCGTCAGGTGCTGGCCGGCTCGACCAATGCGCGTCGCGCGGCGGCCGGCCTTTGTGGTTGACGGTGGGCTCGGCGCCGGGATTTGTCCTCATTCGTGCCCCTTTGTTTATGGCTCTATTCTTGCCGCTCTGCGTCGCGTCGTCGCGTTAACGGTTGTGAAGTTCTGCAACGACCACCTTTACGGATCTTTGCAGGGAGCCATGATCGGCTTGGCAAACCCCTCGGGTGGGTCGCCCTCGCGTTGCCAAACCTCGCGCGGCCTGTCTTAATCAAGGGTCACTTGAGGACGCTCCCGGTGGATGATGAAACTTTCATCTTCGGGTCGTTCCGCCTGATCCCGGCCCAGCGCACACTGCTCGAGGACGGGAAACCGATGCGCCTTGGTAGCCGCGCATTGGACATTCTGCTCGCACTTGTCGAGCGCGCCGGCGAGACGATCCGCAAGGACGACCTGATCGCCCGCACCTGGCCCGACACGGTCGTCGACGAGGGCGCGTTGCGGGTCCATGTCGCCGCGCTGCGCAAGGCGCTCGGCGACGGCCGTGCGGGAAAGCGATACATCGCGAGCAACCCCGGCCGCGGTTACACCTTTGTCGCACCGGTCACGCACGAGCAGCGAGAGCCGGCGAACGCCCCACTCGACAGAGCTGCAATAGGCAATTTGCCGGCCTCGCTGACGCGCATTATCGGCCGCACCGATACCGTGGCCATTCTGGCAGCCCAGCTGCCGCAGCGCCGTTTCTTGACCCTCGTCGGTCCGGGCGGGATCGGCAAGACCACGGTGGCGCTGGCGATCGGCGATGCCGTGAGCGCGTCCTACCCGGACGGCGTCTGGCTCGTCGGGCTTGCGCCGGTGTCGGATCCCGGTCTGGTGCCATCCGCGGTCGCCGGCGTCCTCGGTCTCAAACTCGGCGGCAATGAGATTTCGGCAGAAGTGGTGGCGCGCGCGGTGGAGGGGAAAAAGCTTCTCCTCATTCTCGACAATTGCGAGCACGTTGTCAGCGCCGCGGCGGTGCTGGCCGAGGCCCTGTTGCGCACGGCGCCCGGCATTCACCTGCTGGCCACCAGCCGCGAACCGTTGCGGGCCGAAGGCGAGCGGCTGCACCGCCTGGCCTCGCTGGATCTTCCGCCGGAAGCGGCCGAGCTCTCAGCTGCCCGGGCGCTCGAGCATTCTGCCGTTCAGCTGTTCAACGAGCGCGCCACCGCGGCGGTGGATTCCTTTATCCTGGACGATGCCAATGTGGCGCCGGTTCTGGAGATCTGTCGCCGGCTCGACGGCCTGCCGCTGGCGCTCGAACTGGCGGCGGTTCAAGTCGATGCCCTCGGGGTCAGGGGCGTCGCCGCTCAGCTCGATGATCGTTTTGCGCTGCTGACCAAGGGGCGCCGCACCGCGTTGCCGCGTCACCAGACGCTGCGCGCGATGATGGACTGGAGCTATGATCTGCTTGCGCCGACCGAGCAGGTCATTCTCCAGCGCCTTGCCGCCTTTCGCGGCGCCTTCACGATCGACGCGGCCATCGCCGTCGCCATGAATCAACGGATCACGGCCGCCGATGCAATCGAAGGCATCGCGAACCTGGCGGCAAAGTCGCTGATCTCGACCGATCTGAGCGGCGATGTCGCCTCGCATCTGATGCTCGACACTACCCGCTCATACGCGCTGGAGAAACTGGCCGAGAGCGGCGAACGCGCCGAGACCGCCCGCCGCCACGCCGAATACCACCGCGACCTGTTCCGCCGGGCGCGGCGCGAATGGGAAAGTCGAGCGACGGCCGCATGGCTTGCCGAGTATGGCCATCGCCTCGACGATCTGCGCGCGGCGCTGGACTGGGCCTATTCGCCGGGCGGCGACGCCGAACTCGGGGTGATGCTGACAGTCGATGCCGTGCCGTTGTGGTTGCAGTTTTCGCTGATGAGCGAATGCCGGCGGCGGGTCGAGCAGGCGCTGACCTATGTCGCGACCGAGGCCGACCAGCACGCCCGGCTTCGCATGCGCCTCGCCACCGCGCTCAGCCTGTCGCGGATGTACTCGCGCGACCCGCTCCGCGAAATCCATGCCGCGTGGTCAATGACGCTCGGATTGGCCGAGAGGGTCGGCGATGCCGACTATCAGCTGCGGGCGATCTGGGGGTTGTTCGCAGAAAGCATCAATAGCGGCAACTTCCGGGCGGCGTTGGCGCATGGCGAACAGTTCCGCAACCTCGCAACCGAGGCGACCGACCGGCTGATCGGCGAGCGCTTGATCGGGACGGCACAGCATTTCCTCGGCGACCAGAGATGCGCTCGCCAGCATATCGAGCATATGCTGGCGAACTACACAACGCCCGTCAGCAGCACCCACATCATCCGCTTTCAAAACGACCAAGTGGTCGCAGCGCGCCGGGTGCTTGCGCTAATCTTATGGCTGCAAGGGTTGCCAGACCAGGCCATGCAGATGGTCGAGCAGGCGATTGCTGACGCAGTAGCGATAAATCACGCGCTGACCTTGTGTAACCTGCTGGCACAATCGGCCTGTCCGCTCGCCTTGCTGACGGGTGCTTTTGGCTTGGCCGACCGGTTCACGACGATGCTGATCGAGCACGCAAACCGGCACTCGCTCGATATCTGGCATGCCTACGGCCGCTGCTTTCAGGGTATTCTGTTGATCAAACGGGGCGATTTCGATCGGGGACTGACCCGATTGCGCGAGGCTGGCGGCGAACTTCGCCAAGCCGGCTTTACACAATACTATACCCCGTATCTCTCCGCCCTGGCGGAAGGTCTGGGCGGCGCCGGGCGGGTCGCGGCCGCCCTCGAAGCTATCGATGACGGCCTCGCACGGGCGCAGCGGACCGAAGAACATTGGTGCCTCGCCGAATTGTGGCGCATCAAGGGCGAACTGGTCATCTCGGAGGATGCCGCCGGCGCCGCAGTCGCTGCCGAAGGATGTTTTCTGCGGTCGCTCGACTGGAGTCGCCGACAGCGGGCGCTCTCCTGGGAACTGCGCACGGCAATCAGCCTCGCGCGACTGTGGCGCGGCCAGCGCCTTGTCGCCGAGGCAAAAGAGCTATTGGGATCGGTTTATGATCGGTTCACCGAAGGTTTCGCCACGGCAGACCTGCAAGAAGCCAAACAGCTGTTGCAGGAACTGGCGTAGGCCGGATCGGCGGGATGGGCTTACGCCTTGACCAGGGCGGCGATCACCGCATCGGTCGTCATGATGGCGTGCGCAAAGGTTGGTCCGTTGATGTCGTGCGCGGCGTGCATCGCCTCCAAGCTGAAGGCTGCTGTCGCGTCCCGCACCAAAGTAACGTGATAT
Organism: Allostellaceae bacterium; assembly: GCA_035509615.1. Classification (GTDB taxonomy): domain Bacteria; phylum Pseudomonadota; class Alphaproteobacteria; order ATCC43930; family CGMCC-115725; genus AP-15. The sequence goes on along the minus strand of DATJLK010000222.1, from coordinate 4,952 downwards.
CCGAGTTCGGCGGCGCAGCGGGCGGTCGCCTCGACGCAGGTGTTCGCAACCATTCCGGCTATGATGATCTTCTCGATGCCACGTTGCTTGAGTTGAAAGTCGAGGTCGGTACCGGCAAATCCGCTGTGGCCCCAATGCTGCTGGATCACCACATCGCCCGGCTGGGGCACGAAGTCAGGATGCCAGTCACCACCCCACAAGCCCTCGCCAAAGATGGAATCGCGGTCGGTGGAGGTCTGACATGGGCCGGGATGCCGCCATCCGTCGTAATTGCCCTCGCGCCACCGCCGATGCGGCACGTAAAAGACGATGACGCCGACACGGCGAGCTGCTTCGAGGAGAGCGCGCAGATGCGTCAGCAAGTCGACGGCCTCGGCGATCGCTTTGGCTTTTGGCCAGAGTTTGCCGCCATCGCTCAACAAGTCATTGTAGGGATCGACAAGCAGCAATCCGGTTCGATCCGCGTCATAATCGTCAATCGCCAAGCTTCTCACCCAAGTCAGATACTATGCGCCGGAGCCCGCCCCAGCTCTCGCCGGGGCCTTGCAGCAAGCTCCGGTCCTGAAGAAGTCGTCTAGAACGGCATCGCGCCGATCGCGATGATGTTCCGGCGCCCTCTGCACCACCGAGGTCGGACCGGGAAACAGCGACATCGTGGTCCTTTCGGCTTGTCCGGGGCCGCTAAACTGAGCCGGGCTCGAGATTGCGAGAAATTAAGAGTTGTGAATCTCTGTTACGCTCGGCGCATCCACAGATCTCGCCGGCTGCGCCCCTCAACAACAATGGTGCTCTCCGGCCGGTCGGTGATTTGCGTCTGGTCTTCCTGCTGGCAGCTGACCTCGCCCCGATCGCCTGCGGGACGGCCGGCGCCAGCGGCTGTCCGAGTAGCTCGCTTTTGGCAACGGGGATGGCGACAGGCGTTGCGAGCCGCGCCGGGCGTCGGATTGGGCCGATGCGGCTTCTTGGCTCATGGGGTAGCGCACTGTTCGCGCTGGTGGCATCGCTGCTGCGGCGCGCTCCAGCCAAACCGCGATCGCGATGGCCCGCTCAGCGTCGGCCGTCTGCATCCGCACCCCGCTTATTGCCCTGGATTGAGGCGTTGGCCATCACCTTGGCGCCGTCGCGCGCGACATGGCGAAAGCCAATCAGACCGGCCCGGGGCACAAGCCCAGCGCGCCTGCTCAAACCGCCCGGTCAATGCCTCCAGACGACAGACTTTGGAGCAGCCATACGAGCCGCGCGAACCACACAGACGATTTCCGATCAGCCGTCTCTTCGTCACCCCGCGACAGCGGGGTCGAGCGCCTGCCGCTGGCATGGACAGGGGTGGCAAGCTGGCGGCCAGTACCCGCCAGTCTACTCCGACGCTCTAGCGCCGGACATAGATCGTGTCGCTGTCGACCAATACCTCGTAGACCGGGACATCGATCGACACCGGCCCGTCGAGCAATCTGCCGGTGCGTACATCAAATCGCGCAAAGTGCAGCGGACACTCTATGGCATAGCCGTCGAGCCTGCCGCGTGACAGCGGCGCGTTCCGGTGCCCGCAAACATCCTTCAGGACAAAGAACGTCCCCTCGACATTGGCGAGCACTCGGCGTTCGCCATCGACCGCAATGAACTTCATTTCCCCCGGTGCCAAATCCACTGTCTTGGCGACAGCGACAAAGGCTTGCGATATCGCGCTCACTCATAACCCCATGAGCCGGCGTCCTCTGAAAACGACACCGGAGTACGCCGCCGCTCGCGCCCGGTTAAGCCCAATCGCCGGGCTTGAAGCGGCCGCGTACGACCGCTCCGAACGGCGAACGCCGGTCAAGCCCGGTGACGGCGGCGGGAGTCAGTTCATCTCGAACGAGAACATCTTCGCCGCGTTCTCGGACGTGATCTTGCGCAAATCCTCCTGGGGTACACCGTCGAACATCCGCGACAGAAATTGCTGCGAGCGGGGGAATGTCGCCTCCGCATGCGGATAGTCGCTGCCCCACAACATGTTCTCGACACCGATATAGTCGCGCAACTTGACGCCGATATCGTCTTCCATGAACTCGACGAACATGTTGCGCTTCCAGTAGTCGCTCGGCATCAACCCGTCTTTCGACCGCCAGCCCTTGGTGAAGACCGGGCGCTCGACATAGGTGAAGTCCATCTGCTTCAGCCAGTGCGGGATCCAAGCGGCTTCGTGCTCGACCGAGCCGATCTTGAGGCCCGGGAACTTGTCGAATACGCCCGCGAACAGCATCGAGCCCAGCGAATAGCGCACCCAGTAATCGGTCGTCGAGCGTCCTGCGCCGGTTAACGCAGTCACATCGGTGGTGAACTCGTTGGCGGGGACGCCGTCGCGCGGCGTGCCGATATGCAGCAGCAACGGGTGCTTGAGTTCTTCAGCGGCCGCCCAGAAGCGATCATAGACGGGGCTGCTGTAGGGCTTGTCGGGGCGGGGCGCCACCGGGATAAACGATCCGACCAGACCCATCTTGACGCAGCGCTCGAGCTCTTTGGCGCCCGCATCGGGATCGTCGACATTGAGCATCGCGATGCCCTTGAGCCGGCGCGGATGCGGCTTGCAGAAATCGGCGATCCAGTCGTTATAGACGCGGCAAATCTCGCTCAACAGTTCGCTGTTCGGAATGCGGTACCAGAACAGCCCCTGGCTTGGCTGCAACACTGAACCCCAGATGCCGTCCTCCTCGTTTTCGGCGAGCATCGCCTCGGCGTCATAGGCGCCCTTGCGAACATCCTCCCACAGCCCGAGAAAGTCGATTTGCGAGGGGTCTTCAAACCGCTGTCCGGCCTGCATCACCGCGCCCAGGGTTCCGACCTGCTGGCCGTCGAGCATCCACGCATCGTACTCCCGACCGGTCGGCGTCTTGCGGCGCTCCATGCGCGGCGCGTGATCGCGCAATTTAGGGCTAAACCGTGAAACGTACATGTCCGGTGGCTCGACGATGTGCGAATCTGCCGAGATCATGTTGAACGCCGCCATTTTGCCCTCCTGCTGCCGCCAATCATCTCAACCGGGGCCGCCGGCGCACGAGCCAGCGGGGAACACCCAGGCGGGAATACCAGTGCAAACTCTATGCCGATGACCCGGAACGGTGTCAAGCAGCGCTTCGGCTCGGCTCACTGCCGCGGTTTTGGCGGTTGCCAATGGTCCGACCACGCATCGAGACAGTCAAACCACGCATCGAGACAGTCAAATCGGCAATGCCGTCAAAAATCGACTACGCCGCGCCCGGCGCGTCCCTCGATCCCGGCGCGTCGCTCGATTTCGGCGCGTCAGGCGTTGGTCCCCGCTTTCACCCCGCCGCCGGCGCCGCGCCGATATGGGCCGCCAAGGCCGCGCGCAGGGCTTCTTCCTTGGTGTGGTCGAACGAGGTGCGCAGCACCGTGCCGCCAGCACCCTTGAGATCGTCCAGCACCTTGTCGGTCGTCATTTTGCGGATCAGCAGAAAGAGGGCGGCATCGCCGGCCTGCAGGGTTTGCGCGGCGTCCTTCATGAACGCATCGTTGATGCCGACATCGCTGAGGGCGCCGCCGAGCGCCCCGGCGGCAGCGCCGAGCGCCGTCCCCACCAGGGGCATCAAGAAGAAGATGCCGATCAGCGTGCCCCACAGCGCGCCGCCGGCCGCGCCGGCAGCGGTCGGGTGAAACAGCTGATTGAGCTTGACGTGTCCGTTTGGCTGCTTGAGGGCGATCACGGCATCGCCGAGCTCGATCAGATATTCTTTTTGCAAATCGAGTAATTTTTGGCGGACCTCCTCCGCCTTTGCTTCGGAAGGGAATGCAATCACTACCAGATCAGCCATGACGACCCTCTCTCTGTTTCCTGATGCGGTACGCAAATCGAGTATGCGATGATATTTACGATAGTCCTAAGCTCGCGGCAGTCATAAGCCGGCGGGGTTGGCGCGACGCGCTTTCTCGAGGCTCTGCGCGACGCGCTTTCTCGAGGCTCTGCGCGACGCGCTTGATCGAGGCGCTGACCGCCCGAGCATCTGCCGGACCGCGTCATCGCCTCCGAGAAAATCGGCGCCACCGTCCAGACCCACAATCGATTGCCAAACCGGGCCGAAACCGGACTTCCCCAAGCTGCGGCACGGTGCTGCGCAACTCATGCTCTGCCTCCTGGATGCCCAGGTCCGAGACACCCGCCCGGCAAAGCGGCGGTGGTCTCACGGCAAGGTACTTAACATCGATTGATAGTCTATTAGACGAGAGAATGTTGCCGTATTATTTCGACTACGGACGACAAGGACATTAACCAATGACCAAAACAGCGTTGACGCGGCTGCAGGACGAGATCGATGCCGTAAGACGGGAAGCCTTTGCCGCGGGCTATGCTGCAGCAATGCGGGCGGTGCGAAAGTTTGCCGGGTGCCCGCCACCCTGCGAATGGCCAGGCGAGCCGGCTGAACCGGTTACGGACACAGCCGCATTACCGGCTGAACCAGTCGCACCGCGCCGCCTGAGACGTGGTACCAACGCCAAGTTGATCGAGTCGATCCTGCAGTCGATTGCGCCGCGCGCCGCCCGTCCAACCGAGATCCGCAATGCGTTGCGGCGCGAAAAAGGGGTGGCATTGGCGTTTACCTCGATCCGCCACGCGCTCGTCCAACTGGAGGCGCGTCGCGTCGCCGAGCAGGTCTCGCAGAGCAAGAGCTGGCGATATCTCGGCGACGGCGGCGATCGCGGGTAGAGGTTCACCGCACCGGCTCGACCGTGCGTCGGCGCAGCGCAACGGATATCGCCCTCGCGCTTTGCCGACATGCCGAAAACGCCGCCGACGACTAGGTTCGACGGCGCGCTCGGCCGCGCGGGCGGCCGCGTTTGCGGCCGAGGCCGAGCTCCTTGGCCATGGCCGAGCGCTGTTCGGAATCGGCCGGCGCGGTCAGCGGATGATCGCTCGGCAATTTCCACCGCCGCAAATATTCGGCGACCCGCATCCCGTG
>DATJLK010000221.1:0-5394 GCA_035509615.1 Allostellaceae bacterium | reverse complement strand
CGGTCGAACAGTTCCCGGTGTTCCGCATCTCGGCGATCACCATGCGGCAGGACCCGATCTATCTGTCGACCCTCACCGGCCGGCCGCCGGACGAGCCCTCGGTGCTGGGCGAGGCGCTGAACGAGGTGTTCATTCCGCTGCTGCAGCAGCAATTTCCGGAGATCGTCGATTTCTGGCTGCCGCCCGAGGGGTGCTCGTACCGCATCGCGGTGGTGGCGATCCGCAAGGCCTATCCCGGCCACGCCAAGCGGGTGATGATGGGGGTGTGGTCGTTTCTGCGCCAGTTCATGTACACGAAGTTTGTCATCGTGGTCGATGACGACATCGATGCGCGCGACTGGAAGGAGGTCATGTGGGCGGTCTCGACCCGCATGGATCCGGTGCGCGACATTACCCTCGTCGACCACACCCCGATCGACTATCTCGATTTTGCCTCGCCGGAATCGGGGCTCGGCGGCAAGATCGGTCTCGACGCCACCGGCAAGATGCCGCCCGAGACCCGGCGCGAGTGGGGGCGGCCGATCCGCATGGCCGAGGAGATCGTCGCCGAGGTCACGCGAAAATGGTCGAGCTACGGCCTTCCCGGCTCCGGCAAACCGATCTGGAAATGATCATTCATTCGCAACGCGGCGCGAGGGACATCAAGGCGCAACGGCAGCCGGGCTGCTTGCTATTCGTCATTCCGGAAAAATCGGGAAGCCGGAGCTTGCCGCTGGCTGGAACAGCGGGCCATCCTGGCAGCGCCGGCCCGGGCCTCCGCCTCTGTCAGCGGTGAGGGGGCAAATGCTCGGCTCACCGTCGTTGGGCCTCATTGTAAAAATCGCTGAGGAGGTGTGATGAACGAGACCACGGCAAACGCGATAGACCTGTTGCACGACCTGATCGGGCGTGCCCGCCGGGCCGGCGCCGACGCTGCCGATGCGGTGTTCTTTGAAGGCACCTCGCTGTCGCATGGCCGCCGGCTGGGCAAAACCGAAAAGCTCGAACGCTCGGAGGGCCACGATCTCGGGTTGCGGGTCTTTGTCGGGCGTCAGCAGGCGGTGGTGTCGTCTTCCGACCGCGCGTCAAAGGCATTGGACGAACTCGTCGAGCGCGCGGTGGCGATGGCGCGCACCGTGCCCGAGGACCCGTTTTGCGGCATCGCCGACCCCGGCGAGATTGCCCATGACTGGCCGGTGCTCGATATGGAGGATCCGCAGGAGCCGGGCGCCGAAGTGCTGATCGAGCGCGCCCGTGCGGCCGAAGAAGCGGCACTCGCGGTCCCCGGTGTTACCAATTCCGAAGGTGCGGAGGCCGGCTGGGGCCGCTCGCAGGTTGCACTCGCCGCCTCGAACGGGTTTTCCGGGGGCTATTCCGGCACAAGCCAGGGGGTCAGCGCTTCGGTCATCGGCGGCCACGGCACCGGCATGGAGCGCGATTATGATTATGCGAGTGCGGTCTATGCCGCCGATCTGCGCGACCCGGCCGAGATCGGCAAATCCGCCGGAGAGCGCGCGGTCAAACGGCTCGGCGCCAAAAAGATGCCGACCTGCCGCTGCCCGGTGGTGTTTGATCCGCGGGTGGGGCGCGGTTTCATTTCGGCGCTGCTGGGGTCGATTTCCGGGCCGGCCATTGCTCGCGGCACCAGCTTTTTGAAAGACAAGCTCGGTGAGCGCATCTTTCCCGCGGCGATCACGATCATCGACGATCCACACCGCCAGCGCGGGCTGCGCTCCAAACCGTTCGACGGCGAGGGGCTCGCCAATCATCGCCGCGCCATCATCGATAAAGGTATGTTGACGACCTGGCTGCTGGATTTGCGCTCGGCGCGTCAGTTGCACCTGAAATCGACCGGCCACGCCGCGCGCGGCACCTCCTCGCCGCCGGGACCGTCGGCGACCAATGTGTGGATTGAGCCGGGCGAACTGAGCCCGCAGGAGCTGATGTCGGACATTGCAAGCGGCTTTTACGTGACCGAAATGATGGGGATGGGGGTCAATGGCGTGACCGGCGACTATAGCCGCGGTGCCGCCGGCTTTTGGATCGACCGGGGCGAGATTGCGTTTCCGGTCAGCGAGATGACGGTTGCCGGCAATTTGAAGGACATGTTTTTGCGTCTTGTCGCGGCCAACGACCTCGAATTCAAGGCCGGCTTTGACGCGCCCACCCTGCGCATCGACGAACTGACGGTCGCCGGCGCCTGACCCCTGGGGAGGAGCAAGAATTGAGCCTGCCTGCCGCGAGCCGTCATCGGCTCACCCCCGACCTCGAGATCTGCGGCATCTTGAATGGCATGTGGCAGGTCTCGGGCGCGCATGGCCGGATCGATCGCGACCGCGCCGTCGACGAGATGTTTCGCTATCACGATGCCGGCTTCACGACCTGGGACCTCGCCGACCATTACGGCCCGGCCGAGGATCTGATCGGCGAATTCCGCCGCCGTTTTGCCGACCGCCACGGCGAGGGAAGGCTCGGCGAGTTCCAAGCCTTTACCAAATGGGTGCCGTATCCCGGACCGATGACGCGGCCGGTCGTCGAACAGGCGGTCGGCATTTCATTGTCACGGATGGGGGTCGACCGCCTCGATCTGCTGCAATTCCATTGGTGGGATTATGCCGACCCGCGCTACCTCGATGCGCTCAAGCATTTGGCCGATCTGCGCGAGGCCGGCAAGATCCGTCATCTGGCACTGACCAATTTCGACACCGAGCATCTCCACCGGATCATTGCGAACGGCATCCGCATCGTCTCGAACCAGGTGCAATACTCGCTGGTCGACCGCCGGCCGGCAGTTGGGATGGCGGCGTTTTGCGCCGAGCATGGAATCGCGCTGCTGACCTACGGCACTGTGCTCGGCGGCCTGCTGTCAGAGAAGTATCTCGGGCGTCCGGAGCCGTCCCGCGCCGATCTCGCCACCGCCTCATTGCAGAAATACAAGCAGATGATCGACGCCTGGGGCGGCTGGGCCTTGTTTCAGGAGTTGCTGCAGGCGTTAAAGCGGGTCGCTGACAAGCATGGTGTCGGGATTGCTAATATCGGCGTGCGCAGCATTCTCGACCAGAGCGCTGTGGCCGGGGTCATCATCGGTGCGCGGCTCGGCATCGTCGAGCATCTCGCCGCCAACGCCCGCACCTTCGCGTTCACCCTCGACCCGGCCGACTACGTCGCTATCGAGCCCATCCTCGCCAAATCCCGCGACCTCCTCGCCCTGATCGGCGATTGCGGTGCCGAATACCGCTGACGCGACACTTCGCGGAGCCGATCGGTCGGACAAACCGGCGCTTGGCCGGTTCAGGACAGCTATAGATCGCGGGTGCGGCGCGCCATTGCCTCGTCCCACAGATGGTCGCGGTCTTCGTCAAAGATCAGTTTGGGGTCGCCGGTTGTCGTGAACCAGTCATGTTCGGCGATCTCGCCCGCCAATTGGCCGGCGGACCAGCCGGCATAGCCAAAGGCGAACAGCGCTTTTTTGGGACCTTTGTGATGGCCGATATCGCGCAGTATCTGCTTGTCCGCGGTCATCGCCACTTCGGTCCCCACCATCAGGGTTGCGGCGTCGTGATAGTCCGGGCTGTGCACGACAAACCCGAGCTGCGGCTCGACCGGCCCGCCGGCATAGACCTCGATGCTGCCGTCAACTCCAGTGTCGTGGTCGCCGGCCGCCGCGAGCAGGCTCGCGACCGAACGCTGTTCGACCGGATGGTTGAGGACGATGCCAAGGGCGCCGGTATCGTCCTGCCGCAACAGCAGGATTACCGCGTGCACAAAGCGCGGGTCACCCATATCGGGCGCCGCAACCAGCAGCTGGCCGGCGAGCGAAGCACTGTCTTGTTGACCGCTTGGCGATGCCCCGAGCAGCACGCCCGCGGCCAGCAACAATGTGGCGGTGTGCAGCAGCCGGGGCTGCAATCGTCGCAAGAAAGCCATGCCGACAATCTACATCCGTACTCGCCGCCGGGGGAAGCAGTGCTAACATCGCGCGATTGTCGCGGGAGCGGGAAGCGGGAGGGCAAGACATGGCCGATCAATCCTGGATCATCACCACTGCGGTGGGCACCGGCGAGCGCGGTTTTTCCGGCGATGGCGGGCCGGCGACCGCGGCGCAGCTCAACAGCCCGTTCGATATCGGCTTCGATCCCGCGGGCAACCTCTATTTCTCCGACACCTTCAATCACCGCATCCGCCGGGTCAACGGGCATACCGGCATCATTACGTCGGTCGCCGGCAACGGCATTGCTGGCTATTCCGGCGATGGCGGACCGGCGCTCGAAGCTTCGTTCAACGAGCCCTACGGTATCGCGGTCGACCGCGACGGCAACATCTATGTCGCCGACCGCCACAATCATTGCGTGCGTCGGATTGACGGGATCTCGGGCGTGGTTACGACTTCTGCCGGTAATGGCGCTGCCGGCTATTCCGGCGATAACGGTCCGGCGGTGCGGGCCGGTCTGGTCGAGCCGAATGGGCTTGGCTTCGATGCCGCCCAGCAACGGCTGTTTATCGCCGATGTCGCCGATCATCGGGTGCGGGTGGTCGATCTCGGCAGCGGCACGATCGCCACCTTTGCCGGCACCGGGGTCGCGGCGCATACCGGCGATGGCGGGCCGGCAGCAGCGGCGGGGGTGTTTGGCGCGCGCGCGGTCAGGCTCGCACCCGACGGTACCGTCTTGATCCTCGAACGCCAGGGCAGCAGCTTGCGCGCGGTCGATCCCATGACCGGCATCATCACGACCATCGCCGGCACCGGGGCGCGCGGCTATTCGGGCGATGGCGGCCCGGCGCTGCAGGCGGTATTCGACGCGCCCAAGGAATTTACACTCGATCCGGGCGGCGACATCCTGATCGTCGATACCGAAAACCACGCGATCCGTCGCATCTATGCCGCGACCGGTATCGTCGAAACGATCGCCGGCGGGCATAAAGGTCCCGAGGGCGATGGCGGCCCCGCCATATCAGCCGGGCTTGGCCGGCCGCACGGCGCGGTTGTCGGCCCCGATCACGCGATCTACATCGGCGACACCGAAAACCACCGCATTCGCAAATTGTCGCGCGGCTGATGGTTGTCTTTCCGTTGCCTAGTGCGGCTCGGTTCTTGATGCCGTGATCCTGCGGACGGCGTTGGCGTGCGCTCGATGGAGCGCTGCGCCGGTCGCTGTCACCCGGTGCACCCAATGCGGCGATGGCTGCGGGCGAATGGGCCAGCGCTGGACATCATCAATGCGCATACCGGGTAGTGACTGAGACGAAGTTCGAACGGTCGCCACAGCTTTATACGGGGCGGGATGTTTCGGTATCTATCGTTGGAAGGTGGAGGGCGTTGCCGAGGCTCTACAGCGTTCGCCGGAGCGGGACGAGGCGGTCGAAGCGATCCGTGCCCTGATCGAGGACATCACGTCACGCCCGGGCCCGGGCGTG
>DATJLK010000220.1:0-4182 GCA_035509615.1 Allostellaceae bacterium | reverse complement strand
GTTATCGTGCTTGCGGGCAAACTCGTTCGACAAATCAATCTGGTCGTAAGCCAGAATATTGACGACGAAGTGCGATCCCTCCTGGAATGCCGGCAGGCTCTGCGCATAGAGGGAAGCGCTCCACAACACCAAGGGCGGCGTCAGCGATACCGAGGTGAACGAATTTGCCGTCATCCCGTAGAGACCGCCATCCTTGCCGCGCGCCGTAATAATCGTGACGCCGGTCGCGAAGCTGCCGAGCGCGTTGCGGAAATCGCGCGAGTCAAAGCCTTCTCCGCTTGTCGATTTGACGGCGGCGGCGTGGCTGCCAGGATGCTCGTCGCCGGCGGTGATCACGGGCGCTGCGGGTTGCGGTTTGGTGTTGTGCACGGTCGACCCCTCACTGTCGCATCACAACGGCGCGTCCGGCGGCAGGCCGAGAGCGACCCGGCCATAGATCGCCCCGTTCACGTCCCAATTCAAATTATAGTGGGCGTTGGCGGCGTGAACGTCACGAAAAGCGCGTTGGATTGGATTGCGTGCATAAATCGCACCACCACCGGAAGCGGAGAACAGCAGGTCGACGGCGCGGGTGCACAGGGTCGCGGCAAAGGCGCCGTCGCGCTTGTAAAGCGCCCGCTGTTCGAGGCTCGGCACGATCCCGGCTTCGGTGATCCGCGTTGCCTCGTCGCAATCGCGCAGCACGATCGCCTCGGCCGCGTCGGCCAGCGCTGACGCCTCGGCGAGATGGACCTGGATGTTGGTGAAATCGGCAATGTTGCGGCCGGTATAGGCGCTAAGCCGAGTGCGCGTGGTTTCGGCGAAATGGCGGATGGCACCGCGCGCGATGCCGAGCGAGACACCGGCTATCGCAAAGCCAAACAGGCTCACCGCCGGCAATCGGTAGAGACTGCCAGGGTTCAATTCGCTGCCGCGATTGGGACCGCCTTTGATCCGCTCGGTTGCCAGCGTGCGATAGGCCGGAACATACACGTCGGAGACTTCGACATCCTTGCTGCCGGTCGCGGCAAGACCGATGACCTGCCAGGTATCGATAATCTGATAGTCACACTTTGGCAGCAAGAACATGCGCGGCTCGGTCTGCCCGGTCTCCTCGTCGCTGACGATGGCGCCGAGCATGTTCCAGGTCGAGGCGTCGACGCCGCTCGAAAACGGCCAGCGACCGCTCAGTCGATAGCCGCCGGGTACACGACTGGCGCGGCCGCGGGCAAAAATCAGCGCCGAACTGATCAGGCTGTCGGGCGACTCGCCCCAGATCTCTTCCTGCGCTTCGGGATGCCACATGCCCAACAGCCAGTGATGGGCGGCAAGGTTGGCCAGGACCCAGGCGGTTGAGCCACAGCCCCGGCCGACCACCGCGCTCAGTTCGAACAGTGCGCGATACGGCAGTTCGCTGCCGCCAACGCGGGCCGGTTGCAGCATGCGAAAGAGACCGCTCGAATGGAGCTCGGCGATCGTCTCCGCCGGCATCTGGCGCAGTTCTTCGGCGCGCTCGGCTCGTTCGCGCAGCATCGGAACCAGTGCTTCGGCCCGCGCCATCAACTCGTCAAACCGCGGCACCGCCGATTGCTGTGGTTTTGCCTCAAGCATGGCACTCCTCCCTGCGATGACCGGCTTGCTATTCTACCCGCTCGCCCCCGGCCGGGCGAGACCAATCCAGGATATGGGGTCGCCCGCTACCGCAGGCGAAGCCGTCATCCGGCCGCTCGCCGCCAGCCGTCCACCGTTCCGGCGCCGGCACGCGCGGCCACCCGCCGCTTGGGGCCCGCCATCTTGCTGCCTCCGAGCCACGACAAAGCTGAACCGCACGACAAGATCGTGTATTTTCCGGGGTGAAATCGTGTCAAGTTCCGACACGGCATTTGCTGCGAAGCGAGCAAGAGCCGCGAAACGGGGAGTTCGGAAATGCTGTCGCGTCGTTCCATCATGATCAGCCTGTCGACCACTGCGCTGGTCAGCCTCCTGGCCGGCCGCGGTGGCCGGGCGCTGGGCGCTGACAAATCGGTCACCATCGGCATCACGCTGCCGTTTACCGGGGCCGATGCGCATGATGCCGAGTTGATCAAGGACGGCGCCATGCTGGCGATCGACGAGGCCAACGCCGCCGGTGGGGTCGGCGGTTACAAGATCGAGGTGTTGCAACTCGACGACGGGACTGCGACCGCCGGCCAATACGATCCGGCCCAGGCGGCAACCAATGCCCGCAAGATGGTGTCCAATGATTCGGTCGTGGCCGCGATCGGCCCGCAGATGAGCGGGTCGGGAAAAGCGATGTCGCCGATCTTGAGCCAGGGCGATCTCGCCACGATCACCCCGAGTTCGACCAACCCCGACATCACCAATCCCAAATTCGCGGCACAATACCGGCCCGGCGGCAAGGCGGTCTATTTCCGCACGGTGACGACCGACGCCTACCAAGGCCCGAACATGGCGAATTACTTTGTCGATACCTTAAAGATAAAGTCGGTCTATGTGCTCGACGACAGCGGCGCCTATGGCGTCGGGCTCGCCGATGCGTTCCAGGCACAGGCCAAGAAACGCGGCATCAACGTGCTTGGCCGCGATCAGCTGAACCCGAAGGAAGCCGATTACACGACCACCCTGACCAAGATAAAGCAGCTGAACCCCGATGCGGTCTATTACGGCGGCGTCGCCCAGGCCGGGGTCAAGGTTATCAAGCAATCCTATGACATCATCCCCAAAGTGGTTAAGGCCGGCGGCGACGGCGTCTACGGCGCCGAGATCCTGAAGGGGGCCGGCTTCCCGGCGGCGCAGGGGTGGTACGCGACGATCGCCGCACCCAACGTCCTCGAAAACCCCGATGCGGCGCCGATGATCGAGCGTTTTGCCAAGAAATACGGCCAGCAGCCGGGCAATTACTCGATTACCGCTTACGATGGCGCCCTCGTCATTCTCGATGCGATCAAGCGGGTTGCCGCCTCGGGCAAGGATGTGACGCGCGCCGCGGTTCGCGATGCGATCCAGAATTCGCACGTCAAGACCTTGCAGGGTGAAGTCAGCTTTGACGCCAATGGCGACATCGAGAACCGGGTGATCAGTGTCTTCCAGATCACCCGCAACGACAAATACCCGCTCGACGATCTTCTCCATCAGTACAAGTATGTGGGGGTGGCACCGGCGAGCTCATAGGCGGCGGCCGGGCCGCGTCGGCCGGTTCCCGGATCAGGCGTCCAACGGGGCGGGCAGGTCAGCGTGCGGCGGGTTGAGGCGCGTGCCGGCAGGGCGCGCGGCCGCGCGGTGCGGTTCGACAATGCGGCGGTTCCTGCAAGCTACCGCTCTGCGCGATTTTGGCATACAATTTGCGTGAGGCATCCGACGACACGCCGGGAGTCAGGATGCCATGCTATCGCGTCAGATTTTACGGATCGAGCCGCCCGCTATCATGCTGCTCACCGCCCTTGCCGCGGCCCAGGCATGGCCGTTCTTTGCCGCCGAGCCGTCCTTTGCCGCCGACAAGTCGGTGACCGTCGCAATCGCCATGCCGATCACCGGTGCCGATGCCGAAGCGGCGGTGCGCATGGAGGACGGCGCGCTGCTGGCGATCGACGAGGCCAATGCCAAGGGCGGCATTGCCGGTTACAAGATCCACATCCTGCTGCTCGACAACGGCACGACGACAGCGGGTCAATATGATCCGGCGCAGGCCGCGACCAACGCTCGCAAAATGATCTCGGATCCCACCGTCGTCGGCGCGATCGGCCCGGAGATGAGCGGCTCGGGCAAAGCGATGGCGCCGATCCTCAGCACCGGAGATCTCGCCACCGTCACCCCGAGTTCGACAAACCCTGATATCACCGATCCGAAATTCGCTGCTCAGTATCGTCCGGCAGGCAAGCCGATCTATTTCCGCACGATCACGACCGATGCGTATCAAGGCCCTGATATGGCCAATTATCTGGCCGCCGTGCATAAGATGAAATCGGTCTACGTCCTCGATGACAGCGGCGCTTACGGCGTCGGTCTCGCCGACGCGTTTGCGGCGCAGGCCAAGAAGGACGGCGTCACGGTTCTCGGCCATGACCAGCTCGACCCGAAAGAGGCGGATTACACGACGATCCTGACCAAGCTAAAGGCGTTGCATCCGGACGCGCTCTATTATGGCGGGGTCGCGCAGGCCGGCGTGAAACTGGTCAAGCAGGCCTATGACATCCTGCCGGGGGT
>DATJLK010000219.1:0-5335 GCA_035509615.1 Allostellaceae bacterium | reverse complement strand
CCCACCGCGTCTTTCGCACCACCGAAGACATCATCAATGGCTGCTGTGATGCCTGGAACTGGCTGCTCAGCGAAACCGGCCGCATCCGCTCGTTGTGCTCTTACCCTTGGCTCGCGCAGGTCAGCACCTAATCAGGTTGGTATGAGTGGCTTTGCCCGGAAGACTGCGAGTGGCTCTGCGACGGACAAAATTCGCTCGGCCAAGTTCTTATTGCAGCAGCAGCGCGCTCGGCTCGTGCGGCTCGCCGATGCATTCCCAAGGCTCGTTCGTGCCTGCGTCCAGGAGCCGGCCCCGGCTGTCGTAGATTACCAATCGGCTAGCGAGATCGGTGACAGTCGGGTTTGTCGGCGAGCATAGCTCGGGTGTCTCGGCAAGCCCGCTCGCAGCCAGGTTCAGCAAGAAATCGAGACTGTCCCCACGGCGCGTGACCTGGATCCGAAGGATGGGCTGCGCCCCGGGCGGCGGAACTTCGGAAAACAGCGTGGTCGGCCCGCGGCTCCAGCGCGGCACAAGCCGCACGCCGCCGGGCAGCGCCAGTTCGGCCAGCTCGCCGGCCCCGGAACCCTCGTCGAGCAGGTCGAGCAAGTCGATATTGGCGCGGGCGAGATCGATCCCGCGAGTCGAGCGCGTAAGCCTCAAACGGCCCCGCATCTGCAGTCGAAGTTCGCCGGTCGTTAGACCGGTGGCGCTGCCGGTGAGCGAGCTCACCGTCCCGGCAAAGGACCCGTAGCAATTATTTGGCCGGCACAGCTCCCAGTCGCTGGCTAGGACGGTGGTGATCAAGTTCGGCGTCGTCGGGCTGAGCAACGCCGTGATCATCATCGCCGCCCTGCGTGCGCCGATGTCGTAAAGCGGCAGGATTCCGGTGTCGCCCACGCCGAGCCGAAGATAGCCGACGGAAACAAAACCCGGGATGAACCACGACGTCAGCGCTACTGGGTAGGGCCCGCGGTTCAAGAGTTTGACGCTGCGATATTGCTGCCCCAGCACCTGAACAATTGCTATTGGATGGAGGAGGTCGGTCCCGGGCGGCGTCTTGATGTGGTAGGTCTCCCCCACAATGCCGCCCGGATCAAGAAACACCACCCGCGCCACCTCGCCATTGCCATAGTTTTTCTGCCCGGTAATGACCCGGCCGAGAGCATATGGGGTTTCGACGCGCCCGTAGGGCGGGAGTGGCACCTCAACCTGATCGTCGCCATTGCAGCACCAGCTCAGGCGTATCGGATAAGGGCTCAAATTCACCGCGAGTGTGTCGTCACTGGGCTGGATCTGCGCGCTATCGCGCACCCACAACTCTCTGAGCTGATTGGCGATCTGGTAGTCGGTCACGGTCAGCTTGATCGTCTGCCCGGGCTGCATCGGCCCGCCGGCGCCGACATAATACTCGCCCTGAGCGTGCAAGGGCATCACGATCGACTGCCCTAGCGGCACTTCGGTGCGGCCGTGCCGGGCGCCGCCATACCATTCGTTCACGTCGACCGGACGGTCGCCATAGTTGGTAAATCTGGCCAGCCACGAATTCAGCCCGGTCCAGGTGCATTTTGTGTGGTTGCGCCAATCATCGGGAAAGTAGGGATTGTGGATGCGGACCTCGCACAGAAAATCCTCCGTCGGGTGCAATAAGGTGAACAGAACCTTGGTACTGGTGTTACGCGGGTAGGGGCTGTTGTTGGCGATGCTGACGGTGGTGTTCGCCAGTAACGGCAACACCCCAAAGCCATTAGCGCCGAAGGGCGTCGCGCGCAGCAATGTTCCGTCCGCTGTTGCCGTCTCGATGACCTTGAAGGCGTGGTTATTGGCGAAGGCGGCGGCGACGTTGTATTTGGCGGCACCGTCGGGCTTGAAACATACCTGTTGTTGTACGCCCACCGGAAGAACGCACTCCACCTGAGCCGGACCAACGGCCGGCAGGGCGACGCCCGAATCCGGCGAGCCCGGCCCGGCCTTGTCGTAACCGTCGTGCCAAAAGTGACGATCTGAAAGTCTCGCGATTTCAAGAGGTTGCATCGTATGATCGGGCGCAACCCATTGATATTACGAGAGAGTCAGCTTTTTCAACCGGGCACGCGCTCCAACGCAGTCGAGGACGCCTGCCGAAGCAGGCTCGATCTGTGGCGGCCGAGATCGAAAGTCAGAATGCCACGCAGGTTGATGTGCTTGTGCCCGATCGGCGCGAGCCGCCGCATCACCTCGTCGGGATGATCGCCGAGCGACGCGTCGATCATTGCCTGGATGCGATGTGTATTCCAGGCCATGACGATGTTCGCCAGCAAGGTCAGGGCGCCCGAGATGGTGCCGAGTTGCTCCATTGTGCGTCCATGCTTTGCGGTGATCATGCGGTTGTGGATCGCGCGCTGCAGGCTGTGCACCGCTTCGCCCTGGTTGAGCAGATCGAGGACCTCCAGGCGAAACGGGGGGTTACTGAGATAGTCGCAGAGATAGAGGGTCCGCAGCAGCCTCCCCAGCCCGTCGCCGGCATTGTAGACGGGGTCGCCGGCGGCGGCCGACCCGAAACGGTCGAGCGCTAAGGTCGCCGAATCCCAGCCGTGTTTCACCGAAGCGCCGAGCCGCAGAAATCCCTCCCAGCCTCGCGCGATGGCGCGGCGGGAGACGGTTTCGGCCACGATCGGCCGCAAGACCTGCGGGATTTCCAGCCCTTTCGGCAGATAGAGCTTCCGCTTCTTGAGCTTTGCCAGGTGCGGACACAGGTCGAACCCGACCGCTTTGGCGAGCGCCATCGCGAAATGCGTAAAGCCGTGCGTGTCGACGGCGACGCGCTCGATCCGCGCGACTTGGCGCTGGCGCAAGGCGCCCTCGATCGCGGCGCCGGCTTGCCGGCGGTTGAGGACGATGGGTTGATCGTAGAGGATGCCCCATTGGTCGAGGACATGAGCGTAGGTCCCGACCGCGTAGGTCCGGCGCCGCGGGTCGAGCCGCGCCGACCACAAATAGCGCGTCGCCTCCAGGCTCATCATGTCGGCCGAGGCGAACAGCCCGCGTCCCCAAAGGGCGGCGACGGAATGCGCGCGCATGAAGCGCAGCACCGCGTCATTCGCCGAGCGGAGCCGCTTCTCCGCCTCGATCTTCAGCATCATCTGCCCGAGGCTGTCGGCCGCCAGCGCTGGCACCATGCGCACCAGTTCGGCGACGGAAAGATCGGAGCCGAGCCCCATGAGGGCGGCGTAGAGCGTCACCAATTCCTGCTCCGACCGGGCCGGGCGGCCAAGAAGGGTCCACGAAAACCGTGTCAGGCCGTCGATTTCGATCAGAACTTCTGGAAACTGGACATCACCGAGGGCATGGGCGAGCGCTTGTCGCGCCGGCTCAAGGCGCGGGTCCTTCGGTGCTGGCTTGCGGCGCGGCAATCGCACTTCGCCGCCCTCGATGGCGACCGCACCGGCCTCGACTGCCTCGGCCAATGCGGCAAGCCCGGCGCTCAGCCCAGCCTCCAGGCGCTGAAGATATTTCTCCGAACTGGCCGGCAGGTTGAGGTCGCGAATAAAGCGGCCCCGGTCGCGCTGCCAGAGCTTCTCTGGGATCAGCTTCTTCTCCGGCGCCCGGTACGACAGGCTGTGATCGACCGACACCGAGCGGTTGCGCAGCGCTCGCTTCAAGCCCATCAGGGTCGCCGCGCGATAGCAGCCGAGCGCTGCTGCACGATCCGGCTGATCGGTCAGCGCTTGCCACGAAGGACCAAAGGGCTGTGCGGCGTTGTCGGGCAACGCATTGGGCGAGCCGGAAAGGGCGTCAAGCGTGGCAAAGGCAGCGGCGAGTTTATGATCGGTCGGAACCGCGAGCGGCGCCTCCCGCGCCAGTTTCAGCAGCCGAGCCAGGTCCTGGGATTTGCGCCCGAGTTCCTGCCGAATAGAGGCGACCTGGGTTCCTTGGCGCTCCGGTTCAAAAGGAGTGATCAGGCTCTTGAGCCGCGAACGCAGCTCCGCGGCGTCGAGAGTTTCATCATCGGCGAGCCCCGCAAGATCGCCGAGCAGCCGGCGCAAGCGGGCGGCCTGCGTTTCCTGCACCCGTTCCCGCGCGCCGTGCCACAGGGCAGAGACCTGGTGGTCGAGAAGCGTGAGGCTCGCGTCCGTCAGACGTAACAGCGTGAGGCGCAGGAAACAGGCCACCTCGATCGTGCGGTGCGGATCCTTGATCCGCGTCAGCGCCGCCGGTTTCCGCGACATCATGCGCCGTGCGAAATATTCGAGACCGGCGAGCGGCAGCTCCGGCATAGCCAGCCGGTCGGCACCCAACTCTTTGAGAAACGAGACCTTCTCCATCTGCTCGGCGAGGCTTTGAGCAGACCTGCTGGACGGTACGGCGTCCAGCCATTCGCGCCGGCTGATCCCGCCCTCCTCGACCGGCGCCAACAGGCGCGGCACCCACAGATCGCGCTCGGCCGGCATCGCCGCCGCAATAAGCTTGAACAGCGCCTGCTGCTGATGCCGCCGCGCGGCGATCGCCAAACGCCGGATGTGACGCTCGCGCAGCAGCAGATAATCATGCTCGACGAGCCACGATCGGGCGCGCGCCATGAGTTCCGCATCGTCGAAAACAGCGGCCGCCTCCCGGCGTAGATAGGCCACCAGTCCCCGTTCCGCGTGCGGGGTGAGTTCGCTGCGTCTGAGCAGCCGGAGTGCCGAGGCGTGGTGCTTGAATAGGGTTCGATGACGCCGGCGATAGAACGCCCGGATCGAGGCGATCCGCGGCGCCGCGCAATCGACCTGCCGGCCGAGGTGATCCAGGATCTGCGGCGGTATCAGCTCCACCGAGTTGAGCGTCCTGCCGGTTAGTTTGAGAAAGCCGATCTGCAGGGCGAGCGCCAATCGGTTCAAAGGGCCGCGGCGCTCCCGGACCGAGACAAGCTCGACCTCGTCGAGCGTGAAGAAATGCTCGATCTCGACCGCGGACAGCGTCTCGGGAAATTGCTCCTGGCCGAGGTATCGATGCTCCCATCGCGTGGTCGGCCGCGCTTTTAACGGGTTGGCTACAACGTCCGGAATAGCAGGGCCCCCATATGCAAATTTCACCGCGCGCCGATCGAGCGAACGGCGTCGATATTGCCGCATCCGGTGATTCACAAACGATCGTCTATGCAGCGAAAACGCTGAAGGCGCAGAACCAAGGACTTGCGCCGTGCGAAATCCTGTTGCCAAATCGGGGATAAAGGCAACAGGTCTGAGCGACATGCTACTCGGCTACGCCCGCGTTGTCTAATCGCTCCTCCTCAGTCAAGTAGTTCGACTTTCTTCTGCTTGCCGTGCCTCGAGGCTCTGCCGGTTCAGGGTTGTCTTCGCGGTCAGGGTCTGTGCCACTGCCGCACGATGATGTCCGA
>DATJLK010000218.1:0-17462 GCA_035509615.1 Allostellaceae bacterium | reverse complement strand
ACAATCGAAATCGAACAGATCGGGTCCGGGGCATGCCCTTGCGGACCTGGCTGAACGGGTTGGGCGCGTCGGCTGCCGCGCGCCGCGGGAAAGAGGCTGAGCACAGCGAGGCTGGCTCGGGCACGCCGGTATCACACGCCGGTATCAAGTGTCAGGTCTGCACGGCTGGCCGCGGTTCGAGCGGGCTGGCAATCGGACCCCCGATCCCCAGATCTGGTACACTCGCGACGTCGGCGCGCGGTGGCGGTGCGACGCGACGATGCACGGGAACGACGGCCATCGGCGGCTGGGCGGAGCAGATCATGCTGATCGGGGTCCCAAAGGAAATAAAGACCGAGGAATACCGGGTCGGGCTGGTACCCGGCAGTGTGCGCGAACTTGCCCATCGCGGCCACCAGGTGGTCGTCGAGACCGCGGCCGGCGCCGGCATCGGCTTTGACGACCGGGCTTACGAGGCAGCGGGCGCGCGCGTCCTGGCGACCGCCGCCGCGGTGTTCGATGCCGCCGAACTCATCGTCAAGGTCAAGGAGCCGCAGCCGCAGGAACTGGCGCTGCTGCGCCGGGAGCAGATCCTCTTCACCTATCTGCATCTCGCCGCCGACCGCAAGCTGACCGAGGAGTTGGCCCGCTCAGGGGTGATCGCGATCGCCTATGAAACCGTGACCGACGCAAGTGGCGGCCTGCCGTTGCTGGCGCCGATGAGCGAGGTCGCAGGGCGGATGGCGATCCAGGTCGGCGCCCATTGTCTCGAAAAGGAACAGGGCGGGATCGGGGTCCTGCTCGGCGGGGTGCCGGGCGTGCCCGCAGCCAAGGTCGTGATCCTCGGCGGCGGGGTCGCCGGCACCAATGCGGCGCGCATGGCGATGGGCATGGAAGCGTATGTGACCGTGATTGACCGCTCTTTGCCGCGGCTCTACCAACTCGACCTGCAATTCGGCGCCCAGCTCCATACCCTGTTTTCGACGATGGAGAACATCGAGCGCGAGGTTGCCGCCGCCGATCTCGTGATCGGCGCGGTGCTGATCCCGGGCGCCGCCGCACCGCGACTGGTCGGTCGCGACCTGGTGCGGGCGATGCGGCCGGGGACGGTGATCGTTGACGTTTCGATCGACCAGGGCGGCTGTTTTGAGACCAGCCGGCCGACGACGCATGCCTGCCCGACCTATATCGAGGAAGGGGTCGTGCATTACTGCGTGACCAATATGCCTGGTGCGGTCGCGCGCACTTCGACCGTCGCGCTCAACAACGCGACGTTGCCCTTTGTGCTGGCAATCGCCGAACGCGGCTGGCGGCGCGCGTTGGCGGAGGACCCGCACCTCAGCCGCGGCCTCAACATTTGTCGCGGGCAGATCATGCATCCGGCGGTCGCTCGCGCGCTCGGTCTTCCGGCGGCATCGCCAGAGGCGATCCTGATCACCTGACCGGTCGTTCGCCGCCGCTGCCGGATCGAAGCTTTTTCGTGTTTGTGCGATTTTTCTTCTATGGAAGCACGGATGAACTCTCCCTATCTCACCGAGCAAGCTCTTCACGACGGGCACGTATGAGACGGGGGAAATGACGCTGCTTCCGATCATTCCCGCACCGCGCGTCGACGAGTTTCTGGACGCGCTGACCGGGATCGAACCGCCGCGCCTGACCCATATCGATGACGCCGCGATCGGCGCGATCACCGATCTCTACCGTGAAATATTGCCAAGTGGCGGCGCGATCCTCGATGTGATGTCGGGCTGGGTCAGCCATCTGCCGCCCGAGGTGGCGTATGACCGGGTCGTCGGCATCGGGGTCAACGCCTGCGAACTGGCCGAGAACCCGTTTCTCGACGAATGGCGGGTGCAGGATCTCAATCGCGATCCGCGTCTGCCGTTCGCCGGCGGCGAGTTCGATGGCGCCACACTATGCGTCGCGGTTCATCAGCTGACGCGCCCCGGTGATGTCATTCGTGAAATCGGGCGGGTCCTCAAACCGGGGGCGCCGCTCGTCCTGACATTTTCGCAGCGTTGTCGGCCGACACGTCCGATCGGCTGCTGGTGTCTGCTCGATGACGCCGACCATCTGTGTCTGATCGCCCGCCATTTTGCCGAAGCAGGCAATTGGGCTGACATCCGCTGTCTCGATCGCACTCCGCCGGGAAGCGGCGGGCCGCTCTACGCGATCATTGGCCGCAGTCTTAGTGCCACTCGCCCGGGCAGCGACGATTGACCAGCAACCGCTGATCAACTTTCGTAGGCGACCATCGCAGCAATCGGAACGTCGATGCGGTCGCGGCCTTGCAGAAAGCTCAGTTCGATAATGCAGCCAGCCGCGGCGACGATCCCGCCCTGTCGGCGAATCAGATCGATTGCCGCCTGCATTGTGCCGCCGGTGGCCAACAGATCGTCGAGTATGCCGACCCGCTGACCTGCAGCGATCGCATCCTCCTGCATTTCGATTGTATCGCTGCCATATTCGAGGTCATAGGTGAGCCGTACGGTCTTGCCGGGCAGCTTGCCCTGTTTGCGGATCATTGCAAAGCCACAGCCGAGAGCAAAGGCGACAGGTGCGGCGACGAGAAAGCCGCGCGATTCGATCCCGACCAGGAGATCTGGCCGATGTGGCCGCAATGCTTCGGCGAGCTGCGTCACCGTCGCACGCCACGCCTGCGGATGGGCCAACAGTGTCGAGATATCGTAGAACAGGATCCCGGGTTTGGGGAAATCAGGAATCGACCGAATGTGCTGCTTGAGGTCCAAGTTGAGGTCCATGAAGCCGTCCTCGACCACGGATCGCGGGTGATGAGGCCGCAGAAGGATGCCGGATAGCGGTTTTTCGCGCGCTTGAAAAGACCTCGTCCGGTGATAGTAGGCAGGTATTTTTGCACCCGGCCATGGGATCAGCAGCAGCCACCCTCAAGACCACCGAAGACGCCGACACGCTGGTTCTGACCGCGGCCGGAGAATGGCTGGTGGCGAGCGCCGCCGATCTCGATCGCCGGCTGCGGTCGCTTGAACTCCCGCAGCGTCGGCAAGTGACGATCGATCTCGCCGGGATCGATCGCATCGACAGCGCCGGTGCATGGCTGTTGCTGCGCACCGAACAGGACCTGTCAGCCCGCGGCAACCATGTCGAACTGCGCCATCTGGCGCCGACTTTTGCGCCGCTGTTTGACCAGGTGCGCGCCGGCGGGGCGCTGGCGCCGGTCTCGCACCCCCGTCCCGATCATCATTCGCTTGTCGGGTTTATCGCCCGCATCGGCCAAATCACCCTCGGCCTCTTCTCACGCGCCGTCAGCCTCCTCGGCTTTTTCGGTCTTGTCGCGCTGACAGCCGCGCGCCTGCTGCGTCACCCGGGCCGGTTGCGGCTGACCGCGATGGTTTCCCAGATGGAGCAGACCGGGGTCAATGCGCTCGCCATCGTCGGCATGCTGTCGTTTCTGATCGGGATCGTCATCGCCTATCAGGGCGCCGACCAGCTGCGCCGCTTTGGTGCAGAGATCTATACCGTCGATCTGTTGGCGGTTGGGATTCTGCGCGAACTCGGCGTGCTGATGACGGCCATCATCATCGCCGGCCGCTCCGGCAGCGCCTTTACCGCCGAGATCGGCACGATGCGGGTCAATCAAGAGATCGACGCATTGCAGACCCTCGGTCTCGATCCGGTCGAAGTGTTGGTAATGCCGCGTTTGCTTGGGCTGTTGCTGACCCTGCCGATGTTGACCGTGTATGCCAACCTGATGGGGTTGTTGGGCGGGTGTCTGATGGCGTGGGCGGTGCTCGGGATCACAATTCCGGAATTCATCAGCGAACTGCAGTATGCGGTCGCGCCCAGAACGTTCTGGATCGGGGTGTTCAAGGCTCCATTCTTTGCCGGGATCATCGCGATGATTGGCTGCTACGAGGGTTTTCAGGTCTCGCGCAGTGCCGAAAGCGTCGGTCGCCTTACGACGCTATCGGTCGTCGAGTCGATCTTTCTGGTGATTGTGACCGACGCTATTTTCTCGGTTGTTCTCTCGGCTTTGAGAATCTGATCGTGGACGGCCTTCCGAAGGAGCCGATCATCAGGGTGCGCGGCCTGGTCAACCGGTTTGCGACCGAGACCGTCCATGACGGGCTTGACCTCGATGTCTTTGGCGGCGAGGTGCTCGGCATTGTTGGCGGGTCGGGAAGCGGCAAATCGGTTCTGTTGAACACGATTGTGGGTCTGAACCGACCGGTGAAAGGAGATGTCGAGGTCTTCGGCACCGATGTTCTCGCAGCCAGCGAAACCGAGCAGCGGGAAATCGAAAAGCGCTGGGGTGTTTTGTTTCAGGATGGCGCGCTGTTCAGTTCGCTGACCGTTGCCCAGAACATCGAAGTGCCGCTCAAGGAATTCTATGACATGCCGCAACGCCTGATGGACGAGATCGCGGCGCTCAAACTCGGGCTGGCCGGGCTACCCGAAGATGCCGGTTCAAAATTCCCGGCGCAGCTGTCCGGCGGCATGCGCAAGCGGGCGGGTCTCGCCCGCGCTCTCGCTCTCGATCCGGAAATCGTGTTCCTGGACGAGCCGACGGCGGGGCTCGATCCGATCGCAGCCGGCGAATTCGACGATCTGATCCGCGACCTCAAGAGCAGCCTCGGTTTGACCGTGTTCATGGTGACCCACGATCTCGACAGCCTGTTTGCGATCTGTGATCGCGTCGCGGTGCTCGTCGACAAGAAAATCCGGGTTGGTACGCTCGATCAGATGCTGCGCGATGATCATCCGTGGATTCGCGCCTATTTCCACGGCCCGCGCGGACGGGCAGCGCAGCAGGCCGAGAGGCCGCCATCGGAGGAAGCGGGAACCCCGATTGCTGCTTCGACCTCGCGCTGAGAGATCGGCACAACCGGAGAGGATGAATGGAGACGCGAGC
This sequence comes from Allostellaceae bacterium, assembly GCA_035509615.1. Classification (GTDB taxonomy): domain Bacteria; phylum Pseudomonadota; class Alphaproteobacteria; order ATCC43930; family CGMCC-115725; genus AP-15. The sequence continues at coordinate 12,592 of DATJLK010000218.1, read as the reverse complement.
CCATTATGTCGCGGTCGGCGCATTTGTACTGGTTGTCTTGTTTGCTGCAGCCGGCGCCGTGCTGTGGCTCGGTCACGTCGAACTTGGGCAAGAGCTGCAAACCTACTACATCTTTTTCAAAGGATCGGTTGCCGGCCTGACCCGCGGCTCCTCTGTCCAATACAACGGCATTCCCGTCGGCCGCGTCACCGATATCCGCGTCGATCGCGACAATCTCTCCCAAATACAGGTGACGGTCGAGATCAACAGCAATCTGGTCGAGATCAAAACCGACGCCCGCGCGCTGATCGATACCAATCTTTTGAGCGGGGTCTCGACCATTCAGATCAGTGGGGGTACACAGCATGCAAGCATTCTGGAGCCGAAACCGGGACATCGCTATCCGATCATCAAGACCGGACAAAACGAGCTCGAAGAAGTCAAGGCCTCGCTGCCCGAACTGGTCGCGGATCTGAAGCAGGTATCGCACAACCTCAACGCACTGCTCGATGACCGTAACCGTCAGGCAGTGGCCGACAGCCTGCAAAACCTCCGCACGCTGACCGCCGCTTTCGCCGATCACAGTCAGGATGTCGGCCTCATCCTCGATCACGCGAACGCCAGCCTGGTCGAATTGAGGTCTTTCATTCACGACGTTGACCACAGCTATACGATGCGCGGCGGTCTGAAGGACCAGGCCTCGCAGACCCTCAAGGATTATGACCGGGTGGCGACGAATCTGAACGACACCGCGCGCCAGCTGCACGCATTGGTGGTCGAAAACCGGCCGGGGTTGCATGATTTTGTCCAGACGACCCTGCCGGGGGTCGACGATCTCGTCAACAACATCGAGCGGCTCGCGGACAATCTGAACCAGTTTGTGGTTCAGCTTCAGCGCGATCCGACGCGGCTGCTGTTCGGGGACCGGCGCGAAGGATATCAACCGCGATGATCCCGCCCGGCGGGCGGATTGGCCGCCGCTGGTTTGCCTGCGGCGCCATGCTGGCGCTTGCGGGGTGTGCCAGCCTGTTTGTTGCAACACCGCCCGGCAAGCTCTTCCGGCTCGTCGCGCCGCGCAATTTTCCGCCTGGCTTGCCGCATGCGGAGGTGCAGCTGGAAATCGATCTGCCTCAGGCGCCGGCCGGCATCGATACCGACCGTATCGCGCTGAGCCGATCGCCGCTCTCGCTCGACTACTTCGCCGATTCGGAGTGGACCGACCGAGCCCCCAACTTGATCCAAAACCTGCTGCTCGCCGCCTTTGAAAACAGCGGTGCGATCACCGCCGTCGAGAGCAGTTCAGGCGGCTTGCGCGCCGACTTCGCGCTGCGGACTGAAATCCGCCATTTCGAGGCGGTCTACGAGAATGCAAACGGTCCACCGCGGATCTGGGTGGAGATCATCGCCCGGCTTGTCGTGGTGCGGCAGCGAGTGATCGTCGCCCAGATGCGTTTTGAGCAGCAGGTTCCCGCCGCCGCCAACGACGTCCCGTCGATCGTTGCCGCTTTCAATATCGCGACCGACGCGGTAGTGCGCGACATTGTCATCTGGGCGCTGAGCAATCCCGCTTTATCGCAACCACGGCGCGGGCTAATGTGACCACGTTTCGTTCGCATCGGGGGGCAGTGGTGGCGCCAACAAGAAACACCCTGAAACTACAGGTGAGCTCGGCAGAAATTGCCCGCATGCAAGCCGCCGCGGCGGTGATTGACGAGATCCGCGCCCGGCTCGCCGACGATCCCGGCGGCCTTCTCGCGATGGTTGCGGCGGGTGCGCAAGCGCTGAATGACTGGCAGCATTATCCGGCAGGTGACGTTTACGATCCGCGATCCCATGCCCAGTATTTCTTCCACGCCCATTCCCCGGCACAGCGTTCACCTTGCGAGTACGGACATTTCCACACATTTCTGCGCGCCGAGGGGATGCCGGTCGGGGTGGCTCCACTGGTTTTGCCGGAAACCGCGGTGGCCGATGCATCACCGGCCACACCGCAGGCCGCGCCGCTCAAACGCGGTCGCCGGGACGAGGTCAGCCACCTGATCGCCATCTCGGTGAATGCCCGGGGTGAACCGATCCGGTTGTTCACCACCAATCGCTGGGTTACCGGCGAGACCTGGTACCGCGGTGAGGACGTGATCCGGATGCTCGACCGCTTCACCATCGAGGCTGCTGACGGCCCTCCGCTGCTCAATCGCTGGGTGGGTGCGGTGGTCGCACTGTTCCGTCCGCAGGTCGCCGGTCTGTTGCGGCTGCGCGACGAAACCGTCATGGGGTGGCGCCGGCGCCGCCGTGCAAATGTTTTCGAAGACACCCGGCTGGAGATCACCTCCAGCTTTGATGTCGACCTCGATGCCCAGATCGCTTTTCTGCACCAGCCTCGGGCCCGCCCTGGCTCACCCGTTACCGGCCGTTCGGCGCGGCTGACGCAAACCGCCGACGGGTGGGGCGAGGGCCCGCCATATTGAACAAGATCCCGACCTTGCCGCTCAATGTGGCGGGACCGCTGGTTCGCGCGGCGGCAGATTGTTGAAATGCAGGCAATCCTGAAGTTTCGCATCCCGTTTCGCGTTGGAGCCTGGCGAGAAGTCGGGAAAAGCCGCCTGCGCCTGTCTGGCGCAGACATCCATGGTCTTCCATTTCTGAATCGCGGTGGTGCCCTGCCCCGTGGCATGGGCTGAGCCGGCGAGAAGAACCAGCATCGCCGCCCACAAAGAAACCCGCCAATACATGTCGCTCCGCTCCCGACATCCTGTCGATCCAACGCGTTGTGCGCGTTCCTGCTTATAGCGGATTTTCCGAGGCTGCGGTTGCGCGGGCTCCGAAACTCGGGCTCCATGGCAAGGCTGAAAAATGACGACCGAGCGGAGCCGATGATGCTGAAGATCTGGGGCCGAAACACGTCATCGAACGTGCAAAAGGTGTTGTGGTGCTGCGGCGAACTCGATGTCCCGTTTGAGCGGGTCGATGTCGGCGGCCCGTTTGGCGGTAATCAGGATGCCGACTATCTGGCGCTCAATCCCAACGGGCTGGTGCCAACCATTCAAGACGGCGACCTGATCCTCTGGGAATCGAATACGATCTGTCGTTACCTCGCGGCGACGCACCAGGCGGAGCACCTCTATCCGTCCGCCCCGGCCAGACGCGCGGGTGTCGAACGCTGGATGGACTGGCAACTGTCGTCGGTCGGGCCGCCGATGGGCGCGCTGCTTTATGGATTGATTCGCACCTCACCTGAGCAGCGCAATCATGCCGCGATCGAGGCGGCGCGGCGCAAGGCGATGACCGCTTGGACTATTCTCGAAGACGCGCTGGATGCACCGTTTCTGGCCGGTCCGGAATTGACCTTGGCCGATATCGTCCTCGGAACGCTGGTTTACCGCTGGCACGCCTTCCCGATCGAACGGCCGCCGCTGCGCAAGCTCAAAGCCTGGTACGAACGCCTGCGCGAGCGTCCTGCTTTCAAGACATATATCGAGATTCCGATCACATAAGCGTGAATGCGCTGTCCTGTTGTTGCCTCACCAGGCTTCTGCCCTAGCGTAGGTTCGGTTTGTCATGTATAGCGCGGCGCGGCGAACGCACGTTTTACAGGGGAGTCGAAATGACATTCTTGATTCCGCGCCGGGTGTTTGGCGCAACATTGATGATTATGATGATCGGCATCGCGGCCTCGGCGGCGGCGCTCGACGCGGACGCCGTCATCAAGGACCGACAGGCGACGATGAAACAGCAGGGCAAGGATATGGGCGCGATCAAGGCCTTTCTCGACGGCAAGATTGATCAAGCGGCAGCACTGACCGCGGCAACCGGTTTGACCGAGACCACCAAAAAAATCCCCACGCTGTTCCCGCCCGGCACCGACAAGCCAAGCCCCGATGGTGATTACGCGCCAAAGCCGGCAGTGTGGAGTAACCAAGCCAAATTTCTCGATGTGCAGAAAGGTGCGGCGGCAAAAGCCGATGCGCTGCTCGCAGCGGTCAAGACCGGCGATAAGCCTGCGATCCAGACGGCTTTTGTCGATCTCGGCAAAAACGGCTGTGGCAGTTGCCACACGGAATTTCGCGAGAAGCTGACGCACTGAGGATTACGCCCGCCGCGGTGGTGTTGCTGGGGCTTGTCGCAGCGACGGTCACCCCGGTCCCGACGACGCCCGCCGCCCTGCCGGCGACCTCCAGCGCCGCAGCGACCTCCAGTGATGTCGCGGCTTCGGGTGCTGCGGCGCGCGGCGCCTATCTCGCCCTCGCGGCCGGTTGCGGCCAATGCCACACCGATACAAAGCATGGCGGTCGGCCCTATGCCGGCGGCCTTGCGCTTAAAACCCGGTATGGGACCGTCATCACACCCAACATCACCCCGGACCGGCGGACCGGCATCGGCGGCTGGGGCGCCCGGGATTTTGCCGCAGCGATGCGGTGGGGCGTGGCACCCGGCGATTCGCATTACCTCAGTGCCTTCCCGTTCCCGTTCTACAATCGCCTGACCGACCGCGACCTTGCCGATCTCAAGGCGTTTCTCGACACCGTGCCGGCCGTCTATCAGCCTAACCGGGGCGGCGGCAACTGGCGGCTCCTGGCGGCGGCGCGCGACGCCATAGCGGTCGTCGCCACCGCCTTTCCCGGACCGCGGATGCCGGATCCGCAGCGGAGCGCAGCATGGAACCGCGGCGCTTATCTGGTCGCAACGGTCGGCCGCTGTGGCGATTGCCATACACCGCGCAACTGGTTTGGAGCAGGCGAGCCCGACCGCTTTCTTGCTGGTGGAACCACCGGCAGCGGCGACAACGCACCCGACATTACTCCCGATCCCCGGACCGGCATCGGGTCGTGGAGTGTCGGCGACATCGAGACCCTGCTCAAAGACGGGCAGAAGCCGGACTTTGACTTTGTCGGCGGCGCGATGGGTGAGATTGTCGACAACACCGCCAAGCTCACCGCCGCAGATCGTCGCGCCATCGCGATCTATCTCAGATCGCTGCCGCCGATCCGTTCGGGATCGTCTCGCCCGCCGAAAAAGAGTGACTGACCCGCCCGCACGTCACTTTTGCGCGGGATCGAGACTTCCTATGATGCCAGCGGGTTTGCTAAATGGGGGCGGCCGGCATCGGAGGATTGCCGGTGCGCCGCGAAACCAAGAAGCGGGTCCGAGCCCGCCGCCCTCGTCGCCGGCGCGCTTGGCAGCTGGCGGCAGGAGCACATATTGGCGCGCGCGCGACCGGATAAGAGCTTGGCCCGTTTCGAGCGGGTAGCACTGGTGCTATCAGGCGGCGGCGCGCTTGGAGCCTATCAGGCCGGCGCCTATGCCGCGCTCGAGAGAAATGGAATACGCCCCAACTGGATCGCCGGCAGCGGGATTGGCGCGGCAAACGCGATAATCATTGCCGGCAATCTGCCGCATCTGCGCATATCGCATCTGCGGCGGTTCTGGCAGCAGCTCAGCGAGCATGCCGCCCGGCGCCGTTGGGAGCTTGGCGGATGGGTACGGCGAACCCTCGGTCATGACCGATCCGCCGGCAGCCACGCACCGGGTTTGCCGCCGAAATCGGCCAAGCCGTTCATTTCAACCGCAGATTTGCGCGAACTGATCAACGAGGCGGCGGATTTCGGACGGGTCAATTCGGGTGCGGTGCGGGTCGTGCTTGGGGCCGTCAACCGGGCGACCGGCGCCGAGACGTTTTTTGACAACGACCGGCACGTGCTCGGTCTTGACCACGTGCTGGCGGGCATCCCGATGCCCGGTCTGCCGCCGGTCGCCATCGACGGTCAAGTGTTCGGCGGCAGCGCCGTCTCGGTCTCGGCGCTGGACGATGCGCGTCCGGCCGACACCTTGTGTTTTGCGATCGACGGCTATGACCCGCCCGGAAGCGCTGGCGGGATCAGCCGGTCGGCCCGTGAGATCGCCGCGATGCGGCGCACCCACGACCTTCGCCGGATGATCGCCCTGCTGGGCGAGCACGTGCCGCAGCGGATGCGCGGCGAGGCCGATCTCCGCCGCTGCCTCGCCGAGGCGAGCGAGGCGACGATGACGATCCTCCATCTTGTCCATGAGGGCAGTGCCGCGGGTCTTGCCGCGAAGATGGCAGATTATTCCGCCGACAGGTTGACCGCCCGGTGGAACGCGGGCGAAAGCGATGTCGCGGCGAGCCTCTCGCACCCGCGGTGGCTGGCGCCGCCGTCGCGGCTTTCCGGTGTTGTCGTCCACGAAGTTCGCGACGGCGTTGTGGCGCCGCAACGCTGAATTTGCCTCGCCGACCGAAGGGCTGATCAGCCGATCGTTGCCGGCCGCGTTAAATTGTAAACCGGCGGCAACAAACAATCTGAAAATGAAACATTCATCCGCATGGTGGTATGCGCCGGGACTTTCGCCTTGTCCAAGCGTTTGTCAAAGCAAATATAGGGTTGAACGATAACGGATTTTGCAATGGGATGCTTTCGCCCGAAGATCGATCGAAACGGAAGTTGTTTCGATTAACCAGGTAGCCTCGGCAGACCGGTGTCGTGGCAAGGAAGAGGGTAGATGCTTTACGACGCGTATCAGGCGCAAAATGACATTTTTGGTCCGATCAGACTGATGGCCGGGACCGCCAGCGAATGGCTCGGTCATTCCTGGTTGCCGATCGGAAACCTGCCGTTTGTCCGTGGCGCCGCCGCCGCGATGGAATTGCTGTCGCACGCCGGGCTGTCGCATGAACGGCCGGACTTCCGCATCGACCGGGTGACGATCGACGGTGTCGATGTTCCTGTCCGCGAGGAAATCGTCGCCTCCCACCCGTTTTGCAATCTGATCCATTTCCGCAAAGATATGACGCGCGACGAGCCGACGGTGCTCGTTGTCGCCCCGCTTTCCGGTCATTTCGCGACCTTGCTGCGCGGCACGGTCGAGACCCTGCTCGCCGACCACAATGTGTATCTGACCGATTGGATCAACGCCCGCGATGTCCCGCTGCTCTATGGGAGGTTCGAACTCGACGATTTTGTCGAGCTTGTCATGCGCTTTGTCCGCCTGCTCGGGCCGCGCACGCACATCATGGCGGTCTGCCAGCCTTCGGTAGCGGTGCTGGCGGCAACAGCGCTGTTGGCCGCCGAGGACGATCCCTGCCAACCGGCTTCGATGATTCTGATGGGCGGCCCGATCGACACCCGGGCCAATCCGACCGCGGTCAATCAATTTGCCAAGGCACATACGCTCGATTGGTTCGAACGGACCGTGATCACCACAGTGCCGGCCCGCTATCCCGGCGCCTTTCGTCGGGTTTATCCCGGGTTTCTGCAGCTTGCCGGCTTTCTCAGCATGAATTTCGACCGCCACGTATCGGCGCATTGGACGATGTTTCGCGACCTCGCCCGCGGCAACGGCGAGAATGCCGCCCAGACCCGCGCCTTTTACAACGAATACACCGCGGTGATGGACCTGCCGGCCGATTTCTATCTGCAGACGATCGAGCGCGTGTTTCACTGCTATGACCTGCCGCTCGGCCGGTTGATGGTGCGCGGCCGCCGGGTTGAGCCCGCAGCGATCCGTCACACCGCGCTGATGACGGTCGAGGGTGAGCGCGACGATGTGTGCGGCCCAGGCCAAACCGTTGCCGCGCAAAATCTGTGCACCAGCATCCCGCCGGCAAAAAAGACGCACCACCTGCAGCTCAAAGTCGGCCATTATGGCGTCTTCCACGGCCGTCGATGGCAGACCGAGACCTATCCCAAGGTCAAGTCGTTCATCCGGGCGCAGGGTTAGCCGATCGTCTCTCCACCTTCTGCATACTAGCGGTGGGGTGCGGCGGCACGGGGACGACGGGCTGGTTCCACCGGTCACGGCAGTCTGAGGGAGGGCGTGCATGGCTATGGGCGGCAAGGTCGTCATCACTTGCGCGGTGACGGGATCGATCCATACCCCGACGATGAGCCCGTATCTGCCGCTGACGCCGGATGAGATCGCGCGCGATGCGATCGCCGCGGCCGAGGCGGGTGCGGCGATCCTGCACCTCCATGCGCGCGATCCGGCAGATGGCCGACCGACCCCGGACCCCGGCGTCTTTATGCAATTCCTGCCGCGGATCAAGCAGGCGACCAACGCCGTCGTCAACATCACGACCGGTGGCGGTCACGGCATGTCGCTGGAGGAACGGCTCGCCGCTCCGTTGCGCGCCCGGCCGGAGATGTGTTCGCTCAATATGGGCTCGATGAATTTCGGGCTCTATCCGATGCTCGGCCGCTACAAGGATTGGAAATATCCTTGGGAGACACAGCACCTCGAAATGACCCGCGACTTTATCTTTCGCAATACATTCGCCGATATCGAGCGCATCCTGAAAGATCTGGGTGAGGGCTGCGGCACGCGGTTTGAATTCGAATGCTATGATGTCGGCCACCTCTATAACTTGGCACACTTCCTCGACCGCGGGCTCGTCCAGCCGCCGCTGTTCGTGCAGACGATCTTTGGCATTTTGGGCGGCATCGGCGCCGATCCCGACAATCTCATCCATATGAAGCACATCGCCGATAAACTTTTTGGCGACAAATACGCGTGGTCGATTCTTGCCGCCGGCCGCCATCAATTGCCGCTGGTGACGATGGGCGCCATCATGGGCGGCAATGTCCGCGTCGGGCTCGAGGATTCGCTGTGGATCGGGCGCGGCAAGCTCGCCACCAGCAACGCCGATCAGGTCAGCCGCATTCGCGCCATTGTCGAGAACCTGTCGCTCGAGATCGCCAGCCCCGACGAGGCGCGCGCGATGCTGGCGCTGAAGGGCGGCGACGACGTCGGCTTCTGACCGGGGGCAGCAGAAATGATCGACAAGCGGGTCAGAAACCTCGCCGAGGCGGTTGCCGGCATAAAGGACGGTTCCGTCGTGTTGTGCGCCGGGTTTGGCGGTGCGGGTCTGCCCGATGCACTGTGCGAGGCGATCATCGAGCAAGGGGCCCGCGATCTTACGGTGGTCGCAAACAACGCCGGCAGCGGCCGCGCCGGGCTTGCGGCACTGATGGCCGCGGGCCGGGTTAAGAAGATCGTCTGTTCGTTCCCGCGCAGTTCGGGCAGCGTCGTGTTCGAAGAATTGTACTCTGTCGGCAAGATCGAACTCGAACTGTTACCGCAGGGCACCTTGAGCGAGCGGATGCGTTGCGCCGCCGCCGGTCTCGGCGGTTTCTACTCGCCAGTCTCGGTCGGCACGCGGCTCGCCGAAGGCAAGGAGCATCGCGAAATCGACGGCCGCACATACGTGTTCGAAAAGCCGCTGAAGGGCGATGTCGCGCTGCTCGCTGCCGATCGCGCCGACCGCTGGGGCAACCTCGTCTATCGGAAATCGCAGCGAAACTTCAACCCGACAATGGCGATGGCCGCCGACCTCGCGATCGCGCAGGTGCGCCACATCGTCGAACTGGGAGAATTGGACCCAGAGATGATCGTCACCCCCGGCATTTTTGTCGACCGCATCGTCCAGGTCGCATTCTAGAGTTAGCTTGCACCCTGTTTCTTGTCTGAGATGCGCTTGTGCAGGTTGCGCACGATCATCTCGGTCAACCGCTCGTTCAGCATGAACAGGCGCTGGCCGATCGGATAGGGGTCCTGCTTGGCGACCTCTATCGAGCCCCTTAGAATTTCGTCGGGGCCGATGCCGCGGTCGACAAAGCGCTCAATATAGCCGATCCAGTTCTCGACGATCTCGGCCTGCTCTTTCAAATAGGCCTTGCCGCAGGGCTCGCCGTGGCCGGGCACGATCGTCTCGACATCGAGCGCTTCGATGCTTCTGAGCGCTGCGAGCCACTCCCACGGGTCGCATTCCTGCAGCCAGCTGCGGCATTTATGGAACACATTGTCGCCGGTAAAGACCACACCTTCCTCCGGCACCAGCACCGAGGTCTGCGGCGCGGTGTGGCCCGGCATGTGGATGATGTTGAAGGTGTGGTTGCCGAGGTTCAGGGTCAGCGTGTCGTCAAAGGTCAGGGTCGGCGGGTTTACGGCGGGATAGTCGGGATGGCCGACCAGCCAGACGCTGTCGGGATCGGTCTCCTTGAACCGCTCGCGCTTTTCGTCGAGCGACCCGAACGCCCACAGATAGCGCTCGAAACATTCCTGCAATTTGACCTGGCCGACGATCTCGGTATTGGTGAAATAGGCATTGCCCGAGATGTGGTCGCCATGCGGCTCGGTGTTGATCAGATAGCGGATCGGCGCCGTGTCCTCCATGCGCTCGCGCCAGCGTACCGCGTCGATCGGCTGCTGCGGCGAATCGATCATGACATAGCCGTCGCTGGTCTCGACAAAGCTCGGGTTGCAGCCGGCGAAGTAAACCTCGGTGAAGCTGTGCGGTCCGACCCTGCGCATGATCATCTCCGTTGCCGACACCGGGCGATTTTCTCCGATCCGCCGCGAGGGGACAAGCGCGTCACCCAGGCTGCCGGCGCCGAAGGTACACTCGATGCTGATGGATCACTCCGCCGGTGTCCGATGATCGGTAAATTTCGCCGCGCGCCTATGGCCGCGGGTCGGCAACGGCGGTCTCCGCCAGCATCGGCTCCGGCCGCGGCGACAGCAACGGATGGATCAATTGCGCGGCCATCGAGGCGGGCAGCTTTGCGGCGATGCCGTACGCCGCGGGCCATCGATCGCGCGGCAGGTAGTGGGTGCCGAAGATCCAGTCCAAGACCGGCAGCATCGATGCGAAGTTGCGGTCCCGCGGCGCAGCCAAAGTGTGGTGCCAATGATGGAAAGCGGGGGTCGAGACCAGCCATTCGAGCGGACCCAGACGCCAGCGCAGGTTGGCGTGGATCCAGAACCCCCACAGGGTGAGCACCAGAACCAGCAGCGCCGACACGGCGCCGCCGGCAGGGGTGAGCGGGGTCGCCAGGCCAAGGACATAGACCGGGATCAGGCCGCACAGCCGGGTGAAGACATTGTCGATCGGATGGGCGCGGGCGCTGATCAGGAAATACAGCTGTGCCGGGTGGTGGTGAAGTGAATGAAAGCGCCACAAGAACGGGATCTCGTGCGTCCAGCGGTGACCCCAGTAGAAACCGATTTCACTCACCACCAAAGCGGCCACCGCACGCAGCCAGATCGGCCAGGTGGCGATCGCCGCGTGCACGCGGTAGGGAACGATCGCGTGGGCGCCCATCGCAGTCAGGGACAGCGGTACAGCGAGCAGTAGGCCGGGTACCACGCCACTGATAAAATAAAAGCCGATATCGCCAGCGAAGCCTTTGTAAAAGATTTTACGCGGATGCAACGTAAACAGCCGTTCGAGCGGCAGAAAGATCAGGGCGAGCAACAGCAGCCACACGCCGAGCCTGGCCAGGCTGATCAGGAATACGGCGAGCTGCTGGTGGTCGAACGATACGGGCACCGGGGGAATCCTGATTGGTTACGGACAGCGGCATGGGTTCGCGCCCGGAGCGACAGGGTTCGCCCCGGGCGCGCGACTGATCGATGGATCAGACAGGGGTGCCGCGCTTGGCGCGCCGGCGCATCCGGGCCAGGCCGAGAAGGCCAAAACCGAGGAGCGACAGCGAAGCGGGTTCCGGCACCGGCGTTGTGTTCACGCCTTCGAGGAACACCGTCGGCGGCAGGTTTGTCGTATTGCCACCGTCGCCCCACGCCAGGAACGTCAATACCGCGGTCCCGTTGGTCAGGTCCGAAGCAGTCGGTTTAAAGCTCAGGGTGACATAATTCCAGTCGGTGTTCATCTCCGACGGGGTCGTCATCAATGGCGATTGTTGCTCGACATTATTCATGGTGCCGGTAACCGTGCACGGATTTGAGTGGCAGTTGACGCCGATGCCGCCCTTGCCAAGAAATACCAACCATTGTTCGGTGGTGGGGCCGCTAAATCCGGTTTGCTGACCGGCAGCCTGCTGAAACGACAAGTCGTATGTCACCCCAGCCGTCAACCCTGAAATGGTCTGAGTGATCGAGTCCTCGTATTCCGGATTGCCGTCCGCTTGATAGAAATTGGTGCCGGCCGGAACGGTATCGGAAAATCCCGGGTTGGTATAAACCGCGTACACATTGGAGCCAGGGCGAGTGCCCGCCACTCCTTCGGAGCCTTGCTGGCCAACATAGATAAGATCGCCGTTGGTGACCGAACCGATCGACCAGCCGGTCGGTTTTACATCGGTGAAGTAGTCCTTTGGCGTGTAGACCGGAGGAGTCGTAAAGGAACTGCCGGTGTCATACATGTTGAACGCGAGGTTCGTAACCGGCAGCATCACGTCAGCCTTGGCAGCAGGGGCGAGGCCGAGCGACAGGCCGACCGCGGCGAGGCCGGCGACGGCTAACTTTTGCGACAACATAAAAGAACTCCTCAAAAAGCGACAGGCATCGAGCGCTACGCGATTCACAACGAATGGTAGCAGCACCCGGAGACGCCTCTAGCAACAGCAATGCCAATCCCGCATGCAATTGAGATAATTGAAGTTATGCTGGGCCGCAGATCAAAGTCGGGGTGAAACTGTAAGAATTTCCGACCGCGGCCTTTATTGTTCAAATGTTGTCAAACGTAGTTAATAACAGGCTGTTGTGGTTAAGAAGAAACTTCAGATCCAATTTTCCTAATCATTTCAGGAGCCCCCCGGAAAAGCGCTCCGATCTATCGCCACAGTAGCGTTGGAGAGATTCCGAA
>DATJLK010000217.1:0-27676 GCA_035509615.1 Allostellaceae bacterium | reverse complement strand
CGGGGCTGACCGGCTTTTTAGGCCGGCCAGTTATGGCGGGTGCTGTGCCGATGCCCTTGGCGTTAATGGGTGCTCAACAGAGCGTCCGACTATGGCAGGCGCCGTATCCCCCGCCTGAAGCAATCGAACGTTATGAAAAGGTGTTGCCAGGCAGCTTTGATCGTATGATCAAAATGGCAGAAGGACTTTAGAAGGCAAACATAGATGAATCAAAGCGGACTCACGACTCTGCACATTCGGATTCTAAGCGTGGCCATTGGCTGGGGTTTACAACGGCGGTAATCGCCATGGGCGGGGCGCTCGGAGCGCTTACGGTACATTATCCTTGGGTAGCGGGCGTTTTTCTCAGCGTTCCTGTAATGGTTGTTGCTAAAGCGTTGGTCGATTCTGCACGAAGTTATTCTACTAAAGTTTCTTTGGTCCGCAGTGCTCAAACTTTGGCCGCGCCGCCATCATCTGCACCGCCCGCTCCCGCACGAACTTAGTCTCAAAATCGGGCCCGATTTGCGCCCCCATTACGCAATGATCGTGGTAACGTTTTCAACTGGCGGGGACACCGGAGGCTTTGTCGCGCAGCCGGAGCAGCGGAACGAGGACAAAGATCGCCGTGGTCGACGCCGCCGACACAATGATCAGCGGCGCCAGCCGGTTGTGAAAGGCATGCTCGTACAAAAACGCGCCGATATTGTTCGACAACGCCGATGACAGGTTTAGGATCGACATCAGTGCGGCAAAGGCAAAGCCTTCGGCTCGCTTGGGGCAGAAATCGGCGGCTAGGCTCAGCGTCGCGACAAATGCGATCATGCCCGCCATACCGCTGAAGAAATTGATAATCGCGGCACTGATGTCATTTGACAGCAGCAGGAATGCCGCCGTCGTGATCGCTCCGATCAGGATGCTGAAATTAAGAAGCCGCCGCGACGTCATCCCGTCGAGCCATCGCCGATAGATCAGCGCCCCGACGATCCAGCCGATCGAGTTGATAGCGCCTAGAGTGCCGATGAACGCCTGCGAAAACTTGAGCGTATCGGTCATGTAATAGTAGAGCGGCAGGCCGAACCCGGGATTTAAATAATAGAGAAACAGAAACAATCCTATCAGCCACAATTCACGATTGGTGAATGTCGCCAGCAGGCCGCGGAATGTGTTGTTGAGCTCGGCAAGATCGAGCCGGCTCGGGGTTTCTTCGATCAGATAAAGGGTGCCAAAAATCGCGGCGAAGGGCGCGACGCCGATGACCGCCGCGGCAGCATGCAGAGCGCCCTGCGGTGACAGCCGCGCCACCAATTCACCGCCGAGAAAAGCGCTGACCACCGCGGCAACATTGAACCACAGCCATTGTTGATTGACAAAGGCGTCACTGCGATGAAACCGCTGTCCGTTCTCGACCAGCACAGCGCCGCTCAGCGTGCTCGAAATCGCCATCGCATAAGCGGTCAGCAACAAGATCAGGATCAGCGGTTGCGGGGCGCTGACCTGCGTCACCCAGAAAAAGGCTGCGGCCGCCATCGCGTTGGCAAGGATCAAATAGGCCTTGCGACGATATCCGAATAACGGCACGAAGTCGGAAACAATGCCGTATACCGGCTTGATGATCCATGGCAGGTTGAGAATGGTCAGCCACGCCGTCACCTGAACCGGGGTCCAGCCAAAAACCTGCTTGAGATAATAGGTCAGCGGCTGGGCGATCAGCCCACCGGCCTGCCCCAGCCCTTCGACAATATATACCAGAGCAAAAAACAGCATCAGCCGGCGGATCTGCCGGCCTTCGCCGCACGGTTCGAGGAGCGGCTGCTCGCCGGGTTTCAGCGTGGGCCCGACGGTATCGGCGACAGCGCGCGGTTCGGTTGTCCCGATAGCAGACCGTTGATCTTCATCATTCATTTGACCGCGACGATGACCTCAATCTCGACCGGAATGCCACCTGGCAGCGAGCTCATCCCGACCGCCGAGCGGGCGTGTCGGCCGTCTTCGCCGAACACCTCGACAAACAGATCCGAGCAACCGTTGATCACTTTCGGATGATCCTCAAAATCGGGCGCGGCATTGACCATGCCAAAAACTTTGACGATACCGGTGACGCGATCGAGATCCCCGCCCAGCGCCTCGCGCATCGCCGCAATCAGCACGAGCCCGACGCCGCGGGCATAGCGATAGCCCTCTTCGACCGACACCCCGGCGCCGAGCTTGCCGCGCGGCATGGCCGCACCGCTTTCGGGCGGCCCCTTGCCCGACAGGTACAACAGATCGCCGACGCGCTTGGCGTGGACGTAGTTGCCGAGTGGCGCCCCGATCGCCGGCAACTCGATCTCCAAATCCTTGAGTTTCTGCGCGAATGACATGACCGGCTCCGATATCTCCCGCTGCCGCAGCATAGCCGGTTCCCCGCCAGCTGACTAACGGCGGCTCAGCGGCAATGGTATTCGGCGAGTTCCACACTCCCGTCGCGGGCATCGGAGACCAGCACCGCGGATTTGTTCAATGATCCGCAATGAATTTGGGCGATCCGGTCGGCGGCGTCCCTGGAAGTGACGTCGGGATACCAGCGCAAGGCAATCCCGTCTGGCGATTGGTTTAGCGTCCAAGGAGGGTAGCCGCCGAGTGCGAGGAAAGTCGGTGGTTGGATCGGCGTTGGGGCAACCCCGCTGCACCCGGCCAGCGCGAGTGCCGCGGCAATCGCCGCCACCGGTATTTCGAGATGCAATTTCGCCACCGCCACCTCGCTGTGATCGAACGCGGCTTTGATCGGACCCGCCGGCCGTTGCCGTCGACGATCCGGCCGGATGGCAGTTTCTACCGCTGATCCACAAGGCCGGAAAACAAATCGTCATCGGGTGATCGCACGCCGGGGCAAATGGTTCGACCGGTCGGCAGCGGTTTTCCCGCCGGCATTCCGTCAACAAATGTGATATCGGATCGTTTGTCGACCCTGGACCGGTTTCGCGCGGATGCGGCACCGGCTGGAGCCGACCGGATCCTCCGCCTGCCGCTGCCGTGTTATCGGATTGCGCCCGCCCAAAAGGTTGCGCCCGCGCAGCCGAAGGGTCTAAATCGGCCGTTGGCCAGCGAGGGAGAAACGTAGTGGCGCGCGGAGAAGACCAACACCGGAACCCGAAATCGAACATCGAGATCGCGCAGGAAGCCGAGATGCGGCCGATTGGCGAGATTGCCGCAGAAAAGCTCGGCATCCCCGCCGACGCGGTCGAGCCCTATGGCAAGTACAAAGCCAAGATCGCCCTCGACTATATCCGCTCGCTGCCCGACCGACCCAACCGCAAGCTGATCCTGGTTACCGCGATCACTCCGACCCCGGCCGGGGAGGGCAAAACCACGACCACGGTCGGCCTCGGCGACGCGCTCAACCTGATCGGCAAGCGGGCAATGCTGTGCCTGCGCGAGGCGAGCCTCGGGCCGTGCTTTGGCGTCAAAGGTGGTGCTGCGGGCGGCGGCTACGCCCAGGTCGTGCCGATGGAGGACATCAACCTGCACTTTACCGGCGATCTGCACGCGATCGGCGCCGCCAACAATCTGCTGGCGGCGATGACCGACAATCACGTCTATTACGGGCTCGAGCCGCATCTCGATCCGCGCCGCGTCAGCTGGCGCCGCGCCATCGACATGAACGACCGCGCTCTGCGCTCGATCGTGTCGTCGCTGGGTGGCGTCGCCAACGGCTTCCCGCGCGAAGACGGGTTTGACATCACCGCCGCCTCGCAGGTCATGGCGACCTTCTGTCTCGCAACCGACCTGCAGGACCTGCAGCGCCGGCTCGGCAACATTGTCGTCGGCCAGACGCGCGAGCGCAAACCGGTCACCGCCGCCGATGTCAAGGCGGCCGGCTCGATGACGGTGCTGCTAAAGGATGCGCTGGCGCCTAATCTGGTGCAGACCCTCGAGCACAACCCAGTCTTTATCCACGGCGGCCCGTTCGCCAATATCGCCCATGGCTGCAACTCGGTTATTGCCACGACCTCGGCATTGAAGCTCGCCGATTACGTCGTCACCGAGGCCGGGTTTGGCGCCGATCTCGGGGCCGAGAAATTCTTTGACATCAAATGCCGCAAAGCCGGGATCTCGCCTGATGCGGTGGTTGTTGTGGCGACCGTGCGGGCCCTGAAGATGCATGGCGGCGTCGCCCGCGACGGGCTGCGCGAAGAGAATGTCGCCGCGCTCGAAAAAGGCTTTGCCAATCTGCAGCGTCATCTCGCAAACATCCGCCGGTTCGGTGTGCCGGCGGTGGTCTCGATCAACCGCTTCAGCGCCGATACGGCCCGCGAGCATGACCGGCTGCAGCAACTGTGCACGGCGGAGGGCGTCAAATGCGTGATCGCCGACCATTGGGCGCAAGGCGGCGCCGGAGCCGCCGAATTGGCGCGCATCGTCGTTGAGCTCGCCGAGAGCGGCAAGGCGGCGTTCCGTACGTTGTATCCGGATGAAATGCCGCTGGTGGAAAAGCTCCGCACGATCGCCCAGCGCATCTACGGCGCCAACGACATCGAAGTCAGCGCCGCGGCGCGCGATCAGTTTGCCCAAATCGAACAGCAGGGCCACGGCCATTTCCCGGTTTGCGTCGCCAAGACCCAGTTCAGCTTCACGACCGACCCCAACCTCAAAGGCGCGCCCAGCGATCACGTCATCGCGGTGCGCGAGGTGCGGCTTTCGGCCGGTGCCGAATTCGTCGTGGCGATCTGCGGCGAGATCATGACGATGCCGGGACTGCCACGGGTTCCGGCGGCGAACAACATCGAGATCGACGCCGAGGGCCGCATCACCGGTCTGTTCTGAGGTGGACCCCACCGAAGTCAAGTCTTGGCGACGGGAACAGCGCCGTCGCCTGCTGGCGTTGCGCACCGGGACATCGGTGGCGCAGCGCCGGATCTGGGGACAGGCAATCGAAGCTCAGCTCGACCTCGTGCTGTCGGATCGGCCGGGCATAACTGTCGGCGTCTATTGGCCGTTCCAGGCCGAGTTCGACCCGCGCCCGCTGGTTGCGCGGTTGATTGCGCAAGGCTTTGCCGCAGCCCTGCCGGTGGTGGTGGATAAAAAAGGTCCGCTCGAATACCGCCTCTGGCGGCCGGGCGATCCGCTGGTTGACGGGGTGTGGGGCATCCCGATCCCGGAACGGCGCGAGACCGTGGTGCCGCAGGCGGTGCTGGCACCGCTCGTCGGATTTGACCGGCAATGCTATCGGCTGGGCTATGGCGGCGGCTATTTTGATCGAACCCTGGCCGCGCTGCAGCCGCGGCCGTGGGCAATCGGCGTCGGTTTTGAATTGTCGCGGCTCGACACGATCGATCCGCAAAGCTTTGATATCCCGATGGACCTGATCGTGACCGAGGCCGGCCTGCTGCACCGCTGAGCCGACCGGCGAATGCTGACAAAAGCTGTCCTGGGCCTGCCGCTATCGGCAAAGGCTGGCTTATTCGCGGCCTTTGTCGTCGGTGGCGTGGTCAAGGGCGTGCTCGGGATCGGGCTTCCGCTGGTCTTGGTGCCATTGACGGCGCAATTCCTCGATTTGCCGGTTGCAGTTGCCTTGTTGTCGGTGCCGATAGTCATCGCCAATGTCCCGCAGGCGCTGGAGGGTGGTCAAACCCGGGCTGCCCTACGCCGGCTGGCGCCCATCCTTGTCACGCTGGTGCTGGGAACCCTGTTTGGCGTTCACCTGCTGGTCAGTGTCAATCGTCGCGTACTGGATATCGGGGTCGGCGTCAGTTTTGTCTTGATGGCGATACTGCTGCTGTGCCTGCCGCGGATCCGCATCGGCCGGGCTGCCGAGCCTTGGGTCAGTCCGTTGGTCGGGCTGATGGCAGGGATCCTGGGAGGCGTGACGGCGATATTCGGACCACCGTTGATCGCTTACCAGATCGGCCTCGGGGTCAATCCCGGCACGTTTGTCAAGCACATGGCGATCCTGGCCTTCACTGCGACAATGACTCTGCTGCTGGCGCTCGGCGGGTCGGGCGCCTTGGGTGGTACCGATTTGCTGATCTCGGCCGTTGCGATCATCCCGATCCAGATCGGGATGCCGCTGGGACGCTGGCTGCGCGGCCGAGTACCACCGGCCGTATTCCGAGCGGCGGTACTCTGCGCCCTCGCCTGGGCCGGCCTCGATATGCTCGGGCGCGGCTTATTCTGACCGCGCCGAGGGCGATGCCGCCGGATAGCTGACCGCGCCGAGGGCGATGCCGTATCGACGATCGCCGCCTTCAGGCGACCGACAATTCGGCAACGAGACGAACGCCGCGGGTTTCCGGCCCTGCCAGCAAGGCGAAGATAAAGCTGATCAGCGCCACCGTGGTGCCGACGAACATCGGAATGGCAAATCCCAGATGCCAGTTCAGCGCGAAATAGGCAATGATCGGTCCGACGAGACCGCCAAATATGGCACCCTGATGATAACAGAACCCGCTTGCCGTTGCCCTGACCTCGGTCGGAAAGCGTTCGGACAGATAGCTGGCGTTCTGACCGTAGATGCCGCCCGCTGCGAACAGTCCCTGCACCGCGAAGAAAATGACGATCATCGTGTAGTTGTGAGTAAACAGGTAAAGCGGGGTAATCGGCAGGCCGCATAACGCCGGCAAGATCATCGCCCAACGCCGCCCGATGCGGTCGGCCACCCAACCCCAGGCCGAGCCTGACACGAAGAAGCAGATGCTTTGCAGCATGACCGGCAGTGCCACGAGCGCTGGGCTCAGATGCAGATCCTTTTGCAGATAGGCTGGGAACAGGGTGCCGATCGAGTATCCGACGGTAAAGCCGCTCGCCATCCACCAGCACGCGGTCAATGTGTTGGGGAGCAGCCCGCGCCTAAAAATCTTTAGCAGAGGAAGCCGGACCTCGCGCTGCTCGTTGCGCTGGATCCGGCGATTTTCGAGCCATACTGCCGGCTCTTTGACAAAGCGGCGGACATAGACGATCAGCAGCGCCGGCAACACGCCCAGCATCAGCAACCCGCGCCAGCCGATCGAAGTGTAAAGCAAGCCGTAGGCGGCAGCAGATAACAATGCTCCCAGCCCCCAGGATGACTGCAAAACGCCGGCCATCAAGCCGCGCGACCGCTGCGGCCAGGTCTCCATCGCCAATGCAGCGCCACACGGCCACTCCGCCCCCATGCCGATCCCCAGCAGCGCCCGGAACAGAAACAGAAAGCCAAAGGTCGGCGAAAACCCGGCGATGAAGTTGCACAGCGAATACCAGGCAATCGAAATCATCAGCGGCGCCCGGCGCCCGACACGGTCGGACAGCCAGCCAGCGCCGGTCGCACCGACAAGCCGCAGCCAGAGGGTGACGGTGAAGACCGCGGTGACCGCAGTCAGCGGGACGTGGAATTCCTGCGAGATCGGCACCATGATCAACGGGAAGATCGTGAAATCGAACGCGTCCAGGGTCCAGCCCAGCCACGCCGCGACCCAGGCATGCCATTGGTCGCGAGTGGGTTCCTTCCACCATGGAATGAGCTCGGCGTTGTCGACAGCTATCGCCACGGACCACCTCCCTTTTTGAAAACCGCCGGCCGCGACGATCGAGGCCCGGTGCTGGTTTGCGTCTATTTTTCTGCTGCAGAAAGGGGCCCCTCCCGATACTCGCCGAAGGGGCCCCGCGAAAGCCTTTGCTTATGTCTAGGCTACAACCAGTTCGGGCGACATTTCGGTCCGCCCGGTCGCGGGGCAGAATGCCACCTATACCACGGAACGCCCCCCTACGGTCTCCACCGCCGCCATACGCCAATCTCCTGTTCTATACGGCTCCTGTAACAAAGCCTTCAGCGAAGTGTAGGGCAGCAATGCGCGGATGTCGCTAGCTTTTTTGTATTTTATTGCCTAGAAATTAAGCTGGCTTCCTGAGCAGACATGTCGCCACCCCTGGGCATCGGGGAATAATTCGATCCTGCTCACTTGCGCGATCGACCGGCGCCGCTGGCCAGGCAATAGACCGTTCGGCCGATGGGACGTTTTGTTTGATTTTGAGGTCGACCGGCAACGAGATGGCTTAGGCCGATGCAAGAGAACAGCCGATCGGAATGACCTTCTGATCAATAATTGGTTAAAAAAAGTGCCCCTTCGGCAAGTTGCCGGAAGGGGCCCGCTCGGTTTGGAAAGCTTTAGGCTATGCGACGACGAGTTCGGCAGAGAGTTGCTTGCCTCTCGTTTCCGGACCGAGCGCGATCGCTATCGCAAAACTCAACGCCGCCGCGACGGTCCCGACCAGCATCGGAATGGCAAAGCCGAGATGCCAGCCGGTCGCGAACCAGGCCAGGATCGGCGCGACGAGACCACCCCAGATCGCGCCCTGATGATAGCAAAAGCCGCTCGCCGTGGCGCGCACTTCGGTCGGGAACCGCTCGGCAAGGTAACTTGGCGCCTGGCTGGCAAAACCGCCGCTGCCAAAAGCGCCCTGGATGACATAGGCCCACCAGATCAATGTGAAATTACCGGTCAGCAGATAGAGCGGAGCGATCGGGATCGCAATCAGCGCCGGCAATATTTGCGCCGGTTTGCGGCCGATCTTGTCCGCCACCCAACCCCAGGCGATGCTGGCAAGAAAAACGACGAGGTTCGCCGCCACCCCGACCTCGCCGATGGCTGCCGGCGACATCTTCAAGTCGACCTGAAGATGGGTCGGGAATAGGACATTGATCGAGTAGTAGAGCACGAAACCGCTGGCCATAAACCAGCACGCATTCAAAGTGTTCAGCAGCATGCCACGGCGGAAAATGCTCAGCAGCGGCGCCTTGACCTCGCGTTGTTGAGCGGTTTGCAGCCGCTTGTTTTCGGTCCAGACCTCGGGCTCTTTGACGAAGAGCCGGATATAGACGACTGCCAACGCGGGCAGAACCCCAACCCACAACATCCCGCGCCAGCCGATCGAAGTATAAAACAGGCCATAGATCGCATAGGACAGCAGAAAGCCGAGGCCCCAGGAACCTTGCAGCAGACCGGCCATCAGACCGCGCGAGCGGATCGGCCAGGTCTCCATCGCCAATGCGGCCCCGGCCGGCCATTCGGCACCCATGAACAGACCCAGCACGGCACGAGCGCTAAACAGGAACAGAAAGGTCGGCGAAAACCCCGCCACGAAGTTGCACAGGGAATAGCCGAGGATTGCCACCATCAACGGCTTTTTGCGGCCGAAACGATCGCCAAACCAACCCGAGGTGGTGGCGCCGATCAGCCGCATCCACAAGGTGATCGTGAACACGAATGTCACCGCGGTGATCGAGACGTGAAACGTCTCGGCGATCGGATGCATGATCAGCAGAAACACGGTGAAATCGAAGGCGTCGAGCGTCCAACCGAGCCACGCCGCGACAAAAGCGTACCACTGATCGGTTGTCGGCTCCTTCCACCACGGAATGTCCCTTACGCTTCCCGCCTGTGCCATGCACCCTCTCCCGTTCGATTCGGCTCCTGTTGCGAAGCCCTGCGAGAAGTGTAAGGCAGCAATGCGCAGATGTCGCTAGTTTTTCGCCGCGATTGCGACGCTCGAAATGAGCGGCGAGGCCGGCAAGGGCCAAAAGATTCGGGTATGGCATTCGCGCAAACCGGCCGAGAAGGTTCCGGCCGGCAGGATCGTCGTCGGCGCGACCCGAGCCGTCGTCAGCGATTGCGGGGTCTCAGCGCTGTCTGCGGGCGGATGACGGTTGTCGCGCTCGGCGTTCGACGACAACCGACATTACGCAAGTGACCGCCGCCCGCCTTGACTACGTCGCCACCGCGTCGAGGCGGAACCGGCAATCGCTGTCGCGGGCGATCTGATTGACGAGGTCGACCTCCCAGGCGAGGTATTCGCGCATGTACCGCTCGCGTTCGGCGGGTGGGCGGTCGCGAGCCGAGACTGAGATGTCGTCGGGCTCGCTCGCCAGCCGTCCCAGGCCGGTTTCGAGCGGTAGCCCGGCAGCCTGCCATGCCGCGGTCCCACCCGCCAAGACTTTGACCGCTGGGCGGCGGCCAATTTCGGCGGCGGCAAAGCGGGCGATCGTACCGTCTTCGCTGGTTAGCACCAGATCGCCAATGGGCGGCAATTTGTCGAGAGCCTCGGCGAGCCGGGCGCGGATGCCAAACCACGCGCCGGGGATGTGGCCTTCGCGATAACGCCGGCTCAACCCCAGATCGACGACCACCGCCGAACGGCCGGCGCGCAATTCGGCTGGCGAAATCAGCGCCGGTTCGGGACCGGCGAGCGGAAACATCCCGCAATCGACCCCCGGCGCACCGGTTTCAAGGGCGACGCCATCGAGCCCGCGGTCGAGCACCGCTGCATCCCAGCCCATGCGCTTTAGCCAGGAGGCGGTCATCCGCGCCCTGACCCCGGTGTCGTCGACCAGCACGACGCGTGCTCCCCAGACGCCGAGCCAGTTGTCGGTTTCTTGTACCAATTGTCCGCCCGGCGCCATCAGCGAACCCGGCAGATGGCCGCTGCGGTATTCCGCCGGGTCGCGAACATCGAGCACGTAAAGGGTGCGCCGGTCCGCTTCGCGCCGCCAGGCCGCCAAGACGGCGCTGTCGATCACCGGCACGCCATAGCGGCGGGCGACCGCATCGGCACGCTGCTGCGCCGCGGCGATCGCCACAGGCGTAACCTCCGTGGCGCGCCGCTCGGCACCGGCAATGATGTCGAAACCGGCCAAATGCCAAGCCATCGTCCCATCTTTTAATGACACGACCCGGTTTGGCACACCGGCATCGATCAGCGCCTGCGCGCCGATGATGCTGCGGGTGCGCCCGCCGCAATTGACGACGACAAAGGTGTCGGGCGACGGCACCAGCGCGTCAAAGCGGTAGACGAGTTCGGCGCCGGGTACGCTGATCGCCCCGGGAATGCTGTTCGAATGGTATTCGTCGTAGGACCGGCTGTCGAAAATCGCCAGCTTCTCGCCGCGTTTCTGGCGTTCGGCCAACTCCTCGGCGCTGATCCACGGGGTCTCGCATTCGTGCTCGACGACCTCGGCAAAGGCCTTGCTTGGCACATGCACGCCGCTATAGACCGGATAACCCGCCACCGCCCAGGCGCCGACCCCGCCCGCCAAAACCGCCACATCACTCCAGCCGCCTTCACCCAACCGTTCAGCGGCGCGCTCGGCCACCCCCTCGCCGTCATCACAGACAACGACCGGCGCCGCGCGCCGCGGCAGCAGGTTTGGCGCAATCAGTTCGAGACGGGAAAGCGGCAGGCACGACGCCATCAACAGATGGTGCTGGTGAAAGCTGCCTTCCTCGCGCGCATCGACGATTGCAATCTCGCCGCCGTCATGCAGGCGCGCGCGCAACTGCGCCGGCGTGATGGTTTTCGCCGCTGCCGCCATCCTATCCTCCGCAAAAATCTGGCAAGCTCCGTTTGCCCGAAATTAAGCGGCACGTCAAAGACTCGGGCTGTTACGCCGCGCGCTTGCGGCCAGGCTCGTTGTGGTCAATCCTTGGAAATACCAAGGCTGAGCGGCCGGCGGCGGCCATTCCGTTTGCCCGAAACCGCACCGCGCGTCAGAGTCGGCCGCAGCCAGATCGACGGAGGCAGAGAAATGTCGGAAGGACGACGCGCACGGCCGCAGCCGACGCCGGAAACGCAGCATTTCTGGGACGGCACGCGCGAGGGCGAACTGCGCCTGCAGCGCTGCAATGCCTGCGGCAAGGCTTATTTCCCGCCGCGCCCGTTCTGCCCCGCCTGCGCCTCGCGCGATGTCGCGGTGTTTGTCGCCTCGGGCAAGGGCCGGCTGTTCAGTTATGTGATCCACCATCGTCCGGTGCCGGGTTTCACCCCGCCTTATGCGATCGCCGTCGTTGAATTGGATGAGGGACCGCGGATGATGACCAACATTACCGGGTGCCCGCAGACCCCCGAGGCGTTGGCGCTCGACATGCCGGTCGAGGTCACGTTCGAAAAGCTCGATGAGGCGATCACCCTCCCCCTCTTCCGCCCGGCCACGAGGTAACCCGCGATGCAGCCGAAATCGATCGCCATCGTCGGCGCTGCCGAGACCACCAGGCTCGGCGTCATCCCCGACACCTCGCAGATCCAATTGCATGCCGATGCCGCGCTTAACGCGATGGCCGATGCCGGGCTCAAGCCCGCCGATATCGACGGGGTTGCGACCGCCGGCGAGACGCCGGTGACGATTGCCCACTATCTCGGCATCACGCCCAAATGGGTCGACGGCACCGCGGTCGGCGGCTGCTCGTTTATGATCCACACCCGCCATGCCGCCGCCGCGATTGCGTCCGGTCTGTGCGACACCGTGCTGATCACCCATGGCGAAAGCGGCCGCTCCGGCGTCGGACGCACCCGCAATGTCCCGGCCCCGACCAGTCTCGCCGGCCAGTTCGAGCAGCCCTATGGGCCGCTGGGGCCGCCGACTTTGTTTACGGTGCCGGTCTTGCGCTACATGAAGACCTACGGGCTGACCGAGGAGACCCTGGCGATGGTCTCGGTGGTGCAGCGCGAATGGGCCGCCAAGAACCCGCGCGCCACCTTCAAGGACCCGATCACGGTCGCGGACGTATTGAACTCGCGGATGATCGCCTACCCGTTCCGGCTGCTGCAATGCTGCCTGGTGACCGATGGCGGTGGTGCGCTGATCCTGACATCGGCCGAGCGCGCCAAGGATTTCCCGACAAAACCCGTCTACATCCTCGGCACCGGCGAGAGTGTCGAGACCCCGATGGTCAGCCAGATGGCAGATTTCACCTCGTCGCGGGCGTTTCGCGTGGCGGGCGCCAAGGCCTTTGCCGAGGCCGGCATCACCCACAACGATGTCGACCATCTGATGATCTACGACGCGTTTGCCCATCTGCCGATCTACGGTCTCGAAGACCTCGGCTTTGTCGGGCGTGGCGAGGGCGGGCACTTTATCGCCGAGCGCAACACCGCCCCCGGCGGCAAATTGCCGGTCAACACCAATGGCGGCGGCCTCTCCTACATGCATTCCGGCATGTATGGGATGTACGCGCTGCAGGAGAGCGTGCGCCAGATGCGCGGGTCAGCCCCCGCCCAGGTCCCCGGCGCCAAAATCTCGGTCTGCCACGGGGTCGGCGGCATGTTCGCCGCGTCAGGCACGATCATCATGTCGAACCAGCCGCCTTGAAAATTCATCGGCCAAAGAGGCGATCCCTGCGGTCAGTATAGCAAAATACTTTATTGTGAAAAGATTAAGTGATGAAAAACAATAACCAGAAATAACTTCATCATATTAGTCAGACGCAGGGACGCCCGGCCCAATACGGCTATGACAACGTCATAGCCTGCCACGAAGTGCAAAAACCCGATGAGCTGCTGATCCCACTTAATATTTGCGGCTTTTGCGTGGCTGGCGCAGAGATGGCCGGGCGCCACAAGGCCTGAGACGACAGTCCCGAATGGCGCGACTTTTCTGCGGAGAGTGCGGCAGCCAGGGTCGATATGGCTGTGACGGGGACCAAGCGCGTTGATACCCGGCCGATTTCATCGCATGTCCAGGCTGGCGACCCCTGCCCATACTGTTGGGTATCCATTCTAAGCCAGTCACCTAAATTCTAGAACTGATCGTATAGCTGGTCGTTGCGTTGTTTGCAGGAACAGCGATGCTATCAAATATGGCGTAACTAGTACGACCATTATCATTTGTATCCACCGTGCTAACAGAATAATATAAAGTAACCGTGTCACCAGTGTCAAACAAAATCCATCGGTAAGGTATGTCTACCTGGCAAACCGAAGTCGAGCCAGATCGTGTTGCCGTTGCCGTTCCTGTTTCTGTAATACCATCATATATAGTGGGGCCGTTTCCCATTACATAGACAGTTATCGTACATTGGATCGGGGTGGTAGAGGCGACAGTTGACGTAATTGTTGTCGTTAAACTGACGTTGAACTCACCAAAAACGACTGTCCTTGCTAACGCATCCCCGATACAGGCTACCATAAGAACTATGGCCAGGGCCGCTCCGATCAGCCTTCCCATTTTTTTCCTATTCCGCATAGATCGCAATGTGATCGAGCATTATAGACCACTCAACCAACCGTGACAAGAAACCCCGCATTTGTTGCTTATCCAGACGCAAGGCTTTACCTATGCGACTGATTGCGGTGATCGTTGCCAATATCCATCGCCTCTATTGCATTTGCCGGGCTAAACCGTAGGATGCGCTGGTCGCCGCAAAACCGATCGCCTCATCGGCGGGCTGGGGCGCGGCGACGTCAAGCGAGCCGCACAATCTTCGAGCGACATACCACCGATTTCTTGAAGGCCATCCGACTACGGCCGGGTGAACGAGGGCACGGGTGCCTTACCGGCGCGTTTATCGCAGCCCAGGCCGCCTATCCCGAGATGACGCGTCGTAATGGCGGCAAGACAATCAGCGGGCACAATAGAAAGCGGAGCGTGCTTGCCTCGCGGCGGCGGCTTCCGAGCGAGTAAAGAGGAGTGCGCGATGGCTGATGCGAGGAGTGGGGGGTGTTTGTGCGGGCGGGTGCGTTACAAATCCGCGGGTGAGCCGCTGTTTTCGCTGTTATGTCATTGTCGCGACTGCCAGCATCAGAGCGGGTCGGCGTTTGTTGCGGCAATGCGGGTGCCCGCGGCAGGGTTCCGCGTCACCCGAGGGGAGCCCAAGCTTCATGTCCGCGGCAGCGATGCCGGCAATGAGGTGACCCTGGCGTTTTGCGGCGAGTGCGGCTCTCCGCTGTTCATCCGGGTGTCGGCGCGGCCCGAGATTGTCGGGTTGCGGGTCGGCAGCCTTGACGATCCGAGCGAGTTTCGCCCTGAGGCCGACATCTTTGTCAAAAGCGCCCAGCCCTGGGACCACATGAACCCGGATCTGCCAAAACACCAAACCTATCCGCCCGGCCGCGCCTATACGCCGGACTAAGCGCTGGGCTGAGGGTGCGATATGCAGAGGTGGTCAAGTTTCCGCTCGCCCGCCGGCACCTCGGCTGGTCGAGCGGGCCGGGACGGCTGACCCGGTTGCGGCTCGCCGTGGCGACAGTGGCGGTGGTGCTCGGCGGCTGTACGGCCCCGGACTGCACTCTCTATGGGCGCGGCTATGCCGGCTCCGGCTGCGCCGTTGTCGGCCCGGCGCCGACCGGCGGCGGTCACTGACGCGGGCCTGAGCCGCCCGCTGCGCCTATATCCGCCCGCTGCACCCATCGGCCCCACTACGCCTATCAGATGGAGCCGGTGTCGCGAACCGTTGCGTAATTGTATAATTTGAACGATCTGCGATGACCGCAGGGCGACAGAGCAATCCGAGCGCGAATTGTTCCGTACAAGATGGTTGGGCGGCGCGTGCAATCACGGCGTGGGAAGCTGCGATCACGAGCGTCCTCCGATGGAGAGATGGAGAGCTGATGGCGGATAAGGGTCATCGGGTATTTCTCGATTATGATCAGGCGGAACTCGACGCCGCCTATGACCAGGCTGCCTATGCCGCGAACCGTGAACAGTTGATCGCGCGGCGGGAGAGCGAGAGTGCGGCGGCGCGGGCTCGGTTGGGCGCGCCCGAGCGTGTTGCCTATGGTGCGGCCGAAATCGAACAGCTCGACATCTATCGTGCCGCGGGCGAGCGCCAGCCGGTCTTTGTCTTTATCCATGGCGGCGCCTGGCGCGCCGGGTGGGCCGAGGGTTTCGCGGCTCCAGCCGAGATGCTTGGCGATGCTGGCGCGCATTATGTCGTCCCCGATTTCAGCTGGGTGCAGGACGCGGCCGGCGATCTGCAGGTGCTGGCCGATCAGGTATGCCGAGCGATCGCCTGGGTCTACCGCAATGCCGTCGGTTTTGGCGGCGATCCAAGCCGGCTTTATGTCGGCGGCCAGTCGTCAGGTGGGCATTTGGCGGCGGTGGCCTTGACCACCGACTGGCAGCGGGAGTTCGAGTTGCCGGCGGACATGATAAAGGGCGGGCTGCTCGTCTCGGGCATGTACGAGCTGGCGCCGGTGCGGCTCTCCAAGCGTAGCGCCTATGTTGCATTCGACGATGCCACGGTTGACGCGCTGAGCCCGCTGCGCCATCTCGATCAGCTGCATGCACCGGTTGTTGTCGCTTACGGCACCTGTGAAACCCCCGAATTTCAGCGCCAGAACCGCGAGTTTGCCGCCGCGGTCGCCGCCGCCGGCAAACCGGTGCGATTGCTGGTCGGCGCGCATTACAACCATTTCGAATTGCCTGAGACCCTCGCCAACCCCTACGGCGTGTTGGGGCGGGCGTTACTCGAGCTGATGGGGCTCGAACCGATGGGTGTCAAATTGAAAGGGCGGCGATGATGGAGGCGATCGATCTGCGCTCTGACACGGTGACCCGGCCGTCCGCAGCGATGCGGCAGGCAATGGCGGCTGCACCCGTCGGCGACGACCAGTATGGCGAGGACCCTTCGGTCAACCAGCTGCAGGAACGGATCGCGGAACTGCTCGGCAAGGAAGCCGCACTCTTCGTGCCGAGCGGGACGATGGCGAACCAGATCGGGCTCAAGGTGCTGACCCGCCCCGGCGACGAGGTCGTATTGGGCCAGGAGGCGCATATCGTCTGGCATGAAGCGGGTGCCGGGGCGGCCAATTCCGGCGTGCAGTTCGCGCCGGTCGGACGCGGCGGGCTGTTTGGCGCGGCCGATTTGCAGGCCGCGTACAAGCCGCCGGGCCACATTGTCTTTCCGCCGACAACCCTGGTCGCGGTCGAAAACACCCATAACCGCGGCGGTGGGGTCGTCTTTCCGCAACCGGACGCGATTGCCATCTGTGCTGCGGCGCGGGAATTCGGGATGGCGAGCTATCTCGATGGCGCGCGGTTGTTCAACGCCGCCGCCGCGTCCGGCCGCAGCCTTGCCGAACTCGCCGCCCCCTTTGATCTGGCCTCGGTCGCATTGTCAAAAGGGCTTGGCTGTCCCGTCGGCAGCGTCCTCGCCGGCCGGCGTGAAACGATCGCGCTGGCGCATCGCGCCCGACGCATGTTCGGCGGCGCGATGCGGCAGGCCGGCATCCTCGCCGCCGCCGGGCTGTGGGCGCTTGACCACAATCTCGACCGGCTGACGCAAGACCACGCCAATGCGCGGCTGTTGGCAGAACGGCTGGCGGAACTTGACGGGGTCGATCTGGATCTCGCGACGGCCCAGACAAATATCGTGATTTTCCAGATGAGAGCAGGCATGCCCGATGCCGCGACGATCGTCGCGCGCGCCGCCGCAGCCGGGGTATTGGTCTCGGCCTTTGCCGGGCGCACAGTGCGCGCCGTCACCCATCTCGACGTCAGCCGCGAAGAATGCCGGCGTGCCGCCGACATTCTCGCCGCGATCATCGCCCGCGGCTGAACCGCTTGCCGGCCTGCCGGTTTATTTATCAGGTTTAGCCAAGCCTTGTCGGACCTGGAAACTCTGATCCAACTGCTTGCCAAACTGCCGGGGCTCGGGCCACGCTCGGCGCGGCGTGCCGCATTGCATCTGATCAAGCGGCGCGAAAGCCTGATGACGCCGCTCGCCGCGGCCCTGGCCGAGGCAGCCAAAGCGATCCGGTCGTGCCCGGTATGCGGCAATCTCGATACCGTCGAGCCATGTGCGATCTGCCGCGACCCGGAGCGCGACGCCAGCGCGATTTGCGTTGTCGAGGACTTGGCTGATCTATGGGCGCTCGAACGCGCCGGCGCTTTTCACGGCCGTTATCATGTGCTCGGCGGGACATTGTCGGCGCTCGACGGGGTCGGACCAGAGGATCTGACGATCGACCGGCTGGTGGCCCGGGTCAAACCCGGTCAGGAACTGATCCTCGCTTTGAACGCGACGGTCGAAGGCCAGACCACCGCGCATTACGTCGCCGATCGGCTGGCCGGGAGCGGCGTCACGCTATCGCGCCTCGCCCAGGGCGTGCCGATCGGCGGCGAACTCGACTATCTCGATGACGGCACGCTCACCGCGGCCCTCAAGGCGCGCCGCCCGCTGTAGCTGCAGCCGACCCGCCCACCGGACGACAAAGCCGGGTCCGCAGCCAAACTCTTTGACAACAAAGCGGGGGGGTCGATCAGCACTTGACCCAAGGGGCGCGGACCGGGTTCAGCCGGGTTGCAGCACGTGGATGACGCGGCTTGCGATCATGTCGCGAGTCTTGGCGGCATAGGCCGCCATATGCGGCGAGGCGCCATGCGCCCGCAGCGCCTCAAGGCTCTCCCATTTTTCGATGACCACAAAAGTATCGGGGCCGAACCTGGTCTGGATGCTGCCCACGCCCTCGGCGTCGATCGCCGGGCCGTATTCGATGCAGCCTTTTTCGGCATGGACTGCCGGCATGTTGGCGTGAAACGCCTCGAGGATCTGGGCGCGCATGCCGGGCCTGGCGGTGATGACGGCGACGACGTGGATCATGCGAGAGCTCCCTTCAAGCGATGCGTTCAAAGACGCTATGATGCCGGGCAGTCAGTTTCGGGCGGATTTTTGTGACCCAATCACCAAAAGCGCCCGCCTTTTCCCAGGCCTCGCTGGTCAAGACGGCAGGCGAATCAACTTCGTAGATCGTCAAATAGCGCTGCATCGCCGGAGACGTCGAATGTTCCAGTCGATAACGCGCGCCGCTGCGGACCCCGGGTACTTTCATCAGCATTGGGAAGTGCTCGGTGTCGTAAACGCGGTTGAACTCGGCCTCGTGCTCGGCCGGGATCTCGAGTTGGACCATAAAAAGATGCGGCATGGCGATGATTTCTCCTTGGTCGTCCCTTTGCAGTCGGGCTTTGTCAGTTGAAGTCGGGTGTTGCCGGCCGGACGCCGTAGCGGTTCAGGGGATCTGGCGAAAAATCGAATGCTGGCGATTTGTCGTATGGGGCCGGATCTTTGGCTTCCATTCGCCAAGGTCGGAGGCGTCGGTCCATGCCGGGCTGTTGATCACCTCGGCATTATCGCATTCATAAATCGCCAGATAGCGCGGCATTGTCGGCACCGTCGAATGCTCCAGACGATAGCGCCGGCACGACCGTACCCCCGGCACCTTTAAGATTGTCGGCACATGATCTTCGTCATAGATCCGGTTGAATTCGGCCTCGAGTTCTACCGGGATATCCATTTGCACGACATAAACGTAAGTCATCGGACTATCCTTTGTGGTGTGCAGGCGGCGCCACATTAAAGCAAAGCCGACCACCCCTCGACCGGTTTTGCCGGTCGTGGCGGCTGCGGCAGGGCTCATCTGGAAATTCTGTGCACAAATGATAAAACTTTTGATCGTTGCGACAACCACTTGAGAGCGACCACCGGTGATGGTCAACTACATAGGTGTGTAGAAAAGAACACTTGAAATGCTTGACCAAGCACCTATTTCCCGGCGATAGGGCAGCTTTCGGTTCATTATTACCTCGCGGCAAGTCTAGGCCTCGATGCCTAAACCGCAGCGACAAGCGGCCTCGCCAAAGAAAAACCGGCGCCCACCCATTTGGGCCGAGGAGTGTCAATGTCAAAGATTCCGCAGGGCGAGTGGAACGCCATTGCGGCACGCTATCAAGGCGGCGAGTCGATCAGCAAAATTGCCCGCAGCTATGGCTGTACTCCGCCCGCAATTCACTACATTCTTAAACGAAATCGGCAAAAGCCGAGCGAAATACCGATGCGCTCGTTGGGCTTCGGACCGGCGACGGCGCCGCAGACCGGACTGGTCCGGGCAAACGCCGCCGAGTCGCGGGTCATGTCGGTCCCCGAGCGCGACAGATCCGACACCGCCGCCACGTCACCGGTGCGGGCGAACACGCCGGAGGCGCCATCGGTCGCCGCGCCGCGCACCGAGAACCTCACCAATGTCGCGCCGCGCAACGAGCATTTCGCCAATATTGCACCGCATCCGGCCATGGCTGGCACTGGCGCCGACGAACCCGAGCCGGTTCAGGCCAGAGCCGCCGAACCCGCCGCAAACGCCGCGGCGTTGCTGCGCCCCATCCGCAATCCAAGCCAGGCGGCGCCGGCCTTCGCGGGCCTGAAGGATGTCGGCCGGACGCCAAACCATATCACTGCGCCGGCGGCGTCGGCCGCCTCGGCCGGTCTGCCCGGTCTGGACGACGCGCTTCATCTGCGCGCCGAGGCGGCGATTGCGCTGTTCCGGTCAAGTTTCGATGCTGCACTGGCCGAAGGTTCACCCGATGTGCGCGAACGGCTGCGGCAAGCGGCAAGCGACCTGATGCGGGTGGCGGCGCGTACGACGATCGTCCTTGACCGCCTCAATGCCAGCACCGAGCGCAACTCGCGCGCGCATAATTACCCGCGCTCGGCCCATGCCGGCGAGGATATGGGCAAATACGGTTAAACCGGTTTCGCCCAGCGGTCAAAGCCGCTACGCGGCGCAGCATCAACTGACGCCGCGGGCAGCCCAGGCGGTTGCCGCCATCGAACGCCGGCCATCGCCGGCGCCGGCGCAATACGCCCGCTGCACCGCCGCGGCGAGCCGATCGAGCCGCTCCGGCGGCAGACCTTTGACATAGTCGCCGACCGGTCCCTGCGCATTGCGGATTGGCTCCCAATAATCGGCGAAATCACAATATTCCATGCGGATCGTCAGCGAGCAGCCCTCGACACTGCCGAGCCCGGCGGCGGCAAAGGCGGCAACCAGCTCGCCCGGTCCGGTCAGCCGGCTCGAGTAATGGCGCGCGCGGGCGCGGTCCGCCGTCGGATCGAGTGCTGCGGCGGTATCCCAAAAGATCCGCTGATAGACCAGGCCGCCGGGGAAATCCCATATGGCAGCGGCGACGACGCCGCCCGGCCGCGTCACGCGCCGCATGCCAGCGAGAGCGCGCGCCGGATCAGACATGAAATTGAGCGCCAGCAGCGAATAGGCGCGATCGAAACTCCGCTCGGGCAAATCCAGCGCTACCGCGTCGCCGCAAATATAGCTCGCGCGCGGATCGTCGGTCCGTGATCTGGCAAAAGCGATATAGGGAGCGGCGATGTCGAGGCCGACAATCGCCGCCGGCTCCGGCCGCGCGGCAAGGGCCCGCGCCAGGCTGCCGGTGCCGCAACCGACATCGAGCACGCGGTCGCCCTCGCCGACGCCGGCCCAGGCGATCAGGGCTCGCGCCAGGGCCGGGCTCCAGCGGCCCATCAGCCGCTCGTAAGCCTCGGCATCGGTTGCGGTATAGCGCGACGGCATCGGCACCTCTCTTCTTTTGTTCAGCTGTTGTTGTTTGGCCGCTGGACCGATGTTTAGGGACGCTGTTGCCCCCCACCGCCGGGGCGGGGCGCCCGGTCAGCTCTCAATCATGACACCGGGTGCGACCGCCCTCTCCGCAGTTCAGCCGATCGACGCCGCCCAGCCAGCCATGGCAGCGCCAGTCATAATCGTGATTGATCATGACAGTAATTGAACGCACGCCGGCAAGCCACACCGCACAGGTTTTGTGTCGCGCGGGCGAGCCCAATGAAAATCGACGCAGAATTTCGGCTACTCGCCCATCTGCAACAACGCGCCGCGCTCGCGGGCGTTACGCAGGGCCAGAAAGAAGATCCAGGCGCCAAGCGCCAGCAGCATCACATCGAGGGCGCCTGCAGTCAGCAGATAATCCGCGCGGAACACCTTGTGAAACAGCAGCTCGCGCATGCCTTCGAAAACATAGGTCGAGGGCAGGGCCCAAGCGACATGCTGCAGCCAGTGCGGCAGGATCGATACCGGGTAATAGACCGCACTGATCGGCGACAAGGTAAAGACGGCCAGCCAGGCCAGGCTTTCGGCACCCATGCCCTGGCGCAAAATCAGACCGCAGATCGCCAATCCCAGGGCCCAACCCATCACCAGCAGCACCGCGAAGAACGCGATCAGCGGCAGGCCCAGCGAAAAGATCGAATAGTGGTAGAGCGCGATCGCCAGCAACGCTGCCGGCACCACCCCGATCAAGACCCGGATCAGGCTCATCGACAACAGCGAAGCAACCCATTCATAGGGGCGCAGCGGGGTGACGAACAGATGGCCGAGATTGCGCGCCCACATCTCTTCGAGGAACGAGATCGACAGGCCGAGTTGGCCGCGGAACAGCACATCCCACAGCATGACCGCGGCCAACAGCACGCCGAAGGCGCGAAAAACGTAATTGCTGTTGACATAGAGAAACTGGCTCATAAAGCCCCAGACCACCATCTGCAAGGTTGGCCAATAGAGCAGTTCGACGGTGCGCGGCCACGAGCTGCGCAGCAGATACAGGTAGCGCAGCAGCATCGCCCAGATGCGGCCAAGCGAGCCGCCGGTGTCAAGCCGACCCGCCCGGCTCACGATACCGGTTCCAGTTCGGGATCGGGTTTGCGGACGATGTGCAAAAACACTTCTTCGAGATTGGCGCGGCCATAGCGTTCAATCAGTGCCTGCGGGCTGCCGCGGTCGACGATCTTTCCCGTCTTCATCATCAACACGTCGGAGCACATCCGCTCGACTTCGGCCATGTTGTGCGAGGCCATCAGGATCGTCGCCCGGGTGCGGGTCTGCCAGGCTTCGAGAAAGCTGCGCACCCAATCACCGGTATCGGGGTCAAGCGATGCGGTCGGCTCGTCGAGCAGCAGCAGCTCGGGTTCGTTGAGCAACGCCTTGGCGAGGGCGACCCGGGTCTTTTGCCCGGCCGACAATTTGCCCGCCGGCCGATCGAGGAAGGCGCCGATCTGCAAGTCCTCGGCGAGGGCTGCGATCCGCTCGCGACGGTTGCGCAATGCGTAAAGCCGGGCATAGATCAGCAGGTTCTGCCGCACGGTCAGCCGGTGCGGCAGGTCGACAAACGGCGACGAGAAATTCATCCGCGACAGCACGCGGTAGCGGTGACGCAGGATGTCCACGCCCAGCACATTCACGATGCCCGATGTCGGCAGCAACAAGCCAAGCAGGATCGACAAGGTCGTCGTCTTGCCGGCGCCGTTGCCGCCAAGCAACGCCGTAATCGTGCCGCGGGCAACGGTGAAGCTAACCCCATCGACCGCGGTTGCGGTCGAGTAGCGCTTGACCAGATGCTCGACTTTTATGGCAGCTGCGGACATCGCCCCTATATGGCTTTTATTATCGTGTTCGACCAGTTATCAGCCGGGATGCGCCACAGCCAGTCGCCCCGACCGCACCCGGAAGGGGCCAGGCGGCCGGGGCGGCGCCACACCTGACGAGAAGCCTGTCGTGATCGACGTCCTTTCCGACCCGCTGAGCGATCCCGATCCCGAATCGGGTCGCATCAGTCTGCGCACCCTGGTGCCGATTCGCTGGGTGGCGATTGCTGGCCAGGGTCTGGCGCTGCTGACCGTGCATTACGGGCTCGGCTTTCACCTGCCGCTGATCCCGGCGCTGGCCGTCGTCGCCGCCTCGGCGTTGCTTAACATCGTGCTGATCGTCCGCCGCCAGGTCGCGCGCGAACTCAGCGAGCGCTATGCCGCGCTGTGTCTCGGCTATGATCTGTTGCAGCTGGCGGTGCTGCTTTACCTGACGGGCGGCCTCGAAAATCCATTTTCGATCCTGTTTCTGGCGCCGGTCACCGTCGCCGCGACGATCCTGTCGCGCCGCCTCGTGATCGCGGTATCGAGCGTCGCGGTCGCGGCGATCAGTGCGCTGGCATTATGGCATTTGCCGCTGCCATGGCGAACCGGACCCCTGCCCTTCCCGCCCGAGATCATCATCGGCACCTGGACCGCCCTGGTGCTGGCGACGCTGTTCATCGCGCTTTACACCTGGAGCGTGGCACAGGACGCACGCCGGCTGCGCGACGCGGTGGCGGCGACCCAACTGGCGCTGGCGCGCGAGCAGCAGGTCTCGGCAGTCGGCGCACTCGCCGCCGCTGCCGCGCACGAACTCGGCAGCCCGCTCGCCACGATCGCCGTCGTCGCCAAGGAGCTGGTGCATGACTTGCCGTCCGACAGCGCGCATGCCGAAGATGCCGCCCTGCTGCTGAGCCAGACCGAGCGCTGCAGCCGCATTCTCGCCGGGCTGTCGCAACGGCCGGAAGAAGACGGCGGCTCGCCCTATGCGCGGCTGTCGATCTCGGCCCTGGTCGAGGCCGCCGGCGCGCCCTATCGCGACCGCGGCATCCGGCTGATGTTTGCCGCAACCGGCTCGCGCGAAGACGATGAACCGCAGGTGCGGCGCAGCCCGGAGATCATCCACGGGCTTAACAACCTGATCCAGAACGCGGTGCAGTTCGCCCGTCGCGAGGTCACGGTCACGACCTTCTGGGATGTGCGCCGGGTCACGGTCGAAATCACCGATGACGGCCCGGGTTTTATGCTGCACCTGCTGAGCCGGCTTGGCGAACCCTATCTGTCGACGCGCGCGGGTGCCGAGAACCACATGGGCCTCGGCATCTTTATCGCGCAGAGCCTGCTCGAGCGCAGCGGTGCGCGCCTGACCTTCGAAAATCTCGAAGAAGGCGGCGCCCATGTTGCGATCTCCTGGAACCGTACCAATCTCGAAGCTGTCGACAAACCCCGCCCGGCGGCGGTGCTGGCGCGCTGACAGCGCCGCTCAGCTGCCCTGCGACCCGGGCCATAGGCGAGCCAGATGAACGCGATCGACCGGACCATCCGCCCTGCCGGCGAGGGCATTTCCGATGCCCTGCGCGGCCTCCCCGAAGCTGACCGCACCCTGCTGATCGTCGATGATGACGCGCCGCTGTGCCAGCGGCTCGCGCGCGCGATGGAGCGGCGCGGTTTTGTTGTCGCCACCGCCGACAGTGTTGCCGCCGGCACTGCCGCGGCGAGCGAACGGCCGCCGGCCTTTGCCGTCGTCGACATGCGGCTCGGCGACGGCCGCGGGCTCGACGTCGTGACCGCGCTGCGCAAGGCCCGCCCCGGTGCGCGCATCGTGATGCTGACCGGTTACGGCAACATCGCCACCGCGGTCGCAGCGGTCAAGGCCGGGGCGATCGATTATCTGCCCAAGCCGGCCGACGCCGACGCCGTCGAGCGCGCCTTGCTGGCGCAGGAGGACGGCACCCCCGAGCCGCCCGAAGATCCGATGTCGGCCGACCGGGTGCGCTGGGAACACATCCAGCGGGTGTTCGAACTGTGCGACCGCAATGTTTCGGAAACCGCGCGCCGTCTCAAGATGCACCGCCGGACCTTGCAGCGGATCCTCGGCAAACACGCCCCCAGGAGCTGATCCCACGCCCCCCGGTCGTTCACCTCCGTGGTCGCCGCGGCGGCCGTTTGGCAACGCCCGATCCCTGACCAGCGGAGCACGATCCGGCTTGTCTCGATCTTTGCCATTCATCAGGCGCACGGCACCACCGACACCAGCCTGTCACGCCGTCGCCGGCGCCACCGGATCTTTACCGCCAACCCGCCTGGGCATCACTCTTCGCGACCCCTACACGATCCCGCAGCCGGGTCGCCAGGGGTATTATCCACGGCGGTATCGCCAGAGCGTCGGAAGTTTGGTCTCGGGCCCGCCCCCGGCGTTCTGATGTAGGCTTGATCCGCGCCGTCGGGAAACCTGCCGAGGGCGCCCGGCGCATCCCCGCCCCAGGGAAGCTGCGGAACGGCTTTACTGTGCCGCGCTTGCTGTCTTCTCGCGCATCAGATTGATCAGGCCTTGCACTTGTCCGCCGTGACGCTGGATGACCGAGGCGAATTCCGAGCGCTGCGTCACCAGCATGCTGACCCCGTCGACGATCACGTCGGCGATCTTGTAGGCACCGTCATCATTGATCAGCCGCCAATCGACCTTGAGCGGCTGCGGCGCGCCTGGCGTGATCACATCGCTCGACACCACGACCGTGTCCTGGTCCGGACGCGAGCCGGTGATCTTGAACTGCTCGCCCTCGAAATCAGAAAGCCGCGCCGTATAGACATAAACAACATAGTCTTCGAACAGCTTCAAAAACTCTTTTTGTTCGTCGGGGCTCGCCGTCCGCCAATAGCGACCGAGCACAAAACGCGCGATGCCGGGCGAGTCGAAATCTTTGTGAAAGAGTTCACGAAAGCGGGCCTGGCGCTCGGCGGCAGGGGCCTTTTTATTGAGAAGCTCGAGTGCCTGGCTCCACAATCCGTTCATAAAGGCTGTAGCTTTCGCGGCACCGGTATCGGGTGCGGCTACCGCAGGTCCGACCGCAATCACCAAAGGCAGCCCGATCGCAAGCAGAATTCGGCACAGCATTGGCGCGCGATTATACTGGTAAAAAGCTGGCTTACCCCGCCCCGGGCAGTTTGCTAATTCCATGGCAACCGTCCGTCCCCTTCGGCTTCGGCTCGCTTCTAATAGCGCGATGCTCTGCCGCTGACAACACTTGCCTCGCGAGCGAGAAATCTCGGCGATCGACAATTCGGGTGATCAGCGATTGCTCGCCAGTGTCGTCCGCCCTCGGGTTTGACAAAAGCGGCCGAGGACCGCCGATACTGTCAGCTCAAGCTGCCAGCTCACTTGGTGACTTGCTGCCAGGCCTGCTCCGCGGCCGCCGGCAGACTGTTCATATGCTTCAGAAACAGCGTCAGCGTCCAGATCTGCTGATCATTGAGAGTGCCGGCCCAGAACGGCATCGCGGTCCAGCGAATCCCATGATCGATCTTCCAGAAAGTATCGCCTTCGGGATCGTCCTCGACGCCGTCCGTCGCCAGTTGCGGCGGCCGGATATAGAGCCCCTTCGCAAGCGGCGTAATCGATGCGTCGCCTTTGGCGGTGCCGTGGCAGATCGCGCAATGCTTGGCATAAAGACCGATGCCGGCAATCAGATTGGCGTCGGTCAGCGGGACCGGATTGCTCCCCCGGGGCGCTTCGCGGGCCAGGGCGGCGCGCAATGCCGCCTTCGCCGCCAAGGTTTCGAACGGCAGCGGTGGTCCGTCGGCGCTGGCCGGGACAACCCCCTGGCTGACGACGAGATAGGCGGCAACGCCCGCGGCGACGATCGCCACCAGAAACCCCAATACAAACGCCCTGAGCATCGCCCCCTCGCGTCGTTGTCGTAAATGCCGCATCGCGAACCGGTCTTCTCCCGTGGCGCTCGCAGGTGAGTACGCCGGCGGGCATGATCGGGTCTCTGCGCCACCTGCCAAAGCGGTGATTTCGCGCAGATCCGAGCCCGTGCCAAAGCAAGAAATATCCGCTGCAACACCGGCCAGGATAAGCGGCGGGCTTGGCGACCAAGGTCGCGCTGCCTACATCGGAGCAGCCATTCATCAGGATCACCGGCGGCGCCGGCGAAATCCTGCAGCAAGGGAACCTGCAACATGTGGCCGTTCACCCGCGACAAAATGGTCATACCCAGCCCCGCGGATTGTTTGCCGGGTCGGTCCGAACCGATCAAGGTGCCGGAACGGCACTTCGTCAACGGTCACGCGCTCGCCGGGCCCTATCCCGCGGGCTTTGAAAAGGCAATCTTTGGGCTCGGCTGCTTTTGGGGCGCAGAGCGGGTTTTCTGGCAGGCTCCGGGGGTGTGGGTGACCGCGGTCGGCTATGCCGGCGGCTCGACCCCAAACCCGACCTATGAGGAGGTGTGCAGCGGCCGTACCGGGCATACCGAGGCGGTGCTGGTGGTCTATGACCCCAAGGCGACGAGCTATGAAGCGTTGTTGAAATTGTTCTGGGAAAGCCACGATCCGACCCAGGGTATGCGCCAGGGCAACGATTGGGGCACCCAGTACCGCTCGGCGATCTATACCTTCTCACCCGCGCAGCGGCATGCCGCCGAAGCCTCGCGCGCGGCTTTTCAGCCGCGGCTTGAAGACGCCCGCTATGGTGCGATCACGACCGAGATCGCCGACGCGCCGCCATTCTATTTCGCCGAAGACTACCATCAGCAATATTTGGCGAAGAA
>DATJLK010000216.1:0-6942 GCA_035509615.1 Allostellaceae bacterium | reverse complement strand
CGCACCCCAGCGCGACGAGAACCAGCTCCACGCCGCGGTCGTCGAACTGATCGCGCATGACGATGCGCAGATCAAATATTCGACCGTGCAGAACTGGTATCCAGGCGACGCCGAGGGTCGCGGCGGCATCTACAATTTCGTCACCAAGCGAGGCGCCTGCCGCGGTGCGCGGGCCAAGATCTCGTGGACCCAGGTCGAGACCGGCTCGGCGATCACCTGGAAATATCCGAGTTGCATCTTGGAAGGCGATCATTCGGTCGGCGAATTTTATTCGGTTGCGATCACCAATAACCGTCAACAGGCCGATACCGGGACCAAGATGATCCATATCGGCCAGGACACGCGCTCGACGATCGTCTCAAAGGGTATTTCGGCCGGGCATGGCCAGAACACCTATCGCGGGCTGGTGCGGGTGCAGCCGCGGGCGCAGAACGCGCGCAACCATACGCAATGCGACTCGTTGTTGATTGGCGAGCGCTGCGGCGCGCACACCGTGCCTTACATCGAAATCCGCAATCCCTCGGCGCGGGCCGAGCACGAGGCAACGACTTCGAAGATCAGCGAGGATCAGCTGTTCTACTGCCGTCAGCGCGGCCTTTCTGCCGAAGACGCGGTGTCGCTGATCGTCAACGGCTTCTGCAAAGAGGTGTTGAAGGAATTGCCGATGGAGTTTGCGGTCGAAGCGCAAAAGCTGCTCGCCGTCAGCCTCGAAGGCAGCGTCGGTTGATTCATTGGATTTGAGTAGTAGCAAAGGTCGAATAAGCCGATGAGCAGATTAGAAAAAGAAATCAAGGTAATGCGGGAAGATGGAAAAGTCTTCGAGGTTCGCGACCTTGAAGTCAAGACGAGATTTCTTGATAGTAATTACAAAATCTACCGAGGCTCGGGCGAGCTCACCCCAACCGGCCACCTGGTCGTATTAAAGTTGACCCAGAAAACCGGACGACCACCTTCCTTTGTCGGGCGTCGGGATGGGGGAAGCAGAGACGCTGGAACATCGGAAAGATACGACTGGACTTCGACATGATTGGTATGCCGCTCGACCAAGTGATGAATTTCAAGGGCGGGCGCGGCGGATACTCCGGTCACCACTCAAAAAACTTCCCCGTGGAGAACGGACGTGGATTTGAAGTTCTCATCAAGACGCCAGACGGTCCGGTGTTCGAAGGTGTTGTGTCTTTCACGGTGCACCGACGATTGGGCCTCTCCATGTCAACTTCGGTTGTGGCCGCAGTTAACATCTCCGCGCGCGATTAACTGATGCTCGAAATTAAAAACCTGCATGCGCGGCTCGCCGACGGTCGGGAGATCTTGAAAGGCATCGACCTTACGGTTGCGCCGGGCGAGGTGCACGCGATCATGGGCCCGAACGGCTCCGGTAAATCGACGCTCGCCGCGGTGCTCGCCGGCCGCGACGGCTACGAGGTGACGCAAGGAACTGTCACCTATCTTGGCCGTGACCTGCTGGCGATGCCGGCTGACGAGCGGGCGCGCGAGGGGCTGTTCCTCGCCTTCCAATATCCGGTCGAGATCCCGGGCGTGAACAACATGTATTTCCTGCGCACGGCCTTGAACGCGCAGCGCCGCCATCGCAGCGAGCCCGAACTCGATGCCGGGCAGTTTTTGCGCACCGTGCGCGCCAAGCTCAAGGAACTCGACATCGGCGAGGATCTGTTGCACCGGGCGGTTAATGTCGGGTTTTCGGGTGGCGAGAAAAAAAGGAACGAGATCTTTCAGATGGCGATGCTTGAGCCGCGGCTGGCGATCCTCGACGAGACCGATAGCGGGCTCGACATCGACGCGCTGCGCGTCGTCGCCAACGGGGTCAACCGGCAGCGCAAGCCCGAGCGTGCAATTGTCATGATCACCCACTACCAGCGCCTGTTGGATTACGTCGAACCTGACCGTGTGCATGTGCTGCAGGCGGGGCGGATCGTCGAATCCGGCGACAAGACCCTGGCGGCCGAACTCGAGCGCCGCGGCTATGGCGTCCTCGGCGAGCAGCCCGACGCGGCGTGAGGTTGCTGTGATCGGACCTCTCGACCGTCATTCCTGCGCAAGCGGGAACCCAGGGAAGGACGGAAGCGCGCTTGCCCTGGGTCCCCACCGCGTGGGGACGACCAAGGTGGGGCCATGAGCACGGTGCTTGATTTCCCGGTAAAGCCGGAGGCGCGGCCTTATGTCGAAGCGTTCGCCGAGAGCGCGCACGAGCCGGATTGGCTGCGCCGCGCGCGCCGAATAAGCCTCAATCGTTTCGCCGAGACGGGTTTTCCGACGCGACGCAGCGAAAGCTGGCGTTATCTTGACCTGCGAGCGCTGGAAGCGCAGCCGATGCTGCCTTCTGTCATGGGGCAGCCAATGGCTGTGCCGACCGGGCTGGCACTCGCCTCCGGCGCCGCGCGCATCGTGCTGGTCGATGGCCGGTTTGCGCCGGAATTGTCGCGGCTCGATCTGCCGAAGGGTGTCTGGCTCGGCCCCACGCGCAAGGCGGTCGTCGAACGGCCGGATCTGGTGAAAGCCTTCGCGGCTGACGCCGGAACGAACCATCCGTTCGCCTCGCTCAATGCCGCGTTCTTTGCCGACGGCTTCGTACTTGAGGTGGGTTATGGCGTCGTGCTCGACGCTCCGATCGAAGTCATCCATCTCGCATCGGGTGCCGGCGATGTCTCGATACACACCCGTAACATGATCGAGCTGCGCCAGGGCGGCCGGGCAACGGTGGTCGAGACGTTTGCTGGCGATGGCAAGTACTGGCGGAACGACTTCGCGCTGTGGCGGGTAGCGGCCGATGCGGCGTTGACGCGGGTAGCACTAGTCGAGGAGTCGGGCGGAGCGACCCATTTCGCGGACGTCGACGCCGTGCTGCTCGGAGAACGCGCCAAGCTCAATTCATTCGCACTGCTGCTCGGCGGCGGGACGATCCGGCATGAAACCGTCGTGCGCAGCGATGGCGAGGGTGCCAGTTGCGGCCTCTACGGCGCGTTTCTCGCCGCGCATCGCCAGCAGGCGAACATCGTCACCACCGTCGATCATCGCGCCGAGCGCGGTGCGACCCGCGAGGTCTTCAAGGGCGTCGCGGCCGGCCGCGCGCATGGCGCGTTCCAGGGCCGGATTACGGTGCGTCCCGGCGCGCAAAAAGTCGATGCCCACATGCTGAGCCGCAACCTGCTGATCGGGGCCCATGCCGCGATCGACACCAAGCCCGAACTCGAAATCTTCGCCGACGATGTCAAATGCAGCCATGGCGCTGCGGTCGGTGATCTTGACGAAGCGGCGCTGTTCTATCTGTTGGCCCGCGGCATTGCACCGGACGAAGCGCGGCGGATGCTGATCGAGGCATTCATTCGCGAGGCGGTCGACATCGTCGAGGCGCCGGCGATGCGCGAGCATCTGCTGAACCGGCTGGGCCGCCGCCTCGCGGCATTGGAGGAATAAGGCATGACGACGGAAAGCCCGGAGATTTTCGCGCGCTCCGGGGAACGGTGGCCGGCTCGCTTGGACCCGCGCCAAGTCAGAAGGCAATTTCCGATCTTTGAGAACAATCCGGGTCTTGTCTTTCTCGATTCGGCGGCGAGCGCGCAAAAACCGCGATCGGTGATCGACGCAATCGCCGATTATTACCGCAACGACTATGCGAATGTGCATCGCGGCGTCTATCGGTTGAGCGAACGCTCGACCGATCTGTTCGAGGAAGCGCGGGAAAAGACGCGGGCGTTTCTGAATGCCGCCGAGCCGG
The DNA here is from genome assembly GCA_035509615.1 of Allostellaceae bacterium. Classification (GTDB taxonomy): domain Bacteria; phylum Pseudomonadota; class Alphaproteobacteria; order ATCC43930; family CGMCC-115725; genus AP-15. The sequence continues at coordinate 3,206 of DATJLK010000216.1, read as the reverse complement.
AAGAGATCGTCTTTGTCCGCAACACGACCGAGGCGGTCAACCTCGTCGCCTACAGCTGGGGCGGGCGCTTTGTCAAAGCCGGCGACGAGGTCGTGGTCACCGATGTCGAGCACCATTCCAACCTGGTGCCGTGGCAGATGCTGTGCGAGCGCGTCGGTGCGCGGCTGGTGGTGTCGCCGACCGATCCGACCGGCGAGTTGGATCTCGCTCAGTTCGAGGCCCGGCTATCGCCGCGAACCCGGATCGTCGCGGTGACCCATATTTCGAATGTCACCGGCGCGCTGTTGCCGGTGGCACGGATTGCCGAACTGGCGCATGCCCGGGGTGCGAAGGTGCTGATCGACGGCAGTCAGGCAGCCCCCCGGCTGCCCATCGACGTGCAGGCGCTGGGCTGCGATTTCTATGCGCTTACCGGTCACAAGGTCTATGGCCCGACCGGGATCGGCGTGCTCTACGCCCGCCGCGAGGTGCTCGCGGCGATGCCGCCATGGCAAACCGGGGGCGGCATGATCGAGCAGGTCGAATATGCCAGAACCGAGTTTCAAGGCCCGCCGCATCGGTTTGAGGCGGGCACGCCCGATATCTCCGGTGCGATCGGCCTCGGATTTGCGATCGATTTCCTCGAAGCGCTCGGCCGCGAGAATGTCCGCGATCACGAAGCGGCGTTGACCGGCTACGCTGTCGGGCGTTTGTCGCAAATACCGGGTCTGCGGCTGCTCGGTGCCGGTCAGCGCCAACTCGCAGTCATCTCGTTTAACCTTGAAGGGGTGCATCCGCACGATGTCGGGACCGTGCTCGACCAGCACAACGTCGCGGTTCGCGTCGGCCATCACTGCGCCCAGCCGCTAATGGACAAGCTGGGTCTTGCCGGAACGGTGCGCGCATCGCTGGGTGTCTATAACGACGAACGCGATGTCGATGCGCTGGTCGATGCCATCGGGGCTGCCAGGGAAATGTTTCGATGATGGATTTGCGCGAGCTCTACCAGGATATCATTCTCGATCATGGGCGGCATCCGCGTAACTTTCGCAAGATCGAGCACCCGACCCATGCCGCGCAAGGCCACAATCCGCTGTGCGGCGACCGGGTGACGGTCTATCTGAAACTCGACGGCGATCAGATCGCCGATGTGGCATTTCAGGGGCGCGGCTGTGCGATCTCCACCGCGGCCGCCTCGCTGATGAGCGAAGTGCTCAAGGGCAAGACCGTCGATCAGGCGCGCGAGCTGTTTGCGCATTTCCATGCCCGGGTGACCGGCGGCGAAGAAAACCCGTTATCCGAGCCGCTGACCGAGGAGATGGAGCGGCTGGAACCATTGACCGGGGTCAAGGCTTACCCGGCCCGGGTCAAATGCGCGACTTTGTCGTGGCATGCGCTCGAAGCCGCGCTCAAGGGCGAGGGCGCCACCGTCCAGACGGAGTAGTACCATGATCGAGCGCGATCCGTTTGATTTCGAACCGGAAACCCCGCCGGATGAGACCCGCGACGAGGTCGAGCGGCCGGAAGGCGGCGAAGACGACCCGGCGCTGATGGCGCCGGTGCTCGAGGCGCTGAAGACGGTTCGTGACCCGGAAATCCCGATGGATCTGGTCGAACTCGGCTTGATCTATGAGCTGCTGGTCAAAAAGGGCGGTGTGGTGTTTGTCGAGATGACGTTGACAACGCCCGCTTGCCCGGTGGCGGCGAGCATGCCGGGCGAAGTCGAGACGGCGATCCTGGGAGTGCCCGGCGTGACCGATGTCCGCGTCAAGCTGGTATGGACGCCGCCCTGGACCCCCGAAAAGATGAGCGAGGAAGCCCGGCTCGAACTGGGAATGCTGTAAGCAGGAATTCCTCAACGTTCGAGCGTGTGGCTCACCTCGGCTATCGGTGACTGTATTCGCTCGTTCATTTTTTTTTCCTTGAACTGATGTCTCGCAGAACTCTGTCGGTGGCCGCCGCTCCGGCCGGCATTTCGGTGCGCGCGCTTTATTCATCCCCGGAAATCGAGCCCGTCAGGGCGATGTCGAGGTCGGCGATCAGGTCGGCAGGGTCTTCGATTCCGACCGAGAGACGCAACAGGTCGGGCGGGACCGGGCTCTGCGGGCCTTCGATCGAGGCGCGATGCTCGATCAGGCTTTCGACCCCGCCGAGCGAGGTTGCGCGCTGCCAGACCTCGACCTTGGCGGCGGCGGCGATCGCTGCGGCCGCTCCCCCCTTGACGCGGATGCTGAGCATGCCGCCAAAGCCGCCGGTCATCTGGCGTGCGGCGACCTTGTGCCCGGGATGGGTCGGCAGGCCGGGATAGAGCACCTCGGCAATCCGGGGATGTGAAACCAATGATTCCGCGATCTGCTGCGCCGAACGGCAGGCGCGTTCGACCCTTGGAAACAAGGTGCGCATGCCGCGCAATAGCAGGTAGGCCTCGAAGCTGCCGAGGATCGCGCCGCCGCCGCTGCGCGCGCGGCAAATCCGCTCCCAGAATGCGTCCTTGCCGGCGGTGGTCAGGCTGCCGGCGATCACATCGCTATGCCCGTTCAAATATTTGGTTGCCGAATGCATAACGAGATCGGCGCCAAGCGCGATCGGCCGGGTTAAAGCCGGGCTCGCTGCCGTGCTGTCGACCACCAATACAGCGCCGGCGGCGTGCGCGATGGCGGCGGTTGAGGCGATATCGGTCACCGACCATAACGGGTTGGCCGGAGTCTCGATCCAGACGAGCTTGGTGCGGCCGGGTCGCATCGCCGCCTGCAACCGGTCGAGCGACACCGCATCGACAAAATCGACTTCGATCCCCCAGTTCTCGGCAAAATCGATCAGCCAGCGTCGCAGACCCCAGTACATGATCTGCGGTGCGACGACATGCGCATCGCGTGGCAAGCTGTGGAACACCGCCGCTGCCACTGCCATCCCGGAGGCGAACAGCAACGTATCGGCGCCCCCTTCGAGTGCGGTCAACAGCGCTTGTGGCAGGTCGTAGCTCGGGTTGTCGTCGCGGCCATAGCAGCGCCCGCGACGATACTGATTGTCGGGATCGCGCTGAAACGTGGTGGCGAGATGAATCGGCGGGACGACCGCGCCGGTTTGGGTATCGGTCCAGCCGAGCGCCTGTGCCGCGAGGGTGGCCGGCTGAAGCGGTCTGCGTTTCATTGAATGTCCCCCCGACATGCCGGCTGACACAAGGCTTGTGATAAACACAAACCGATATGATACCGACATAGCTCAGC
>DATJLK010000215.1:0-5286 GCA_035509615.1 Allostellaceae bacterium | reverse complement strand
GAGGCGGGCCCGCTCCTCGATGATGTCGTGGAGATCGAGGCCGACTTCGCGCGCGACGGCGCGGCAGGAATCCAGGTTCAAGCGCTCGATCTCGACGCGGGCGGCGTCGGGATCGGAGATGTACCAGCCGACGATCGCGTGGCCCCGGGTCTCGAGGGCGCCCGACAGGTCGAGACGCATCGCCTCGATGATCGCGGCGAAATCCTTGCGCTCGGCCATGCGCTGCATGCCGTCGACGCGGATCCACGAGAGATAGTCGCCGCGCCGGGTGACGAGGGCGTCGCCATGCGCCGTCTCGAGCTCGCAGAACGCGGTGAGCGGCTGCTTCAAGGCCAATGACAGGCCGGCAAATGCGCGGGCGAGAAACGACACTTGTCGTTAGCCTGGGGCAAGCGGGGCAGGGCGGCCGGGAGGGAGAGACGGCGGCGGCTTCGAAGCCCCACGCCAGAAATCGACGATCTCGGGATAGACGTCGACGCCGCGGTCGTAGAAATGCCCGCGCGGCAAGAGCCGCATGCCGGCCAGCAGCTTCGTCCGGTTGGCATAGGCAGCGGGCGACAGGCGATAGAAGGCTGCGGCGAGTTCGCTCGGCCGGTCGGTGCCAAGCCGGGCGACGGCGGGGGCGCCGCGCGCGCCGAGCGTGGCGCGGGCGTGATCGAGGTGCGCACGCCCGGGTGCGTTGCTGCGCCGCTGGTCGGCATCATCGAGGTCTTCGCCGAGCGCTCGCAATTCGATGTGGATCGCGCGCATCGTGACGTTGAGCGCCGCTTGGCTCATCTCCGGGAGCCAAATCAACAGAGCTTCGCTGTCGATGCTCGCCCGCTCGAGATGAAGGCACAGAAAACACAGCGGGCAGGCCGCAACCAGCCGCTGCCCATCATCGGGCGACCGGACGGAACTCTGCCAACGGCCGGAATGGACGCCGCAAAAGGCGCAAGGCTGGGTGGCGACCTCCGCCGATCCGCTGGCGCCGGGATCGCCGCCGGCCTCGAGATCTCCGGACAGGATCAGCGGCAGCAGTCTCGGGACCGCGGGCTCACGGCGATAAGATTGCGGATCAATCACAGGAAAGCTTGTCGAAGCTGCCGCCGTCTCGTGCGGTTGCCGAACCCGATCCGGCGGCAGGGCCACGAGGATCAGCCGCCGGCGTTGCCGCCGCCGGCGCCACCGCCGAACTGCACCATCGCCGGATTGTCGTTGATCGTGGCGTTGCCGCCCGAGGCGCTGATCGCGGCCTTGTTGATCCACACCCCGGCGGTCGCGAGCAGTCCGCACAGCACGAGGCCGGCGAGACCGCGGCCGACATGGCCGCTCTCGCGGTTCTGCGGTTGGCGGCTCTGCCAGAGGGCCCAGGCACCGGCGATGAAGCACACTGCCGCGGCAACGTAGCAGGCCATGCCGAAGCCGGTGCCGCCGGCGTTGATCGCCTCCGACGACATCGTGTTGAGCTGGGCACCGATGCCGCCGGCCGGCGAGGCCGCCTGGGCCAGCGCCTCTCCGGCATAGGCAAAACCGAGACCGAGGCCGCCGGCGACCGCCGCGACGATTCGTCCTCGGCGCCGCCGCAACTTCCGAGCGATCGGGATGTCGATGGTCGAGAGCTGCACGCTTCTCACTCCTCATTTTGGCGAGGGATCAGCCCCTCGGGCCGGAGGCTCGCCAGGGACGATGCGAACGGCGCGCCAAAACTGCGGATTCGCAATACCCTCAACCGCCGGTCTCGAAGAAGGACACGACACCGGTCGCGACCGTGACGATGTTGATGCACAGGACGCCGAAGACGAGCTGCACGCCGCAGGAGGACGGCCGCCCATCGATCTGGCCGTTGACGATCGCCCGCCAGCGCAGGATCGCCCAGAACACGCAGGCGGCCCCGAAGGCCTGGAAGAAATGCTGGAACAAGGTGACGACGTTAATCACCGTCGCCCCCGGCGTGGCGCCCAGTACATTGTCGGCATTGGGCGGGGTCGTCGGCGCGTAGGTCGTCAGCGAGACGGCGAGATTGGTACCCGCACTGACATTGGCCATCGTCAGAAACTGCGGGAAGGTCGCCAGGACGCCGCACAGGACCAGCGACACCCACGGGACCCACGGGCGGTGCCAATGGTGGTGATGGTGGCGGTGCGGCGACGAAAGGGTCCACAGGGACCAGACGAAAAACAGGAAAGAGGCGCAGGCAGCGAGATAACAGAACGCCGGCAGCAGGACATCGATACCGTCTCCGATCGCCGTCGCGAAATCGACGAGACCTTGCATGGTCGAAGCTCTTGCAGCTGGCAGAACTCAGCGGCGATCGCTCTTCACTGAATGTCACCATGCTCGGTCGCAACGACCCAGGCCGTGCCGCGCTGACCAATCGACAGCACCTTGCCGTAACCGGGAATGCGATCGCCGACCAGCACCTCGAATTGCGCTCCCTCGCCGCCGCCGCGGTCGACCTCGGCCAGCATTGCCAAACCCGGCGAGGCGGCTTGCACCCGATAGCGCAACGGGGCAGCACCAGGCCTCGGCGTGCCGGCCCGTACCGCCTCCTGCCCATCCATGCGCTCCGGGCGCCCCTGCGGCGCCGCTTCGGCGCTGGCGAGCGTCGGCGCCATCACCCCAGCTGCGCTCTCGCTTGCAGACGCGGCCGATGAATTGGCGGCGGCCACCGGTGCACTGCGGGCCGCGGCGACGGCGTTGCCGGCTTCCAGGAGCGCGAGGCGTCGCTCGAAATCGTCGAGCCGTGCCGCCGTCTCTTTCCTGCCGGCGGCGAAAGCGACGCGCAGCTGCGCGTCCTGCGCCCGCAGATCCCGCACCACGGTGGCAATCTGCGTCACCAGCTCGAGGACCTGCACCTCGTCATGCGGCGCCATCGGCGCGGCCCGCAGCGCGGCGGCCTGGTCAACCGCATCGGGTGCCGGCGTTGTCGGCGGCGCCGGCGTTGTCGCCGGTTTCGGTGGCTTCGACAGGGCAGCTTCGACGGCCGGCGTAACGTTATGCGCTCGCGGTCCCGGCGCCACGGCGCCGGCTCCCCTGGTCGCGGCTTGCGCCTCGCCCGCGCTCGAACCCACGACCGCGGGAGCCTGCGCGCCGGGCTCGTGCGGCACATAGCCGGGCGGTGCCTCATGCGCGGTTGCGGCAGCCGCCTTCGCTGCGCCAGGCGCCGCCGACGGCGAGGCGGCGCCGGAGCCCTGGACGGCAGCAGACGAGGCTTCCACGGCGCCCGAATGCAACGCCAGCAGCTCCTGCAGTTGCCGCGACTTCTGCTCGGACCGATACCGCTCGCGGATCAACGGGGTCGCCGCCGGCGTCGGCACGCCCGCCAGCGACGCCGAGGGCGCCAGCGGCCCGCCGGGCTCCGTCCTGTTGTCCGCTGCCCGCTGCTGCACCGTTGACGCCATGTGCCTCGCCGAGACGAGATCGTTCCCTGGCAAGACCAGCCAGACGCCGGCCGCCGCCAACGCAACCGCTGGCAGTCCGAGAAGCAACGCCAGCCGTCGCCGCGAGCGCGGCACCCAGCTTTTCCAGCCGGAGGCCGGAACGGTGACTCCCAGATCCGGTTCGGCCAGCCAGCCGCCGGTTTCAAGCGCGGCGACCTCTGCCCCGTCCCGGGCCTCCTCTGCCGCCGGAAGGTCGTCCGCCTCGCCCGGCAGCAACACCTTTCCCAGGCAGCTGTTGTCTTCCGTCACCCCTGCCGCCGACGGCTCCTCCCGTTCTACGGGATGCGCCTCATCGCGGATTTCGGTCTCGTCGAGCGCGGCAACCGGGGCGGCGCTTTCCATATCCATGGCAACCTCGTGCAGAAAAAAGGGGCGATGCCGCAACATCGCCGGCCCTGCTGCGAATGGCGCCCGGCGCTCACGATGGCCGGTGCATCGTGACGTTCGACAGAAACATGACGCCGACCGCGACATTGGCGTCGAGCGAGACGGTCGGGCCCTTCGGCGCCGCCGCGTTCAACGTCGCGCCAACCTGGGCGGCTGCCACGCCGGCCGCGACCCCGGTCTGCTGCTTCAGGTTGAGTTGCGTCGCATAGGAGGCGCCGCCGAACGGGCTCAATACCGTCGCGGTGTTCGAGGTCGTGGCGATAGCCTGCCCGAGACCCTCTAGGAAAGCCGCGGCGGCCGGCAGCACGAAGCGCGACAGATAGTGCTGATCGACACCGGAAGCGACACCCGCCTCCATCGTGTCGGGAGCCACCACAAGGCCGTCGACGGAGAGGCTCTGCCCCTGATGGATCACGGTGTTGATGTGGATCACGAGACGGTCGTTCTGTCTGGCGAAGGTGCCGATCATCCGGTCGCCGGCGATCGGACCCGAATCGGCTTGCAGGACGACCGGACTGCTCTGGTCGGAATTCACCGCCAGGACCGGATGCGCGAAGACGCCGCGGCCCGCCGGCACCAGGATCTCGCTCGCCGACGCCGCCGACGCCGCCGGCGCCGTGCCGGCGAGCGGCGGATTCGCTGGTGCATCGGTCGTACCTCCCTGGGACGGAGCGTCCTTCCCGTTGCGGGGCGGCAACACGACATCGGTGCGCGGCGCCCGCCCGCCCCATTGCGAGAACAGGTCGCCGATTTCCTGCGAATAGGCTTGGTCGGCCTTTGGATCACCGGCGGCGGCGACCCGGATCGGCGCCGGCTGGCTTTCCGCGTCGGGCGGGTCCGCCATCAGCGCCGCCGGGAAGACCGGACGCGCCACAGCCGGGTGCCATTGCGGGCGGCCGGCGAAGACCGGGTGGGGATGGACGACAGGCTGGGGTATCGCCTGCTCGACCTCGGGCGGCGACGCCAGGACCCGCACGCTCGCCGCCAGCGGCGGCGTAAACGAGCCGCCGGCACCAAGTGCCGCCTGCGCGCGCGCATCGCCCGCCTGGTAGTCGAGTGCCTCTTCTTCCGGGGTCGCATGCAACCCGCCCGGCAGCGGATCGACCGGCTTCATGTGTGCGTCGCGCGAGACGCCGGCGAGATGCCGCCCCGTCGTCGCCACGACGACCACCAGCGCCAGCACGGCCAGCCCTGCAATAGCAAGAAACATCAGTCGGCGCGGGCCGGCATTGCCCGCGGCGTTGAAGACCGCCAAGCGCCCGAGCACCGGCTTCATGACCGCGGATCCTCGAGCCGGGCCGACAGCGTGCGGCCGTCGACCGACAGTAGCACCACGGGGGTCTGCGGCAATGCGTAGATCGTCACCCCGCCCTCCGCCTCGGACGCCGTCCACTCCGGCGACAACAGCGTGTAGCGGGTGCGCAGATAAACATGCCCGCCGAGGCGCCAGGCGCGCAGATCGTCGGGCGAGACGCCC
>DATJLK010000214.1:0-23672 GCA_035509615.1 Allostellaceae bacterium | reverse complement strand
ATGCCGGTTCGGCGTCTCGTATTCGACATGCGCCGTCGCAATCGTGATCCCCCGCGCCCGCTCCTCCGGCGCCTTGTCGATCTGGTCAAACGGCACAAACGTCGCCCCGCCAGCCTCCGCCAACACCTTGGTGATCGCCGCCGTCAGCGTCGTCTTGCCATGATCAATGTGACCAATCGTCCCGATGTTGCAATGCGGCTTCGTCCGCTGAAACTTCGCCTTCGACATCGTCCTGTTCTCCGCTCAATCGCTCCGGCGCCGGGATCAGGCCATCTTGGCGCGGACTTCGTCCGCGACGGCCTGCGGCACCTGTTCGTAGTGGTCGAAATGCATCGTGTATTGCGCCCGCCCCTGGCTCATCGAGCGCAGCGTGTTGACATAACCGAACATGTTGGCGAGCGGCACCATCGCGTCGACGACCCGGGCGTTGCCGCGGCTGTCCATGCCGGTGACTTGGCCGCGCCGGCTGTTCAGATCGCCGATCACATCGCCGAGATATTCGTCCGGGGTGACGACCTCGACCCGCATGATCGGTTCGAGCAATTTCGGGGCCGCTTTCATGACCCCTTCCTTGAAGGCGGCGCGGGCCGCGATCTCAAAGGCCAGCACGCTCGAATCGACATCGTGATAGGCGCCGTCGAACAATGTCGCTTTCAGATCGATGACCGGGAAGCCGGCAAGCACGCCGGTTTCGGCCGAGGCGCGCAGTCCCTTTTCGACACCCGGCACATATTCCTTGGGCACCGTCCCGCCGACAACGTCGTTTTCAAATTCAAACCCTTCGCCCGGCGGCAACGGCTCAAAGCGGATCTTGACGCGGGCAAATTGCCCGGCGCCGCCGGTCTGCTTTTTGTGCGTATAGTCGATCTCAGCTGGGCGGCTGATCGTTTCCCGATAAGCAACCTGCGGCGCCCCGACATTGGCGTCGACCTTGAACTCACGCTTCATGCGGTCGACGATGATTTCGAGGTGAAGTTCGCCCATGCCCTTGATCACGGTCTGACCACTCTCATGGTCGACGGTAACCCGGAAAGACGGATCCTCGGTCGCGAGCCGGGCCAGCGCCTGGCCCATCTTTTCCTGGTCACCCTTGGTCTTGGGTTCGACCGCAATCTCGATGACCGGCTCGGGAAATTCCATGCGCTCGAGCACCACCGGAGCCGAGGGATCGGACAGCGTATCGCCGGTTGTCGTGTTTTTGAGCCCGGCAAACGCGACAATGTCGCCGGCGCGCGCCTCCTTGATGTCTTCGCGGTGGTTGGCGTGCATCTGCAGCATGCGGCCGACCCGCTCGCGACCGTTTTTGACGGTGTTGAGGACCTGCCCGCCGCTTGTCACCACCCCCGAATAGATACGCACAAAGGTCAGCGAGCCGACAAACGGGTCGGTCATGATCTTGAAAGCAAGCCCGGCAAACGGCTCGTCGTCCGATGAGTGGCGTTCGATCGGCTCGTTGGAGCCCATCTTGACGCCCTTGATGGCCGGCACATCGGTGGGCGCCGGCAAATAATCGACAACAGCGTCGAGCAGCGGTTGCACGCCCTTGTTCTTAAAGGCTGAGCCGCACAATACCGGGACAAAGGCGCCGCCGACCGCCCCCCGACGGATGCACCGCTTTAGCGTCGCCTCGTCAGGCTCTTCGCCGCCTAGATAGGCTTCGAGCGCGGCGTCGTCCTGCTCGACCGCAGCCTCGACCAAACGGGTGTGGAACGCGTGCGCCTCGTCGATCATCTCCGGTGGAATAGCGCCGATATCGAACTCAGCGCCGAGCGTCTCATCGTGCCATTTGACCGAACGCATGCCGACAAGATCGACAATGCCGACAAAATCGTTCTCGACCCCGATCGGCAGTTGCAACACCATCGGGCGCGCCCCAAGCCGGTCGCTGATCATCGCCACGCAGCGCGGAAAATCGGCGCCGATCCGGTCCATCTTATTGACAAAGCAAATCCGCGGCACGCCATATTTGTCGGCTTGGCGCCACACGGTTTCGGATTGCGGCTCGACCCCTGCGACCGAATCGAACACCGCAACGGCACCGTCGAGCACGCGCAGGCTGCGCTCGACCTCGATCGTGAAGTCGACATGTCCAGGCGTATCGATGATGTTGATCCGGTGGTCGGCCCAAAAGCACGTGGTTGCGGCCGAGGTGATGGTGATGCCGCGTTCCTGTTCCTGCGCCATCCAATCCATCGTGGCGGTGCCTTCATGCACCTCCCCGATTTTGTAGTTGCGCCCGGTGTAATAGAGAATGCGCTCGGTCGTCGTCGTCTTGCCGGCATCGATATGGGCCATGATGCCGATATTTCGGTAGCGATCGAGGGGGGTCTGACGGGTCATCAATAAGGCTCCCGGGACGCCGCCCGGAAGCGGAGCCCCGATCAAAGGGATTGTCTAGAACGTCCTCGGCGGTCCAATCGGCGAGCGCCCCGCTACCAACGGTAGTGCGAAAAGGCCTTGTTCGCATCGGCCATCCGATGCGTGTCCTCCCGTCTCTTGACCGCCACGCCGCGGTTATTGGCGGCGTCGAGCAATTCGCCCGACAGTCGCTCTTCCATCGTATTCTCGCCGCGGGCGCGCGAACTGGAGATCAGCCAGCGGATCGCGAGCGCCTGGCTGCGATCGGGGCGCACTTCGACCGGGACCTGATAGGTCGCACCTCCGACCCGGCGCGAGCGCACCTCGACTGCCGGGCGCACATTGGTCAGCGCCTCGTGAAAGACCCGCAACGGATCCTGACCGCTGCGCCGGGAGATGCGATCGAGCGCGCCGTAGACGATCGTTTCGGCAACCGATTTCTTGCCCTCATACATTAGGCAGTTCATGAATTTGGTCACCACCGGATCGCCGAATTTTGCATCCGGCAGAACCTCGCGTTTGACCGCAGCGCGGCGGCGCGACATTGGCTTCTCCTATTTCGGCCGCTTGGCGCCGTATTTGGAGCGCCGCTGACGCCGATCCTTGACGCCCTGGGTGTCGAGCGTGCCGCGGATGATGTGATAGCGCACCCCCGGCAGATCCTTGACGCGGCCGCCGCGGATCAGGACCACCGAATGCTCCTGCAGATTGTGGCCTTCACCCGGGATGTAGCTTGTCACCTCGAAACCGTTGGTCAGCCGGACCCGCGCCACCTTGCGCAACGCCGAATTCGGCTTTTTTGGCGTCGTCGTGTAGACGCGGGTGCACACGCCGCGCTTTTGCGGACAGGCTTCCATAGCCGGAACCTTGTCGCGCGCGACCTGCGGTTGGCGCGGGTTGCGGATCAACTGGTTTATCGTCGGCATCCACTCTTACCTTTTGTCCAACACAGCCCTTTTGTCCAACACAACAGCCGCCCGACGCGCCGGTCGCGCCAGGGCGGAGCAGCCCCATTCCCTGTGAAACCAATGCGCCCTCTTGCAACGGCGCCGAGCCAGGATCAACGGTGCAGGCTGCGTCTAGGTGGCTTCCTACGGCCAGCCCATCAAGAGGCGCTGATATAATTGCCGGGCGAGTGCCGGGTCAAGACCCGCGGCGCAATACCGACAAATAAAGGCGACAGGAGCGCCTTGCGACGGTGACGCCGCGCCCCTGCCGCCCCTGCTGTCAATACCCGGTCGAGCGCGCCGCGCCTATTCGGCGGCGCCGGCGTGCCGCTCTTCCAGTTGGGCTGGCTCCTCATTCGCCGCATTGGCGGCAATGGCAGCAAGCTCGCGATCGCGCTCCGCCGCGACCTCGCGAAGCCGCGCGATCACGCTGCCGGTGCCGGCCGGGATCAGCCGTCCGACGATGACGTTTTCCTTGAGCCCGCTCAGCTGGTCGATCCGCCCCGAGACCGCCGCCTCGGTCAGGACCCGCGTCGTCTCCTGGAACGAGGCCGCCGAGATGAACGAGTTGGTCTGCAGGCTCGCTTTGGTGATGCCCTGCAGCACCGGACGCGCGGCAGCCGGACGCAGCCCATCGCGTTCGGCCTTGACGTTCTCGTATTCGAACTCGATACGGTCGACCTGTTCGCCGGCCAGCAGGGTGGTTTCGCCCGGATCCTCGATCTCCACCTTTTGCAGCATCTGTCGCACGATCACTTCGATGTGCTTGTCGTTGATGCGCACCCCTTGCAGCCGATAGACCTCCTGGATTTCGTTGACAAGATAGCTTGCCAGCGCCTCGACCCCGAGGATGCGCAGGATGTCGTGCGGCACCCGGTTGCCGTCCATCAACAGGTCGCCCTTCTGCACGTAATCGCCTTCCTGCACGCTGATGTGCTTGCCCTTCGGGATCAGGTATTCGACCGGCTCGCCGCCCTCCTCGGCCGGGACCACGATGATGCGGCGCTTGGTCTTGTAGTCTTTGCCGAATTCGATCCGCCCGTCGCTCTCGCTGATGATCGCGAAATCCTTGGGCTTGCGCGCCTCGAACAGTTCGGCAACGCGCGGCAGACCGCCGGTGATGTCGCGCGTCTTCGAGGATTCGCGCGGGATGCGCGCCAGGACGTCGCCGGCTTTGACCGCAGCCCCGTTTTCGACCGACAGAATCGCGTCGACCGACATGAAGTAGCGAGCTTCGAGCCCGTTGCCGAGCAGCAGCACCTCGCCCTGCTCGTCGCGCAAGGTGATGCGCGGTCGCAATTCGCTGCCGCGCGGCTGCTGCTTCCAATCGATGACTACTTTTGACGAGATGCCGGTCGCTTCATCGACCACCTCGCGCATCGACAGCCCTTCGATCAGATCGACATAATGGGCGATGCCGTCCTTTTCGGTGATGATCGGGATCGTATACGGGTCCCATTCCGCCAGCCGGTCGCCGCGCTGGACGAGCGCCCCCTCATCGGCTAGGAGCCGCGCACCGTAGGGGATGCGATGGCGGGCCTTCTCGCGCCCGGCCTCATCGAGCAGGACGAGTTCGAGATTGCGGCCCATGACCACCGGCACCCCGGTCGAGTTCATCACGACGTTGCGGTTCTTGATCTCGACCGTCGCCTCAAACGCGGCCTCGATCGAAGATTGTTCGGCGCCGCGCTGTGCCGCCCCCCCGATATGGAAGGTGCGCATCGTCAGCTGCGTCCCCGGTTCGCCGATCGATTGCGCCGCGATGACGCCGACCGCCTCGCCGATATTGACCATCGTTCCGCGCGCGAGATCGCGGCCATAGCACTTGCCGCAGACGCCGATCCGCGATTCGCAAGTCAGCACCGAGCGGATCTGAACCGCATCGACACCGGCGCGTTCGATGCGGTCGACCGCGTCCTCGTCGATCAGTTCGCCTGCAGGCAGGACAACCTCGCCGCTCAGCGGGTCGAGCACGTCGACCGACGCGGTGCGCCCGAGGATCCGGTCGGCGAGCGGGGCAATGACTTCGCCGCCATCGACGACAGCGCGCGTCATCAGCCCCCGGGTCGTGCCGCAATCCGGCTCGGTAATAATCGCATCCTGGGCGACGTCGACAAGACGCCGCGTCAGATAGCCGGAATTGGCCGTCTTGAGCGCGGTATCCGCCAGGCCTTTGCGGGCGCCATGCGTCGAATTGAAATATTCGAGCACGGTGAGCCCTTCCTTGAAGTTCGAGATGATCGGGGTTTCGATGATCTCGCCCGACGGCTTCGCCATCAGCCCGCGCATGCCGGCGAGCTGCTTGATCTGCGCCGCCGAGCCGCGCGCCCCCGAATCCGACATCATCCACACCGGGTTGATCGGCTCGCCCGGCGGGGCCGAGCGGATCATCTTCATCATCTCCTCGGCCACTTTGTCGGTGCAACGCGACCAGACGTCGACGACCTTGTTGTATTTCTCGCCCTGGGTGATCAGCCCGTCCTGGTACTGCTGCTCGTATTGCTTGACCTGGTCCTGCGCCTCGGCGACCAGCAGTCGCTTGGCGTCGGGGATAATCAGATCGTCCTTGCCAAAGGAGATGCCGGCCCGGCACGCCTGGGTAAAGCCGAGCGTCATCAGCCGGTCGCAAAAGATGACCGTCTCCTTTTGGCCGGCATGGCGATAGACCTGGTCGATGACGTTGCTGATCTCCTTTTTGGTCAGCAAGGTGTTGATCAGATCAAAGCTGATTGCCGGGTGCCGCGGCAGGATCTCGGACAGCAGCATGCGACCGGGGGTCGTCTGCACCCGCTGGACGATCGGCTGCCCATCGCCATCGACGGTGTGATAGCGCGCCTGGACATGGGCATGGAGCGAGACCGCCTTTGCTTCGAGCGCCTGCTCGATCTCGCCGATGCTGGTAAACACCATGCCTTCGCCTTTTTCGCCGGCGCGCTCCATCGTGATGTGATAGAGGCCGAGGACGATGTCCTGCGACGGCACGATGATCGGCTTGCCGTTGGCCGGGCTCAGAATATTGTTTGTCGACATCATCAGGACGCGCGCTTCGAGTTGCGCCTCGAGCGACAACGGCACATGCACCGCCATCTGGTCGCCGTCGAAATCGGCGTTGAAGGCGGTGCAGACGAGCGGGTGCAGCTGGATCGCCTTGCCCTCGATCAGCACCGGTTCGAACGCCTGGATGCCGAGGCGATGCAGGGTCGGCGCCCGGTTCAGCAGCACCGGATGTTCCCGGATCACCTCTTCGAGAATGTCCCAGACCTCGGGCCGCTCCTTCTCGACCATGCGCTTGGCGGCTTTGATCGTGCTGGCGAGGCCGTAAAGCTCAAGCTTTGAATAGATGAACGGCTTGAACAATTCGAGCGCCATCTTTTTTGGCAGCCCGCATTGATGCAGTTTTAGCTCGGGACCGACAACGATCACCGAGCGGCCCGAATAATCGACGCGCTTGCCCAGCAGGTTCTGGCGAAAACGCCCCTGTTTGCCCTTCAGCATGTCGGAGAGCGACTTTAGCGGCCGCTTGTTGGCGCCGGTGATGATACGGCCGCGCCGGCCATTGTCGAACAGCGCGTCAACCGCCTCCTGCAGCATCCGCTTTTCGTTGCGCACGATGATATCCGGAGCGCGCAGCTCGATCAGCCGCTTCAGGCGGTTGTTGCGGTTGATGACGCGGCGATAGAGATCGTTGAGATCCGAGGTCGCGAACCGGCCGCCATCGAGCGGCACCAGCGGGCGCAATTCGGGCGGAATCACCGGCACGACTTCGAGGATCATCCATTCCGGACGGCTCTTCGATTCGATAAAGGCCTCGACCAGCTTCAACCGCTTGACGAGTTTCTTGCGCCGCGCCTCCGAACTCGTCTCGCGCAAATCGGCGCGCAGCTGGTCGCGATCCTGTTCGAGATCGATGGTCGAGAGCATCGTGCGCAGCGCCTCGGCGCCGATCGCGGCGGTAAACTGATCCTCGCCGTAATCGTCCTGGGCCTGCAGATACTCTTCTTCGTTCAGCAATTGATGCTGTTTCAGCGGGGTCAGGCCGGGCTCGATGACGACGTAATTCTCGAAATAGAGAACCCGTTCGAGATCCTTGAGCGTCATATCGAGCAGCAGACCGATGCGGCTCGGCAGCGATTTCAAAAACCAGATATGGGCAACCGGCGAGGCCAGCTCGATATGCCCCATGCGGTCGCGGCGGACCTTTGACAGGGTGACCTCGACCCCGCATTTCTCACAGATGATGCCGCGGTATTTCATGCGCTTGTACTTGCCGCACAAGCATTCGTAATCCTTGATCGGCCCAAAGATCCGGGCACAGAACAACCCGTCGCGCTCTGGTTTGAAGGTCCGATAATTGATCGTCTCGGGTTTTTTGATTTCACCGTAGGACCAAGAGCGGATGCGCTCCGGGCTGGCGATCGAGATGCGGATCTGATCAAAACTCTGCGTCCCGGTGACCTGCCCGAAGATGTTCATCAACTCGTTCATGAACGACCCCTCTGCCGTCTATCGTCATTCCCGCGGAAGCGGGAATCCAGTGCCCCGAGGCCGAGGCGTTTGCCGCTGGACCCCCGCCTGAGCGGGGGTGACGGTATTAAACCGATACATTTGTCGCCTGCTGCCGCGGGCGTCCGGCACGTGCTCAATAATTGCGCTGCTCGAGTTCGACATTGAGGCCGAGCGATCGCAACTCCTTGACCAGCACGTTGAAGGATTCCGGGATGCCGGCCTCGAAATTGTCGTCGCCGCGGACAATCGCCTCATAGACCTTGGTGCGGCCCGAAACATCGTCCGACTTCACCGTCAGCATCTCCTGCAAGGTGTATGCCGAGCCGTAGGCCTCGAGCGCCCACACCTCCATTTCGCCAAACCGCTGCCCGCCAAACTGGGCCTTGCCGCCCAACGGCTGCTGAGTGACGAGGCTGTAGGGGCCGATCGAACGGGCGTGAATCTTGTCGTCGACGAGATGGTGCAGCTTCATCATGTAGATATAGCCGACCGTCACCTTGCGGTCGAACGGCTCGCCGGTGCGGCCGTCGACCAACGTCACTTGACCCGAGGCGGCGAGACCGGCGCGCTCGAGCATCGCGACGATGTCGGCTTCGCTGGCGCCGTCGAACACCGGGCTCGCCATCGGCACACCATGCGCAAGATTGCCGGCGAGTTCGAGCAGTTCGTCGGGTGCAAGGCGCGCGATCTCGGCTCCTTCCGGTCCTTGATAGAGATCGCCGAGGACATGGCGCAGCTTGTCGCTGTCACCTGCACCCCGCCGGATTTGGGTCAGCACCTCGCCGATCTGCCGGCCGAGTCCGGCCGACGCCCAGCCGAGATGGGTTTCGAGGATCTGCCCGACATTCATCCGGCTCGGCACCCCAAGCGGGTTTAGCACGATGTCGACCGGGGTTCCGTCCTCGAGATAGGGCATGTCTTCGCAGGGCACGATCCGCGAGATCACCCCCTTGTTGCCGTGCCGGCCCGCCATCTTGTCGCCGGGCTGGAGCTTGCGCTTAACCGCGACAAAGACCTTGACCATCTTCATGACGCCGGGCGGCAATTCGTCGCCGCGCTGCAGCTTTTCGACCTTGTTTTCAAAGCGCGCGGTCAGTTCGGCAATCGAATCGTCGATCTGTTTCTTGAGCGCTTCGATGTCGGTCATGCGCGCGTCATCGCGGATCGAGATCTGCTTCCACAATGCGGGGGCGTATTCGGCCAGAACCGCCTCGCTGATCTCGGTACCCGATTTCATGCCGCGCGGCCCGCCGACCGCGGTCTGGCCGATCAGCAATTCCTTGAGCCGGGCGGCAAAGCTGCGTTCGAGGATGGCACGCTCGTCATCGCGGTCCTTGGCGAGGCGTTCGATCTCGGCCCGCTCGATGGCGAGCGCCCGTTCGTCCTTGTCGACACCGCGGCGCGAGAAGACGCGCACTTCGACGATCGTGCCGGCGACCCCGGGCGGCAGCCGCAGCGAGGTGTCGCGCACATCCGACGCCTTTTCGCCAAAGATCGCGCGCAACAGCTTTTCTTCGGGCGTCATTGGCGATTCGCCCTTTGGCGTCACCTTGCCGACCAGGATGTCGCCCGGTTTGACCTCGGCGCCGATATAAACGATCCCGGCTTCGTCGAGGTTTTTGAGGGCTTCCTCGCCGACATTCGGGATATCGCGGGTGATTTCCTCCTGGCCGAGCTTGGTGTCGCGCGCCATCACCTCGAATTCTTCGATATGGATCGAGGTGAACACGTCGTCGGACACGATCCTCTCGGAAATTAGGATCGAATCTTCGAAATTGTAGCCATTCCACGGCATGAAGGCGCACAACACGTTGCGTCCGAGAGCGAGTTCGCCGAGTTCGGTCGACGGGCCGTCGGCGATGATGTCGCCGGCATCGACTTGGTCGCCGACTTTGACGAGCGGGCGCTGGGTGATACAGGTGTTCTGGTTTGAGCGCTGGAATTTAAGCAGATTGTAAATATCGACACCGGAAGCCGCGGATGAAGTCTCGGCGGTGGCGCGCACGACAACGCGGGTCGCATCGACCTGGTCGACAATCCCCGAGCGCCGGGCGATGATCGTGACCCCGGAATCCCGCGCCACCGTCTCCTCCATGCCGGTGCCGACCAGCGGCGCCTCGGCCTTGATCAGCGGCACCGCCTGGCGCTGCATGTTCGACCCCATCAAGGCGCGGTTGGCGTCGTCGTTTTCCAGAAACGGAATCAGTGCCGCGGCCACCGACACCAGCTGCTTGGGCGAAACATCGATCAGGTCGATGTCCTGCGGCCGGGTCATGACAAAATCGCCGCTCTTGCGGCAATTGGTCAGATCGGCGGTAACCAGCCCGTCGCGGTCGGTCTCGACATTGGCCTGCGCGATCGCATAGCGGCCCTCATCCATCGCCGAGAGATAGACGACCTCATCGGTGACGCGGCCATCGACGACGCGGCGGTACGGGCTTTCGATAAAGCCGTACTGGTTGACCCTTGCATAGGTCGCGAGGCTGTTGATCAGCCCGATATTCGGCCCTTCCGGCGTTTCGATCGGGCAGATCCGCCCGTAATGGGTTGGATGCACATCGCGCACCTCGAACCCGGCGCGCTCGCGCGTCAGCCCACCCGGCCCGAGCGCCGACAGCCGCCGCTTGTGGGTGATCTCGCTGAGCGGATTGGTCTGATCCATAAACTGCGAGAGCTGCGAGGAACCAAAGAACTCGCGCACCGCCGCCGCTGCCGGCTTGGCGTTGATCAGATCGTGCGGCATGACGGTATCGATTTCGACCGAACTCATGCGCTCGCGGATCGCCCGCTCCATGCGCAGGAGGCCGATGCGATACTGGTTCTCCATCAACTCGCCGACCGAGCGCACCCGGCGATTGCCGAGATGATCGATGTCGTCAATCTCGCCGCGGCCGTCCTTCAGCTCGACCAGCACCTTGAAGATCGCCAGAATGTCGGCCTTGCGCAGGGTGCGCACGGTGTCGTCGGTTTCGAGCCCCAGCCGCGAGTTCATCTTGACCCGGCCGACCGCCGACAGATCGTAGCGCTCGGGGTCAAAGAACAGGCTGTTGAACAGCGCCTCCGCGGTCTCCAGGGTCGGTGGCTCGCCCGGACGCATGACCCGGTAAATATCGATCAGCGCATCCTCGCGCGTCGCGTTTTTATCGATCGCGAGGGTGTTGCGCATGTAAGGACCGACGGTGACATGGTCGATATCGAGCACCGGCAATTCTTCGATCCCGGTCTCGACCAGCTGTACCAATGTCGCAGCAGTTATCTCGTCCCCGGCCTCGAAATAGACCTCGCCGGTATCTTCATTGATCAGGTCGGAGGCGAAAAACCGCCCGATCAACTCCTCGTCACGGACGAGGATTTCGGCGAGACCGGCTTCGCGCAGCCGGCGCGTGGTGCGCGGGGTCAAACGTTCGCCTGCCGCCAGCACGATTTCGCCGGTCGCCGCATCGCGCAAATCATTCGTCAGTTTGCCTTTGAAATGCTCGGCGTCAAACGGGGCCATCCAGCCCTGCGGCCCGTGGCGAAAGACGATCCGGCGATAGAATGCCGACAGGATCTCCTCCTTCGACATGCCGACCGCTTCGCCGGGCTGCAGCGGCTTGTTCTCCACCCGGCGGCGGGCGCGTAGCTCCTCGGTGGCGGCGTCGTCGAGGGCCATCAACAATGTTGTCGCCGGCAGCTTGCGGCGACGATCGATACGCACATAGACGTGGTCTTTGGCGTCGAATTCGAAATCGAGCCATGAGCCGCGGTACGGGATTACCCGCGCGGCAAACAGGTATTTGCCCGACGAATGCGTCTTGCCCTTGTCGTGGTCAAAGAACACGCCGGGGCTGCGATGCATCTGCGAGACGATGACCCGCTCGGTGCCGTTGATGATGAAAGTGCCGTTCTTGGTCATCAACGGCATATCGCCCATATAGACGTCCTGCTCCTTGATGTCGCGGATCGAGCGCGACCCGGTGTCTTCGTCGACATCCCAGACAACCAGGCGCAGCGTTACCTTGAGCGGCGCCGCAAAGGTGATGCCGCGCTGCTGGCATTCGTCGACATCGTATTTCGGCGTCTCGAGCTCGTAACGGACAAATTCGAGCTGGGCGCGTTCCGAAAAATCCCGGATCGGGAACACCGATTTCAGAACCTCCTGGAGCCCGACATTGGTGCGCTGCTCGGGCATCACGCCCATCTGCAGGAAATGATCATACGAGCTTTTTTGCACCTCGATCAGGTTCGGCATCGGCGCGACCTCGGGGACGCGTCCGAAGCTCTTGCGGATGCGCTTCTTACCCGTAAAGGAAATTGCCATCATGCTCCTCGCTGTGGGCCGCCGCGGGCGGACCCGATCTCGGTTTAACAGACACCGCCCGGTGCGGCCGCCTGCGCCAATCTCGACCTGCCGGCGCCATTGCGGCCGACGACCCGCACCGTTCCGACGATCGCCGGCGCGCGGCCCGCTCAACGAGCGGCGCGGCGGGTTCTCACCTGAGACGCCAAAACCCGGCGTGCGCAACGGGTTGCGCCCCGGTTTTGTGGTATCGGCGGCGTGGCGGCCCGATCGCCCCTGGCGCCGGCCGCCGTTCGGAAAAAGCTCGTAGCAGGCCTACTTTATTTCGACGGTCGCACCCGCATCTTCAAGCTGCTTTTTGATCTTTTCAGCTTCTTCCTTGTTGACGCCTTCCTTGACCATTTTTGGCGCCGCTTCGACGAGATCCTTGGCTTCTTTCAGACCAAGGCTGGTGATCGCTCTAACTTCCTTGATTACATTGATCTTTTTCTCGCCGATCGCCGCCAGGATGACGTCGAACTCGGTTTGTTCGGGGGCCGCTTCCGCGACCGGCGCCGCCGCTCCCGCCGCCGCTATCGCGACCGGCGCCGCCGCCGAGACGCCCCACTTTTCTTCGAGCAGTTTTGACAGCTGGGCTGCTTCGAGCACACTCAAGGCCGACAATTGATCAACCAAACCTGCCAGATCCGGCATTTTTCGCTCCTGACTTCGAGAGATTAGATCTGATCACCCGCAAAAACAGCAATCCCGCTACGCCGCTTCGGCCTCGGCTGGCGCTGCGCCACTCTCGGCTTCGGCATGCGCCGCCAGAACCCGCGCGAGTTGCCCGCCCGGAGCCTGCAGCACACCGGCGATACGGGTGGCCGGCGCCACCAGCAATCCGATCAGCTTGGCCCGCAATTCGTCGAGCGACGGCAGGCTCGCCAGCTCCTTGATCCCGGCTTCGCTCAGAACTTCGCCGGCGAGACCGCCACCGATAATCGTCAACTTGTCGTTGCGATTGGCATATTCGACAGCGACCTTGGCCGCGGCCACCGGGTCGCGTGAGAACGCGATCGCCGTCGGGCCGACAAACAGCGGCGACAAACCTTCAAACGGCGTGCCGTCGAGGGCGCGCTTGGCAAGTCGGTTCTTGGTCACCCGGAACCGCGCTCCGGCGGCGCGCATCTGGCGGCGCAACTGCGTCGCCTCGGCGACCGTCATTCCCGATTGATGAGTCACGACAACACACCCCGTATCAACGAGATCACGCTGCAATGTCTCGATCAGCCGTTGTTTTTGTCCTCGCTCCACTCCGCCTCTCCAAACCCTGGCGCGGCCGCAGGCCGGTCCACCCTACCCGCAGCCACCCGGCAGCCAAAGCCGCGCCCCGCGGGATCGCCGCCGGCCGCGGTCATCGGTTTACGCCCGCGCTTCCTCCGCAAGATCCGCCAATTCGAGCTTGACACCGGGTCCCATTGTCGAACTCAAGCTGACCTTCTTGATGTAAGTGCCGCGCACCCCGCTGGGCTTGTTGCGGGTGATCGCGCCGACAAAGGCGCGCACATTATCCGCAAGCGCCTCTTCGGTAAAGCTCGCTTTGCCGACCCCGGCATGAACGAGCCCGGCTTTTTCGGCGCGGAACTCGACTTGGCCGCCCTTGGCGGCGCGCACGGCCTCGGTGACGTTTTGTGTCACCGTGCCGAGCCGCGGGTTCGGCATCAGCCCGCGCGGCCCGAGGATCTTGCCGAGCCGCCCGACCAAGGCCATCAGATCGGGCGTGGCCACGGCGCGATCAAAATTGATCTCGCCGGCCTGCACCTTCTCGGCCAGATCCTCGGCGCCGACCACATCGGCACCCGCCGCCTCCGCTTCCTTGGCCTTGTCGCCGCGCGCGAACACCGCGACCCGCACGGTCTTGCCGGTGCCATGCGGCAGCATCACCGTGCCGCGCAAATTCTGATCCTGCTTGCGCGGGTCGATATTTAGGTTCATCGCCACTTCAACAGTTTCGTCGAATTTGGCTGAAGCACGTGATTTGACGAGCTTCACCGCCGCATCAAGCGGATGCGATTTGAGCGGGTCGATCCCTTCATAAGCCTTTTTTAAGCGCTTGCCGATTTTCGCCATGGTCAGGTCACTCCACCACTTCCAATCCCATCGACCGCGCCGAGCCGACCAGCATGCGGCAGGCCCCGTCGATGTCCTTGGCATTCAGATCCGGCATCTTTTTTTCCGCGATCTCGCGGATCTGCTCCATCGTGATCCGCCCGACGGTATTGCCCTTGCCGGTCGTTTGCGAGCCCTTGTCGATCCCTGCCGCCTTTTTCAAAAAATAGGAATTGGGCGGGCTCTTGGTCACAAAGGTGAACGAACGGTCGCCAAACGCGGTGATTACGACCGGGATCGGCATACCGGGCTCGAGACCTTGGGTCGTGGCGTTGAACGCCTTGCAGAACTCCATGATGTTGAGCCCACGCTGACCGAGCGCCGGCCCGATCGGTGGCGATGGGTTCGCCTTGCCGGCCGGGACCTGCAATTTGATAATGCCGATAATCTTCTTTGCCATTACTTCTCTCTGTCAGCGGGTTGTCGAGACGGGCGCAGCAACCCGCCATGCGGACCAGGATTGTCGCGCTTCCGTGGCAACGAGCACATCGAACACCTCTCAGACCTTCTCGACCTGGGAGTATTCGAGCTCGACCGGGGTAGCGCGGCCAAAAATCGATACCGCGACCTTGAGCCGCGCCTTCTCTTCATCGACCTCCTCGACCAGCCCGTTGAACGACGTGAATGGCCCGTCGCACACCCGGACCTGTTCGCCGACCTCAAAAGTGATCGACGGTTTGGGTCGTTCGATCCCCTCCTGAACCTGATGCATGATCCGCGCCGCCTCGTGATCGCTGATCGGCGATGGGCGCCCGCGGCCGCCGAGAAACCCGGTCACCTTGGCCGTGTTCTTGACCAGGTGCCAGGTTTCGTCGCTCAAATCCATCTTGATCAGCACATAACCGGGAAAGAATTTTCGCTCTGAACTGACCTTGGCGCCGCGCTTGACCTCGACCACCTCCTCGGTCGGCACGAGGATCTGCTCGAAACGGTCGGCGAGGCCTTTCTGATCGGCCTGCTCCCGGATCGAGGCGGCAACCTTTTTCTCAAAGCCCGAATAGACGTGGATCACATACCAGCGGCTCGTCATCGCATCCGCCCGTCAGCTCCCCAGTCCAAAGACCAGTCGCACTCCGGCCGAGCACGCCTGATCGACCAGGAAGAAAAATCCCGCAGCGATAAACACCATCACAAACACCATCGCCGTGGTTGTGACCGTCTCCTTGCGGGTTGGCCAGGTGACACGGGAGACCTCCTGCCGTACCTCCTGGAAGAATTTGACCGGGCTGGTTTTTTCCATGACCGTCTTGCTATTCATCAATTCAACACGCGCTGGCGCTGATATGGGTTTGATCGATCGCGATTTCAGCACGTTCCGACGGTTTCGGCGAATTGGCAGGAGTGGAGGGGCTCGAACCCCCAACCCCCGGTTTTGGAGACCGGTGCTCTACCAATTGAGCTACACTCCTACGCGAATATTTCCAAGGAGTTGTATGTTTCCTGCCGACCTTGCCGAACCGCCTTGCCACCGGCATGCTACGGAATTCGGCGACAGAAGCGGGCGCGCGTTCTACAGGCATTCTGATCGCGCTGTCAATCTTGCTCGCTGCCTTGCTCGCTGCGTCGTGGCCCATGCCCGTTGGCAGGTGCCTAAAGTGTCGATCATCACCTGGATGCTGCGCGGCTGGGCTGGGTTTTCGGTTCCCTAAAAACGAGGTTTTCGTTCACTAAAAATGGCGCCCGGCATCGATATGGCAGCTGATTTCGAGATTACGGCCGTCCCCGCTGGCACCCGGCCCCTCACGCTGACCTACCAGATCCAGCTCACGATGCCGCATAAAAAAACCTCTCGCGGCAGTCTCGCGTTCTTAATCTGGACCTGCCCATCATGCCCGCCCTGCGGGGTCGCCCGTCAGGGCGCGATCCTGCTCCCGAAAAAACACTACCAACCGGCGAATGTCGGTTGAGCTCTTGCGTTCATGCTGCCAAGCTGCAGCGGTGGGAGCCGCTCCGGCGCTCCTGGGCTAAATTCCGAGTGGAGGAAACCGCCATGGCCATGCAACTTGGGCACGTCCACATCAAGACCAGAGATGATCCGCAAAAGGTCGCCAAGTTCTACATCGACAATTTCGGCGCGACCGTGAAGCGGGAAAATCCCGGTCGCGGCTGCCAGCTCGACCTGCACGGCGTGCAGCTCAATGTGACAACCATCAACGCCGACCAGAACCATGAGCAGCATGTCGGCATCGAGCACATCGCGATCGAGACCGACAATTACGCCGGCGCCGTCGCCAACCTTAAGAAGAACGGCGCGCAGATCCTCGAAGAGCGCTTCAACAACGGCCGCCATGTCTGCTGGATTGCAGCACCCGACGGCGCCCAGATGGAGCTGATCGAGAAGGTCTGAGGGCGTTGGCTGCCGCAGTTATACCCCTGCCGAGGGGGTATAACTGTATGGGCAATGATAGGAGCAGCCGATCGCCGACCGGGTGGCGGGGCGTTTCGCCAGCGCGGCGTTGATCGGGCCCCCGCATCGGCCCGTGTATCGGATCGGCCCGTGTATCGACGCGGGCTTCCCGCGGATTGTGCGATGCCGGTCGTTGCCGACCTCGCGTCGCTACCGGGCGGCGAGGCGGGTCCGGTTTTCTTGTCCGCTGCCACGCCACGCCATCGCTCAGTAGCCTTGAGCGGGATCAACCCGGTTCTTGAGCGGCAGGCCGCACTCGAAGCGGCGGATGTTGTCGAGGACGATCGCGGCGGCGGTCGCGGGGTTGGTGGCCGCGGCGATGTGCGGGGTCAAGAGGATGCGCGGGTGATGCCAGAACGGGTGGCCCGATGGTAGCGGCTCCTCCCGGAACACATCGAGCACCGCGGCTGACAGCCTGCCGCGATCGAGTGCCGGGATCAGATCGTCCTCGACGAGATGGGCGCCGCGGCCGGCATTGACGAGACCGGCGCCGCTGGGCAGGGCCTCGAATGTGGCGGTGCACAGGATACCCCGAGTTTCCGGCGTCAATGGCAGCAGGCAGACCAGAATTTCGCTGCCGCCAAGCAGTTGCGTCAAACCCGCGGCACCGGCGTAGGTGGCAAACCCCGCAACCGCCCGCCCCCGGCGGCTCCAGCCCGAGACCGGAAAGCCGAGCGCCGCGAGCTTGCGGCCGACGTTCTGGCCGATCTCGCCAAATCCAAGAAGGCCGATCGGCCGCGCTCCGGCATTTTTTTGTGGCAACTCGCGCCAGATCCCGGCCCGCTGCTGAGCTTGGTAATCGAGGTCGCGGCGATGCAGTCGCAGCACTTGAAGTGCGACGTATTCGCCCATCGCGTTGCTCAGATGGGGGTCGACCAGGCGAACGATCGGCACATCGCGCGGCAGTTGCGGATCGCGCAAGATATGATCGATGCCGGCGCCCAGCGACAGAATCAGTTTGAGGTTCGGCAACGACGCCAGCAAACCCGGCTCGGGCCGCCACACAAGCGCATAATCTATCTCGTCAGGGATGCCGGTCGCGGGCCAAACCCGAATGTCGAGAGCGGGTTCGAGCCGCGTCAGTTCGCGCCGCCAGTGCGGTGCCGAATCGACCGCCGACTGAAATAAGAGTGCCATCCAAAGTTCATATCACAATCACCGCTCGCGCCATATTCCGGCCCGTTTCAGGGTCCATGACCTTGCCGCATCATCAAAAGGGGGCGCCCGATGCGCTCATTGTGGAGACGGATGGCTTCGCGCTGGCTTGGCGGACACGCCTGCGCGGTCTTGACCGAGGATGCGGCGCTTGTCGACTTGCTGTTGCGGGGTTGCGGCGACGGCAGCCCGGTTTTTCTGGTGCGCCGCCAGTCACAGGTGTCGCACCGCGCGATGATGTCCCAACCGCGAAACCGGCCACGTCAGGAAACCCCCAGACAGTTTGTCGGGACGGATCGCAACGGATGACATGGGCGCGGGTCTGGTCTCGCGGCACAGTAAAGCGGCGGCTCTGGGCTCTGCCATCCATCGATCGCCGATCTGTGGGTTCCATCGCGCGCTGTTGCAATCCGGCGCGATCGATGTAGCTTGCGCGGGTGCTGCCTCTGGCGGTGGATGCGCGCGTCATGACCGGGTCTCGTCACGGGACCCGTCGGGCTCGGCGCCTGCACCGCCGCAAACGAGAAGGACAAAGCGTGAGCAGCCGCGACTATGTCGCCTTCGGTTCGGGCAGGTTGGAAGCAAGAGGCTTCCTTGACCGGTTGCGCGCCTATTTCTCGCCCAGCGAAGACGTCGACACCTCGCCAAAGGTGGCTGACGAGGTCAAATACACGACCTGTTACATGTGCGCCTGCCGCTGCGGGATCAAAGTTCACCTGAAAGACGGGGGCATCCGCTACATCGAGGGCAATCGCGATCACCCGGTCAATCGCGGGGTAATCTGCGGCAAGGGCGCCTCGGGGATCATGCAGCAGCACTCGCCGGCCAAGCTGAAGAAGCCGCTGCGGCGGGTGGGCGAGCGCGGTGCCGGCGAGTTTCGTGAAATCGAATGGGACGAGGCGATCGCCACCGCGGTCGACTGGCTCTCGCCGATCCGCGCCACCGACCCGAAAAAGCTCGCCTTTTTCACCGGCCGCGACCAGAGCCAGTCGCTGACCGGTTACTGGGCGGCGCAATTCGGCACCCCCAATTTCGCCGCCCATGGCGGGTTTTGCTCGGTCAACATGGCGGCCGCCGGCATGTACACCTTGGGCGGCAGCTTTTGGGAATTCGGCGAGCCCGACTGGGAGCGCACCCGTTACCTGATGATGTTTGGCGTCGCCGAAGATCATGATTCGAACCCGATCAAAATCGGGCTCTCGGGGCTGCGGCGGCGCGGCGCCAAATTTGTCTCGGTCAACCCGGTGCGCACCGGCTATTCAGCGATTGCTGACGAGTGGGTCGGGGTTCGCCCCGGCACCGACGGGCTCTTGGTGCTCGCCCTGATCCACGAACTCTTTGTCGCCGACTGGATCGACCTCGACTACCTGGCGCGCTACACCAACGCGGCCTGGCTTGTGATCCAGGCGCCGGGCGCCGCCGATGACGGGTTGTTTGCCCGCGACGAGGCCGGCAACCCGCTGGTGCTCGAAGCCTCAGGAACGCTCGCCAGTGCAACCACCGTGGGGGTCGCCACACGGTTTGTCGGCGAGGCGGAATTGCCCGATGGGCGGCGCGCGGTGCCGGTGTTTCAACTGATCGCCGAGCGTTATCTCGATGATCGCTATGCGCCCGAGGCGGTGGCGGAGGCCTGCGGCATTCCGGCCGCGACGATCCGCCGGCTCGCCGCCGAGATCGCCGAGGTCGCGTTCAAAGAGGAGATCGAGCTGCCGGTGGCGTGGACCGACTGGGCCGGCCGTCAGCATCAGACCATGCGCGGACGGCCGGTCTCATTTCATGCGATGCGCGGGATCTCGGCGCATTCGAACGGGTTTCAGACCTGTCGCGCGCTGCATTTGCTGCAGATATTGCTCGGCACGATCGATGTGCCGGGCGGCTGGCGCTACAAGTCGCCGCACCCGAAACCGGCCCCGCCCGGCCCCAAACCGGCCGGCAAACCCGATCAGGTCGTGGCCGGCAAGCCGTTGCCGGGAATTCCACTCGGCTATCCGATGTCGCCCGAAGATCTGATCATCGACGCCGAAGGCCGTCCGGCCAGGATCGACAAGGCGTTTTCGTGGGATGCGCCGATCGCCGCGCACGGCATGATGCACATGGTCATCGCCAATGCGGCGAACGGCGATCCGTATCCGATCGACACGCTTTTCATGTATATGGCCAACATGGCGTGGAACTCGGCAATGAACACCGCCGAGACGATGCGCATGCTGACCGACAAGGATCCGACGAGCGGCGAATACCGCATCCCGCGGATCATCTATGCCGATGCCTACTACTCCGAGACTGTCGCCTACGCCGATCTGGTCCTGCCCGACACGACCTATCTCGAACGCTGGGACTGCATCTCGCTGCTCGACCGACCGATCGGCGGAGCCGATGGCCCGGCCGACGCGATCCGCCAGCCGATCGTCGAGCCCGACCGCGACGTGCGGCCGTTTCAGGACGTGCTGATCGAAATTGGGGCGAGACTGGAGCTGCCGGGTTTCATCACGCCTGAAGGCGAGCCGCGCTACCCCGGCGGCTACCCCGATTACATCATCAATCACGAACGGCGCCCCGGGGTCGGACCATTGGCCGGCTGGCGCGGGCTTGACGGCGACCAGCCGGGCCGCGGCGCCCCGAACCCGCACCAGCTCGAGCGCTACATCGCCAATGGCTGCTTCTGGAAACACCCGCTGCCCGACGATCAGCTCTACTTCAAGCACGCCAACAAGGCCTATCTCGAAACCGCGGTGACGATGGGATTGATCGATCGGGCGGAGCCGATCGTGCTGCAGCTTTATGTCGAGCCGTTGCAGCGGTTTCGGCTGGCGGCGCAGGGACACGGCGCGGTTCAGCCGCCGGCCGCGCACCGCGAGCGGATCGCGGCCTATTTTGATCCGCTGCCATTCTGGTACATGCCGTTTGAGGAAGCCCGGATCGACCGGGAAGCCTTCCCGCTGCACGCCGTCACCCAGCGGCCGATGCAGATGTACCACTCATGGCATTCGCAAAATGCCTGGCTGCGCCAGATTCTGGGCTTCAACCGTCTGTTTGTGAACCGTACCACCGGTCGAGCACTCGGGCTCGAGACCGATGATTGGGTATGGGTCACGAGCCACCATGGGCGGATCCGGGTGCCCATACGATTGATGGACGGGGTCAACCGCAACACGGTGTGGACCTGGAATGCGATCGGCAAACGCGCCGGCGCCTGGAACCTCGCCCCGGATTCGCCCGAATTCCGCAAGGGATTTTTGCTCAACCACCTGATTTCGGAACTGCTGCCGTCGGATGGCGGCTATCACTATTCCAATGCCGACCCGATCACCGGCCAGGCGGCATGGTACGATCTGCGGGTGCGGATCGAGCGGGTGGCGCCGGGAGAACGGGATCAGACCGCGCCCTCGTTCGGGGTGATCGGTCATCCCGGCTCGCTGGCCCGGCCGCCCGGCATCCTGCGCTATTTTGCCGGACGCGACCGGCTCGATCGCCAAGGTTCATCGCGCCGGGGTTCATCCGCATGACATCGCTGCCGGCGTCGCGGCCGGGCCAGAAGAAGTTCGGTCTCGTCATCGATCTCGACATCTGCGTCGGCTGCCATGCCTGTGCAACGGCCTGCAAGGAATGGAATGCGAGCGGCCATATGGGTCCACTGACCGACTTCAGCCCCTATGGCGATGATGCCTGGGGGGTGTGGTTCAACCGCATTCATTCCTTTGAGGAAGGCGAGGGCGACGGCGCCCGGACGATCCATTTCCCGAAATCCTGTCTGCATTGCGAGGAGCCGGCCTGCGTCACCGTGTGTCCGACCGGCGCCTCCTACAAGCGCGCCGAGGACGGCATCGTGCTGGTCAACGAGGCGATCTGCATCGGCTGCAAGCTGTGCTCCTGGGCTTGCCCCTATGGCGCGCGCGAATTCGACGCCGATCAGGGTGTCATGAAAAAATGCACTTTGTGCATCGATCGGATCTACAACGAGCATCTGGCTGAAGCCGACCGCCAGCCGGCCTGCGTCATGGTCTGCCCGGTCAACGCCCGGCATTTCGGCGATCTCGGCGACCCGGAATCGCCGGTTTCCGCTCTCGTGGCCGAGCGCCGCGGCCGCGACCTGATGCCCGAACTCGGCTACCGGCCGGTCAACAAATATCTGCCGCCGCGGCCCGGCCGGATGCCGCGAACCCCGCCGCCGGATGCTGTCCAGCCGGCCGCCCCGGCCGGTTCTAGCGGCGACAAGCTGCTGCGCTGGCTCGACCGGCTGCTGTCGCGCTGATCCGCCAGCACTTGTCCGACGCTCGCCAGCATGCATCCTGCTCGTTCGATCGTCTTTTTCACCACCGCCTCGGGCGCCGGTTTCGCGCTCCTGATGCTGCTCGGACTCGGCGTCCCGCTCGGGCTGTTGCCCGATAGCGGCGGGTTTGCTTTTGCCGCGCTCGCGGCGGCGATTGCCCTCGCCGCCGCCGGGCTGGGTTCGTCAGTACTGCATCTCG
This sequence comes from Allostellaceae bacterium, assembly GCA_035509615.1. GTDB lineage: Bacteria > Pseudomonadota > Alphaproteobacteria > ATCC43930 > CGMCC-115725 > AP-15. The sequence continues at coordinate 1,403 of DATJLK010000214.1, read as the reverse complement.
GCCGCCCCGAACGCGCCTGGCGCGCATTTTCGCAATGGCGATCGTCATGGCTGTCGCGCGAAGGGGTGTTTGCCGTCCTCACTTTTGTGCCGACCGCGGTCTTTGGCATCGGCTGGGTGTTTTTTGGCGCCAGCGGCGGTCTGGTCGGGTTGTTTGGGGTTATTGCTGCCGCGTTGGCGGCGGTAACGGTCTATTGCACCGGCATGATCTACGCCTCGCTAAAGCCGATCCACCAATGGCACAACGCATGGGTGGTGCCGGGTTATCTGGCGCTCGGCTCGATGAGCGGGTTGTTGATCCTCGATTTCCTGATCCGGTTCTGGGTGGTGCGCGCCACCGGTCTGGCGATTTTCACCGCGGCGGTTACATTGATCGCATGGTGGATCAAGGAACGGTACTGGCTCTTTATCGATACGAGTTCGGCGCCCAGCACCGTCGCCAGTGCCACCGCGCTCGGCCGGCGCGGCCGGGTCCGCAGCTTCGAAACACCGCACACGCAAGACAACTATCTGCTCAACGAGATGGGCTTTCAGATCGGGCGCAGACATGCCCGGGGTCTGCGGCGCATCGCCCGCCTCAGTGGATTTCTGCTGCCGGCGCTCGGCAGTGTTGTGACGGCAATTGTCGCTGGCGCGCCGGGTGCCGTGATCGCCGGTCTCGCCGTCGTCAGCGCCGCATTCGGCCTGCTGATCGAGCGCTGGCTGTTTTTTGCCGAGGCCAAGCACACGGTGACCCTCTATTACGGTGCCGATGCGGTATGAGCTGCAGTGGCGACGCGGGATGACCGCCGCCGGAGGATCTGTTTTTTCGATCGTCAGTTTCTGGCCCGACCCACCGACACGGCAGGAAGGTCCCTGCCCGATTGCCCTGCCCGATTGCCCCTACTCGATTGCCCCTACTCGATTGCCTGGTAACGGGGAGCGCCCTCACCTCCGATGTCGCTGTCGCCGCGCGCGATGCAGCAGCGAATGTGGATCATCGGCGGTGCCGCCGGGGTTCCCGCACCCCAGCCCGAAAGCGGTCGCCCGGAATTTTTGCGTGCTAGGTTTGGCGAAGAATTTTGGGTGTTGACGGCGCTGTGGTGCCGCGATATACACACGGCCCCTCTCGGCGAGACAGCCGGGCGGGCGTTGTTGATTGAGATTGTGGAGAGGGAAGGGATGCGCGGACGGCGGTCGGGCCGGCGAGAGCTGGCGGGCCGTCTGAGGGTTCGCGCATTGATGCGAACGTTTTGGAGGCCCTTGATGATGGGGCTGACGGTCGGGTTTCGGGACTGGCGGCGATGCGCAGGCATGGCGGCGGGTTCTGGGTCTGATGGTTGGCCCCGGGATGAACTTGAGAGTTTGATCCTGGCTCAGAACGAACGCTGGCGGCATGCCTAACACATGCAAGTCGAACGCTTT
>DATJLK010000213.1:0-4332 GCA_035509615.1 Allostellaceae bacterium | reverse complement strand
TATCGCGCCTGGGCAACACGAGTTGCGGCCGAACTAGGGCTGCACGGCTGGGTGCGCAATCGCCGCGACGGCACGGTCGAGATGCTGGTGAGCGGATCGGGCGAGGCCGTCGCGGCGATGATCGAAGCGGCGCGCCACGGCCCTCGCACCGCCTGCGTGCGCGAAATGCGCATCGATGACGACCAGAACGACGGCACGCTGGGCTTTGTCGCACGCCCGAGCGGGTAGTTCCGTGATGCGCGCCGCCGGCTATCGGGGTGCGCCATGCACGGTTTGCAAAGCGTGGCTGCGACTCGGATTCGAGACGAATCTTCACGGCCATTCACCCTCGGACAAGGTGATGGCGGCTGCCGGGGGCGAGACGGCGTTGATGAAAACCGCCGCAGGTTAGGCGGCTTCGGCCTCGTCCTCGGTGCCCGTCGGACCGGAATCTTTGCCTTTGGCGACGGGGTCGCGGTCGACCAGTTCGATGACCGCCATCGGTGCGCTATCGCCGTAGCGAAAACCCGCCTTGACGATGCGGATATAGCCGCCGGCCCGACCGGCATAGCGCTGGGCCAAGGTCGTCATCAGCTTGTCGGCGAGCGGCGCCGATTGCAGCCGTGCGATCGCGCGACGTCGGTTGGCGAGCCCGCCATGCTTGCCGAGCGTGATCAGCTTTTCAACAATCGGACGCAGGTCCTTGGCCTTGGGCAGCGTCGTCGTGATCTGTTCATGCTTGATCAGGGCTGCCGCGAGGTTTTCGAACATCGCTTTGCGATGCTCGGAGCGACGGCTGAAGCCGCGTCCTCTAAGACGATGTCGCATGGGCGGCTCCTCAATACGGCTCGTCGAGACGCTTAGCCAGTTCCTCGATATTTTCGGGCGGCCAGTTCGGAATCTCCATCCCCAGATGGAGTCCCATCTGAGCCAGCACTTCCTTGATCTCGTTCAACGATTTACGCCCAAAATTCGGGGTCCGCAGCATCTCAGCCTCGGATTTCTGAACCAGGTCGCCGATATAGACGATATTGTCGTTCTTCAGACAGTTGGCCGATCGCACCGACAATTCGAGTTCGTCGACCTTGCGCAACAAGTTCTTGTTGAACGGCAATTCGCTCGGCCGGACCTCGTCGGAAGGATGGCGCGGTTCTTCGAAGTTGATAAACAGCTGCAGCTGGTCCTGCAAGATGCGCGCGGCGAGCGCCACCGCATCTTCGGGGGTCACTGCACCATTGGTTTCGACCCGCATTGCGAGACGATCATAATCGGTGACCTGTCCGACACGGGTATTCTCGACCCGGTAAGAAACTTTGCGCACCGGACTGAACAGCGCATCGACCGGGATCAATCCGATCGGCGCGTCTTCCGCGCGGTTTTGGGTACCAGGCAGATAGCCCTTGCCGTTTTCTACGGTCAACTCCATCGTGATCCGCGTGCCGGCATCGAGCGTACAGATGACGAGTTCGGGGTTCATGATGTCGATGTCGTGCCCGGTCTCGATGGTTCCGGCGCGAACCTCGCCCGGCCCGTTGGCGCGCAACCGCATCCTCTTGGGGCCCTCACCGTACATCCGCAGATCGATCGCTTTGACATTCAGCACGATGTCGGTCACGTCTTCGAGCACGCCGGGGATCGAAGAGAATTCGTGCAGCACACCTTCGATTTGAATCGATGTCACCGCAGCACCTTGCAGCGACGACAGCAACACGCGGCGCAAAGCGTTGCCGAGGGTCAGACCAAATCCGCGCTCAAGCGGCTCGGCGACGACGGTTGCCACTCGTTTTGGATCGTCTCCCGGTTCGACTGAGAGCTGTTTTGGCTTGATCAGGGTCTGCCAATTACGTTGGATCACCAATGGAACCTCGGACGGTAAACGGCTGCCGGTGTATGACGAGCCGACGCTCAGCCACCGGTATTGCCTCGATAGCAGTTCTCGAACCGGAGCCGTGACGCCCCGTCAGACACGTCGTCGCTTGGGCGGCCGGCAGCCATTGTGCGGAATGGGCGTCACGTCGCGGATCGAGGTGACGGCAAAGCCCACCGACTGCAATGCGCGAAGCGCCGATTCGCGACCCGAGCCTGGGCCTTTGACCTCGATATCGAGCGTACGCATGCCATGCTCCATGGCTTTGCGCCCGGCATCCTCTGCGGCGACCTGTGCCGCATAGGGCGTCGATTTTCGCGACCCTTTAAAACCCTGGCTGCCCGACGACGACCATGCAATCGCATTTCCTTGCGCATCGGTAATGGTTATCATCGTATTGTTGAAGGTCGCATTTACATGCGCGGTACCCGATGTAATGTTCTTGCGCTCTCGCCGCCGCAAGCGCGGCGCGGGTCCCGCTGATCTAGCCATCGATGCTTTTCCCGATATCTTTGAACAGGTGCGGCCCTATTTCTTTTTGCCGGCGATCGGACGGGCGGGGCCCTTGCGGGTCCGCGCATTTGTGTGCGTGCGCTGGCCACGAACCGGCAGCCCCTTGCGATGCCGCAGCCCGCGGTAGCAGCCCAAATCCATCAAGCGCTTAATGTTCATCGCCACCAGCCGACGCAGATCGCCTTCGACCGTGTATTCGCGGTCGATCACTTCGCGCATCCGCAGCACTTCATCATCGGTAAGCTCATGCACCCGCCGTTCCAGCGGGATTCCAATCCGCGTGCAGATCTGCATCGCCGTCGTCCGGCCGATGCCGTGGATGTAGGTCAGTCCGATCGGTACCCGCTTTTGGTTCGGGATATTGACGCCAGCGATGCGCGCCACGTGCGCTTCTCCTCAAAATTGTCAAGGTAGGGGTGATTGCTGCCCTTCGCAAGGCCAAACAGTATATAGCCGATCGTGCGCACGTCAACAGCCGCTGCGAGATCTCCCCAGCGGGAGCCGGAGCTAATCCGGCAAACGCCGCGCTCCGATAATGGTCGCGATCTGCTGCGTTACCGTGTCGATCGCGGCCATGCCATCAACCACGCGCAGGACGCCGCGGTTGCGATAATACGGCAGCAGCGGTTCGGTTTGACGACGATAGACCTCGAACCGCGCCGCCACGGCTTCGGGCCGGTCGTCGGGCCGGTGAATAAACTCCCGGCTGCCGCACACGTCGCACATACCCTCGACCCGCGGACGGTTGTAGCGCTGATGGTAGCTTGCGCCGCATTTTGCGCAAGTGAAGCGACCGCTGAGCCGGTCAGTCAGCATTGCGTCGTCGACCTCGATCAGGATCACATGGTCGAGGCCGAGACCGCGCCGCGCCAACATGTCGTCGAGCGCTTCGGCCTGGGGGACGGTGCGGGGAAAGCCGTCGAGAATAAACCCGTTGCGGCAATCCGACTCGGTGACGCGAGCGCCAATCATGTCGATCATGATGCCGTCGGGGACCAGCTGCCCCGAATCCATGATACTCTTGACGCGCGCCCCGAGATCGCTGCCGGAGAGCGTTGCTGCGCGCAGCATATCGCCGGTCGCGAGCTGCGGGATCCCGCAGCTTTGTTGGAGGCGCTTGGCCTGGGTCCCCTTTCCCGAACCGGGCGGTCCGAGCAGGACAATGTTCATCCGCGCCGACCCCTGAGTTTTGCCTTTTTGATCAGGCCTTCATATTGATGCGCCAGCAGGTGCGAATGGATCTGCGCCACCGTATCCATCGTGACGCTGACCACGATCAGCAGACTTGTTCCACCAAAATAGAACGGCACCGAATATTGTGAAATCAGGAATTCCGGCAGGATGCAGACCGCGGCCAGATACGCCGCGCCGACAACGGTCAGCCGCGTCAGCACATAGTCGAGGTAATCGGCGGTGTTTTTTCCCGGGCGAATGCCAGGGATAAACCCGCCATATTTGCGCAGGTTATCGGCGGTTTCGGTCGGGTTGAACACGATTGCGGTATAGAAGAAGCAGAAGAATACGATCAGCGAGACATAGAGCGCCATGTATAATGGCCGGCCGTGCGCCAGATAGCCGGTAATGCTGGTGAACCATCCCCAACCCTGGCCACTGGGCTGGAAATTGGCGATCGTGGCCGGCAACAGCAGCAAGGATGACGCAAAGATTGGCGGGATCACCCCCGAGGTGTTGATCTTGAGCGGCAAATGCGACGCGTCGCCGCCAAACATCTTGTTGCCGACCTGGCGCTTTGGATACTGGACCAGGATGCGGCGCTGGGCCCGCTCCATGAACACGATGAACGCGACGACCGCCACCGAAGCAATAATGAAGGCGATGATGAAAAACGTTGAAATCGCCCCGGTGCGGCCGAGTTCCAAGGTCGAGGCGGCCGCGTGCGGCAGGTTCGCGACGATCCCGGACATGATGATCAGCGAGATACCGTTGCCGATCCCGCGAGCCGTAATCTGCTC
>DATJLK010000212.1:0-6841 GCA_035509615.1 Allostellaceae bacterium | reverse complement strand
GCGCGCCGGCTCGATGAGGCGACCGATGGGGCGATCACGCGCGCCCTCGCCGGCGCGGCCCGGTTCAGCGGCAAGAAAGGGCAGCTGTTGCCGATCGTAGCCCCGGCAAAACTGCCACTCAGCCGCATCGTCCTCGCCGGTCTTGGCAAGCCCGACAAGGCTACGTCCCGGGTCTTTGAGGAAGTGGGCGGGGTGCTGGCGGCGCATCTCGATGCCGCTGGTGAAAGCGAGGCGACCATCGCCGTCGACATCGGCAGCGGGGTGCCGATTGGCCTCGATGAGGCGGCGGCGGCAATGGCATTGGGGGCGCAGCTTCGCGCCTACCGCTTCGATCGCTACAAGACCAGGCAAAAGCCGGAACAAAAGCCTGCCCTGGCGCAGCTGACGATCGCCACGGACCGGGCGGATGCGGCGCACAGCGTCTATTCGCGCCTCGAAAAGGCCGTGGAGGCGATCGAGTTCACGCGCGATCTCGTCTCCGAGCCGGGCAACGTCATCTACCCTGAGACTTTGGCCGAACAGGCTCTGACGCTCAGAGAATTCGGCGTCGAGGTCGAGGTGCTCGACGAGACGGCAATGCGCGGATTGGGGATGGGCGCACTGCTTGGCGTCGCCCAGGGGAGCGCCCGGGCCCCGCGTCTGGTCGTCATGCAGTGGCACGGGACGGGCCGGTCGACGGCGCCCGCCGCACCGCTCGCCTTTATCGGCAAGGGGGTTACGTTCGACACCGGCGGTATCTCGATCAAGCCTGCCGCCGGAATGGGCGAGATGAAATGGGACATGGCCGGCTCGGCCGTCGTCATCGGGCTGATGCGGCTGCTGGCGGCCCGCCACGCCACGGTCGATGCGGTGGGTGTCGTCGGCCTGGTCGAGAACATGCCGTCCGGAACGGCGCAGCGGCCCGGCGACATCGTGACCTCGATGTCGGGCCAGACGATCGAAGTCTTGAACACCGACGCCGAAGGCCGCCTCGTCCTGGCCGATGCGATGTGGTACTGCCAGGAGCGTTTCAAGCCGCAGGTCATGATCGATCTTGCCACCTTGACCGGTGGGATCATCGTCGCGCTCGGCCACCACAATGCCGGTCTCTTTGCCAATGACGACGAACTGGCGGCGCGGCTGATCGAAGCCGGCAAGGCGGTCGGTGAGGAAGTCTGGCGACTGCCGCTGGCCAAGGCTTACGACCGCGACATCGACAGCAATGCCGCCGATGTCAGGAATATCGGCAGCGGTCGCGCGGCGAGCAGCATTGTCGCGGCTCAGTTTCTGCAGCGCTTTGTCGACAAAGTGGCATGGGCCCATCTCGACATCGCCGGGATGGCGTGGTCGAGCAAGGATGCGCCAACCGTCCCCAAGGGCGCGACGGCGTTTGGCGTGCGGCTGCTCGATCACTTCGTCAGCAAATACTATGAAACGGGCCGATCAGCGCCCCGTGCCGGTAATCCGGGAATTGCATGATCGGATGACCGTTCGGCGGCATCCGATCGCTGGATCCGATGCCAATCGTCGTTATGGCTGAGATCGGTTTTTACCATCTGCTGTCGACGCCGCTCGAGCGGGCCTTGCCAAAACTGCTCGAGCGGGCGCGCGCCCAGCGCTATCTGATCGTTGTCCGCGCCGGTTCGGCCGAGCGCGTGGCGCAACTCGACGCCGCCCTGTGGACCTATGAGGAAGCAAGCTTTCTGCCCCACGGTTCGGCGCGCGACGGCAATGCCGCCGCCCAGCCGATCTGGCTGACCGACCGTGACGAAAACCCGAACCAGGCGACGATGCTCGTATTGGTCGACGGCGTCGAGGCCGGCGATCTCGCTTCCTTTGTCCGCTGCGCCGACATTTTTGATGGCAACGACGAAAATAGTGTCGAAGCGGCGCGCGAACGGTGGCGCCGGGCGCGTGAGGCCGGACACGTCTTGACCTATTGGCAGCAGACCGGTTCCGGCTGGGACCGCCGGGCGTGATTGTCGGGGCTCTTGCGCTGATTGCCCCGGTGGGGATCGGGCGCTATAACCCCGCCGCTCGCCAAAACCCAAAGGGTGCCGATGGCCATCGAACGAACATTGTCGATCCTCAAGCCGGACGCGACCCGACGTAACCTCACCGGCGCCATCAATGACCGCTTTGAGCGGCGCGGGCTGCGCATCGTCGCTCAAAAGCGGCTCAGGCTCACGGTCGAGCAGGCCGAGCGGTTCTACGCAGTCCACGCCCAGCGGCCGTTCTATCGCAGTCTTGTCGATTTCATGACCTCGGGACCGGTCGTTACGCAGGTCCTCGAAGGGCCCGATGCGGTCGCACTTGCCCGCGAGATCATGGGTGCAACCGATCCGGCAAAAGCCGCACCGGGGACCATCCGCAAGGATTTCGCCGAATCGATCGAGGCAAACTCGGTGCACGGCTCCGATTCGCTCGAAACCGCCGCGCAGGAGATCGCCTTTTTCTTTTCGTTGATCGAAATCGTTTCCTAGTGCAGCCCGGCGCCGGTTCCGAAGCCGCCGGCAACACCCCCGCGCTGTTTCGATCCAGCCCCCCGAAGGGAATGCATCCGGCCTGGCTGCCGGCCGTGCTCGAGGGCGGGCTCTGTGTCGCGGCGCTGTTGTTCTTTCCGCTGCTCGTGCTGGCACCGCGTGGGATTGCTCCGCTGGCTTCGGTCGCGGTTCTCTTTGGCGTGATCCTGGTCGTTCTGAAAACCGGCTCAGCTCTCTTCGTCCGCCTTTTTTCAGTCCCGGCGACCCTCCTGGCCGTGCTGGTGATCTGGGGACTGGTATCGGCGGCATGGTCGCCCGATCCGCTGCGCTCGCTCGACCAGGGTGCGAGGCTCGCCGGTCTTATTGTTGCCGCGCTGGCGATGGCGGCGGCCGATTTTGTTTCGGCGCCGCGGCGGCTGGCGGCGTTTCTGCTCGCCGGATTTGCTTTTGCGATGGCGATGGCAGGGATTGATCTCGCGACCAATGGCGCACTGAGCCGACCGTTTTCCGACCGGGTTTACCAGCCGGCATGGCTTAACCAAGCCTCCGACGCATTTGCCATCCTGCTCCTGCCGACGTCAGCGGCGTTGGTCATCGGCGGGTACCGGTTGCGCGGTCTGGTTTTCGCCGCGGTCGGCGTCGCCACGATACTGGCACTCGCCGGGACCGCGGCAAAGGTGGCGCTCGCCGCGGGTGTGCCCTGTGCGATCCTTTGCTACCGCTGGCGGCCGCCGGTTGCTCGCATTGCCGCCATATTGTCGGTTTTGGTCATCCTTACCGCGCCGCTGACATTCGCTCGCATCGACTGGATCACGGGGTTTGTCCATACCGCCGACTGGGTCAAATTTTCGGCCGGGCACCGGCTGTTGATCTGGTCCTTTGTCGGCGATCGCATCGCCGAGCATCCGCTGCGCGGCTGGGGGCTCGAAGCGTCACGGGCAATCCCGGGAGGCAGCGATCCGATCCGCGCTGACCAGACCTGGCTCCCGCTGCATCCGCACAATGCGCCATTGCAAATCTGGCTCGAACTTGGCGTGCCGGGGGTGGTGCCGTTTGCCTTGCTGTGCGGCTGGTTGTGGCTCGCCGTCGGCCGCGCCGAATGGCCGCGCCTCTACGCGGCTGCGGCGTGCGGCAGCCTCGCCACCGGGTTTGCCGCGTCCTTCGCCACCTATGGCGTCTGGCAGGAGTGGTGGCAGGGCACCTTGTCTTTTGCCTTGTTCATGACCTTGGTGCTGGCACGGGTTGCCGCGGCCAGTGCCGACGCGCGCTGAGAGTCTCGTATCGAACCATCTCGAGAGATGGTGATTTTACAGCCCGGCCGCAGCCATCAGCGCCCCGAGGACGCGGTCGGCGCCAAAATGCTCGCGGGCGAGTTCGCGCGCCGCCCGGCTGTGACCGCGATAGTCGGCGGCGATTGCGTCGATCCCGGCCAGCGCCTCGTCTTCTGTCGTAAAGTCGAACAAGCCCCGCCCGGCTGGATAGAATTTGGTGAACCCGGTGCGCATCGTGATCACCGGGCGCCCGGCCGCCAGGTAGCAGACGCTGCGATCGCTGAACCAGCCACTGTTTGGCCGCACATAGATATCTTTCGCAACGGTGAACTCGCCGCGCGAATGGGTGATGAAATTGCGGTAGTCATCGGTGCCGGCTGAGATCGGGCCGGGATCGACGATGTGCCAACCGGCGCCGCCGATTTTTGCGCGCACGATCCCGTCGGGCGGATCCATCGCCAGGGTAAAGCGCGTCGCCGGCCGTCGTTGCGGCAGGTCGATAAATCGCAGAAAGTTTATGTGCTTTGACCAGACATAACGTTGTCCCGCGAAATCAATGTTTTTGCCTTTGTTTTCCCAGGTGGCGATAGTCGTAAAGCTGTCCGGCATGTCATCCCCCGCCGGCCACAGATCGACAATTACCGGCGGTCGCGTCGGTCGCCAGACGAGACCCGACAGCGGTACCGGACAATCTGCCGTTCCCAAATTTTCGCCGTAGCTGAACAGATCGGTGTGGGCGTCGATATAGGCTCGGGCCGCCGGATCGGCTTGAGCATATTTGATCTGCTCGTATACCGGATCGCTGTCGACCATGATCCGGACCGGGCAATCAAGATGCTCGTCGCGCAGCCGTGTTGCCCCGCACAGATTGATCAGTGCGTCGGCCTCGCGGTAGAGACGTCTCACCCGTTCGCGCGACAACCCATGCCATCTGTCGTTGATGGCGTCCCAATAAGCCCAATGTCCGGAAAATCCGAAGCTTTCCATCGATTGCCGCAAGAAGCCGACATTGTAGTCGCATTCCATCATCACGCTGGCGACGCGCGGATCGTAAGGATTGGCCCCGCCATCTTCGATATACCAGACGTCATATCCGAGCTGACGCAGCCCGACCAGATAGTGCAGGGCCTGCCAGGCGATGCCCGCAAGCGGCATCTGGCCGACAAAGTGGAGAACGATGATTTTGCCGCGCGTACTCAAGGCTGCCCTCACCTGGTGTCGGCGGCATAACGGTCGGCGGCGCCAAACATTTCCGTCCGCGGGCTTTGACCGGCCGCTCCCGCATCGAGCGGCAAGACCCCAAATCGCGTGGGGTTGCCGCCCAGCACCCGCTATGTTAGGCACGGGGCTGATGATCGACAGCATCATCGGGTGGCTGTCCGGTGCGCCCGAACATAACGGCGGTGAACCACAAGGCGAGCTCAAGCTCGCATTGACCGCACTCCTCGTCGAGGCGGCGCACGGCCACGATCATTTCGACGCGAGCGATCGCGCGGTCATCGAGCGGTTGCTTGAACGGCGTTTCAGTCTGTCCCCGGGCGATGCACGAGCGCTGCTGGCGGCAGGCGAACGCGCCGCGGACCGTTCGGTCGAGCTGTTCGGCTTCACCCGAATCATCAACGAGCGGCTGTCGTTCCAGCAGCGCGTCGAGTTGATCGAGATGCTGTGGGAGGTCGCTTATGCCGATGGTGTGCTGGACGAGTACGAGGACAGCCTGCTGCGTCGCGTCGGCGGGTTGATTTATGTCCCGGATCGCGAGCGCGGCATGGCGCGCCAGCGCGTGCTGAAACGGCTGGGGATCGACGATACTCTCTGAACTGTCGGTCCCGGCCCGCGTCAATGCTCAGGAGAAGATGCGATACCATGACCTATGTCGTCACTGAAGCCTGCATCCGCTGCAAATACATGGATTGCGTCGAGGTATGCCCGGTCGACTGTTTTTATGAAGGCGAGAATATGCTCGTCATACACCCCGACGAATGCATCGATTGCGGGGTATGCGAACCGGAATGTCCGGTCGACGCAATCATTCCCGACAGCGAGCCCGAAGCCGAGCGATGGGTCGAGCTGAACCGCGACTATGCCGGTACCTGGCCGAACATCACGCGCAAAAAGCCGGAGCCGGCCGATGCCGATGACTGGAAGGAGGTCGCGGACAAATACGAAAAATATTTCAGCCCGAAACCCGGGGGTGCCTGAAAGCTGCACAAGCCCGAGAAATTACCGACGATATGCGTCACAAGCATGTGAGACCCGCTGGTATTCAAAGCGCATTCCATGATACTAATCTGACAGTGCCATTGACGCATTGCCCTCTCTATTCGCACTCCTTCTCGGATCGAGGTGTGGGCCAGCCGCCCTCATTCGCGAACGGCGAAACCGCGCGTCCCGGCATAACCACTCGGTTCGATTGTGAGAGACGGCTATGACGTCGGAAAAACCTTTGTTCGCTGTTGGCGACTTTGTCGTCTATCCGACGCATGGCGTAGGCAAAATCGTGGCGATCGAGGCCCAGGAGATTGCCGGGCACACGCTCAGTGTTTTTGTCGTGGCATTTGACAAGGATCGGATGACGTTGCGGGTCCCGCTGGCAAAGACCAAGGCGTCCGGATTGCGCAAGCTCTCCAGCCGCAAGGAAATGGATGCCGCGCTCGCCAAGCTGCGCGGGCGATCCCGGGCCAAGCGCACGATGTGGAGCCGCCGGGCGCAGGAATATCAGGCCAAGATCGCATCGGGCGATCCCGGCTCGATCGCCGAGGTCGTACGTGATCTCTATCGCAATGTCGGCCAGCCCGAACAATCCTACAGCGAGCGGCAAATCTATCAGGCGGCGCTGGACCGTTTTGTTCGTGAATTCGCCGCGGTCGAGCGAATCGACGAAACGACGGCGACGCAGCGGATCGAGCAGTTGCTGACCGCCTAAGCCGGCGGGCCAGTCCAGGAGATAGCGGAGCGGAGTGATCGCAAGACGCGCGGCGCAAAATATTGCGCAGTTGCGCGGTGCTCGGAGAGTGTGGGCGGTTGCCGCGATTCACGGTGCGGCGCGACAGCTCTGTCTGCTCCATGATCAGATCAGCGAACGTTTTCAGGATGGTGATCGGGTCGTCT
>DATJLK010000211.1:0-4106 GCA_035509615.1 Allostellaceae bacterium | reverse complement strand
CCACGCTGCGGACATGCAATTCGGCCTCGGGATGGGTGATATCGATCCAGCCGAGGACATTGAAGCCGGTGACATCAGGCTTGCCGCTATCCTCGTTGGGGATGCCGATATGCACGATGTGTTTGCGTTGGCGCCGCAAGGCGACATCCAGCATCGGGCCGAGCTCGGTCGAGGGATCGAGGATCACGCTGCTGCCGCTCCAGGTCAGAGCGGTTGAGACGGCGGCCGTCGTCTTGAAGCCGCCGGGCCCGGCGAAGATCAGGCTGTGTCCGCTGCCGTGGGTGCAGGGATCGATGAGCAGGGGGGCCGTGCCGCCCATGCCCCAGGTTCTCTTGTCGGCCGGATTGAACGGGATGCCGGCAACGCTCTGGTCGTGATCGACGCGGTAGGCCTCACCAACGACGATGCCGCCATGGACCGGGTGCGGCCCGGGGAACAGCTTTTTGGCATCGCTGATCGAGCGCCACTGGCTGTGGCCGTGATTGTCGGTGATGCCGCGTTCGATCGCGCGCACGGCCCTGCCCCGCGGCGCCGTCAGCCGGCGCCGGCCCCGATAGCGCAAACGCCAGACCTGGAACAGCCCGAACAGCCCCATCGCGAGGACGATCGTCGGCACCGCCGCGGCCAGCACCAGCCAGAGGTTCACCCACCAGTTGGCCAGCCACCATTGCGTCGCATCCCACCAGGCAAAGGCGGTGAACGGCGTTCCGGTGCCCTTGCTCCACAGGGCCGAGGCCGAGACGAGCCACAAGCCCGCGGCCAAAATGACCGCCAGGATAAGAGCGAGGATGCGGATGCCGATTGCACCGGAGGGGCGATCGCTCACTCCCCGCCCTCAATCCTGGTAATCCGCACTCGGTGCTTCAGCGTGCCTCGCGCCGCCTCGACCAGCTCGTGCGGGGTCATCGCGTGCACGATGTCAGCGGCCACGATGTCGTTCGCGGCATGCACCACGATGCGCATCAATGTCAGGTCGATCTCGAACTCGAATTCGCGATCCGTGGTCGCCATTTGCTTTCTCTGGGAAGACTGAATTCGTTGCTACGACCAAACGCCGTCCTATGCCATGGCGTCCGCGGCGCGGTAGTAGATGGACGGCACCGAGAACCCGTCTGCGTCGCGCCGGCAAAACGCCACGATGTCGATCAAATTGCGCAGAATCAGCAAGAGCTTGTCGTCCGGGATGTTGCGGCCCGCTTCGCTGGTCTTCGCCATCAGCGCCAGCGGGGTGAACGGGTCGCCCTCCTCGGCATGCCAGGTCGTCAAACCGCCCGGATGCCCGGCGGCGAGCAGCCGGAGGTAGGCGAAAGCCTCGGCACCGCGCAGCTCCTGCATCGCGACGCGATCGGGCCGCATCCGCAATGCGGCTTCGACCGCAGTCTCGGCCGAGACGTTCGCCGACCCGTAGAACAACGACACCCGGTTGCGCAATGGCAGCGGACCGAATTCATCGGTGTCCTCGATCGTCACCAGCCTCTCCTCGTGGCCAATCTCCTGCATCAGCCGCCGCAACAGCGAGGTCTTACCTGATCCGGTGCTGCCGGTCGCCGCAATCGTCTTCTTCGCCTTGACCGCGAGCGCGAAGAAGGCGGGCCAGTCCTTCGCCCGGTAGAGGGCGAGGAGCTCGGCATCGGCATCGCCATGTCCATCCGGTCGACTTGCCGCTGCCCGCATCAGATCGCCGAAATCGGCGTCGCGCACCGTGTGGACCGCCTTTGACGGAATGCGGATCGTCACCGAGATCGTCCCGGGTGCGGTCACCGGTGGCCGGCACAGGGTGCAGCGCTGGCCGTCGGGCAATGTCGTCATGCAGATCGCGTGTGCCGGATCGAATGGCTTCGACAATAGCGAGCCGGCCAACAAGCCGATCGCGTCGAGCCGCTGAAAATCAAACGCCTCGACAGCGCGCCAGGACCACTGTCCGTGCTGCTCGATCCCGACCTCGCCCGGCCGCTGCACGACGATTTCGGTTGTCGCCGGATCGTCGAGCACATCCTGGACCGGGGCCAGCAGGTGGCGCAGTGTCGTTTCGCCGTTTCTCATTTGCGCACCTGGCGCAGTTTGTAGCTGTCGGAAAAGTCGATCGGTGTCGTCAGCCAGATCGCGATCGTTTCGCCCTGGTGCTTGGAGAAGGTCGACGGAATGTTGATCTGCGCTTGCAGGATCTGCTCGGCCAGATTGTTGGCGCTGCCGGTCGAGATGTAGGTGTTGCCGCCCTTGGCGACCGCCGCCTGCAGGATGCCGAGGCCACTCTCGGTCAGGCTCAGGATGACCGCCCCGCCAAAGCGCGCGAGGTAGTGATTGTCCACGGAGCCGTCGAACCCGGTGCGCCCGAGATCGTCGGCCAGCGGCTCATCCGCCAGCGGCACCCAAATGCCGTTCGGCGTATGCGCATAGGTCGACACCGCCAGCAGCCGGTTGCCGGCGTTGGTCTTCAATGACTCATAGCGGCCGATGACCTGCGTCTCCGCTTCCATCAGCAGCACCCCCTTGGGGCTGTAGACCGGCCCCGGCAGATGGCATAAGAGCGGACCGGGCAGGTCGGCTTCGATCGCGGTGTCGAGCACGCAGGGCAACAGGCCCGGCATCAGCTGATAGGTATCGTCGATCGCCGGCGACGCCTTGACGCCGGGCAGGCTCGCCGCCTTGAACGCAAGCCCGGTTTGCGGCGGGTCTGCGGGCGGCGACGCGGCCGGCTTCGGGCCGTCGCTATGCGGCACGACGTAGGACAGCATCGCCGGACGGACCGGCGACCCGCTCGCTCCCGGCAGCTGGCCTCGTAAGGCCGGCATCATTGGCGGCGCCGGCGCGACCGCTGTGCTCGTCGGCGGCGAGGCGGCTGTCGCTTCGGTCTTCGCCGCCTGATACGGCACGACCACGCCGATGTAGGATTCCGGGGCCTTTGGGGCGTCCTGCGCGTAATGCGGCTTGCCGCGGGTGAAAAGAAAGGCCAGCAGCACGACGACCCCGAGCCCGATCACCAGCCATTTCCGCCGGCGCCAGATCGGCAGCGGCTCGGGTTCTTCGTCCTCGTCCCATTCATCGTTGGCGTGAAACTCGCTCATCGGGCTTTCGCCTGAAGAATGTCGCGCTCTACCGTCGGCGCCGTCGTCCCGGTGCCCGTGGGCTTGCCGGCCGGGTCGTAAGCGGTGTTGAGGATGTCGAGCACCGACGGGCCGAGCCGCAGGCGGAAGTGGGGTGCGATCTCTTCGACCACGACAAAATCACCGGCACCATGCTGCCGGGCGAGCCGCTCGCTACCATCATTGCCGACGACATAGACCGCGGGTTTCTCGGACAGACCCGGAAACCGCATCAAGGTCCATTGCCCGTTGTCCATCGGGCAGCGGGGCTCGATCGCGTTCGGCCGCCTTCCCTTGGCAATGTAGTGGCATGCGCCATTCGCCGCGTTGAAGGCGTCGGTCCGCAGGTGTTCCTCGGCCGCTGCTTGTGCGATCTGGCCGGCCTTCTGTCTCGCCCGCCACGACGCCCGGCCCGCCGCTGCCTTCCGGGCGGCCACGGCCGGTGCTGCCGGGTCCGGAGCAGCACCCCCTTTGAAGATCAGGTTCAGTACGACACCGGGCATGTCGGCAGCACCATCGCTATCCGGCCGCGCCAGCAGCCGAAACGGATAGACCTTTTGGGCGCCCTCCGATGACATCGTGATCACCGTCATCGTGCTTTCCCCGGGTATCACCGGCCACAAGGTCAGGTTATTGCCGAGCGGCGTGTCCTTGATCTCCGATGGCGACGCTCCCTGCCAGCCCGCGTCGGCCAGCGCCCCGTCCTTGTTGGGTTTGCCGGTTTGCACGACGCGATAGACGCTTTCCCCCGGCGGGAACGTGATCGTCGTCGGCTGGCCGATGACGCCGACAATTTCGGTGCGCAGCAGCGGCGAGTACCGCACGACGCGGATCTGCGCCGCGGTTTGGGTGGTCTCTGCCGCCGCGGCCTGGCCGAGGGCGGCAAGCGAGACCGAGGTGAGCAGGATTGCCGCGGCGAACCGCATCACTGCCTCCTCTGGTCGGGGCTATCGGAGCTCGCACTGTATCCCAGCACCTGAAACCCGCCGGGATTGTCGCTGCGGTCGTCGGGCCGCATCGGCA
>DATJLK010000210.1:0-6367 GCA_035509615.1 Allostellaceae bacterium | reverse complement strand
GCCGGGGTGCGGCCGGAGCCGGCGATCGTAAACAGCGAGTCGAGAAAATGGGTCTCGTCCTCGCCGTCGGCGCTGCGCCGGGCGCGGCGATGCAGACCTTCGCGGGCGATGTCGAGCATTTCGAGCGCGACGTCGCGCAAGGTGCGGGTCCGCAGCGGAGTTGCCAGGGCGAGCCGCGGCACGTCGCGGCGCATCGCCTCGCGCTCTTCGGCACTCCAATCGGCGACGAGGTCCCAGGCCGCATCGAGCGCCGTCGAATCGTATAAGATCCCGACCCACAATGCCGGCAAGGCGCACAGGCGGCGCCAGGGGCCGCCATCGGCACCGCGCATTTCGAGAAAGCTCTTGAGCCGGACCTCGGGGAACGCCGTCGTCAGATGGTCGATCCAGTCACCGAGCCGCGGGATCTCGCCCGGCAATACCGGCAGCCTGCCGGCCAGGAAATCGCGAAACGACAACCCGCTCGCATCGATGTAGCGGCCGTCGCGATAGACGAAGTACATCGGTACATCGAGCATGTAGTCGACATATCGCTCGAATCCGAAACCGGGTTCGAAGACAAATGGCAGGGTGCCGCAGCGGTCCGGGTCGGTATCGGTCCACACATGGCTGCGCCCGCTCAGATAGCCGGAGGGCTTGCCCTCGACAAACGGCGAATTGGCAAACAACGCCACCGCGACCGGTTGCAATGCGAGACTGACGCGGAACTTTTTGACCATGTCCGCTTCGGAGCGGTAGTCGAGATTGGTCTGCACGGTGCAGGTGCGCAGCATCATGTCGAGACCCAGGCTACCCTTTTTCGGCATATAGTCGCGCATAATGCGGTAGCGCGCTTTCGGCATCCACGGGATGTCCTCGCGCCGCCATTTCGGGTCAAAGCCGAGCCCGATCATGCCGAGCCCAAGCTCGTCGCAGACCTCCCGCACCTGCCGCAAATGCTCGTGGACCTCGTCGCAGGTCTGGTGCACGGTTTCGAGCGGCGCTCCGCTCAACTCGAACTGGCCGCCGGGTTCGAGCGTGATCGAACATCGCGAGTCATTCGACAGCGCGATGGTGTTGCCATCTTCGGTGATCGGCTTCCATCCGAACCGCGTCATCCCGTGCAGTAGCGCCCGGATGCCGTCCGGCCCGTCATAGGGGACGCGACGCAGATCGGTGCGGCGGAAGACGAATTTCTCGTGCTCGGTTCCGATGCGCCATTGCGCTGGCGGCTTTGACCCGGCTTCGAGGTGCTCGACAAGCTGGCGCTGGTCGACAATCGGTTCTCCGGGCGTGCTCGGCGTCGTCGTCATGCTCGGCGGAACTCCAGAGAAAAGGCAATCCGGAACGGACGGCAGCCCCGATTAGGTGGCGGGGCGTCGGGCCCAGTCAATGAGACCAGGTGCGGCGCCAGTCGCCGGCAATAGCCTGGAAGACCGACAGAGCCGCGAGCGCCGCGGTATCGGCGCGCAACACCCTTGGCCCGAGCCCGACGCGGGTAACAAACGGGAGTTGGTTCAGAGAATCAAGTTCGTTGTCGGCAAAGCCGCCTTCGGGCCCGGTCAGCAACGCCGATGGTGTGGGGCCGGGCAGCACCAACGCCTCCGCGATCGGCTGACCCGCACCGGTTTCGTCGCAGACGATTAGCCGCCGTTCCGTAGGCCACGATCCGAGCACATCACCGAGCGCGCGAGGCGGGTGCACCGGCGGCACCGAGAGCCGCCCGCTCTGCTCGGTGGCGGCGACCGCATGCGCCTGCAACCGGTCGAGATTGAGCCGTTCCGCCTGGGTGTAGCGGGTCCACACCGGCAGCAACGCCGTCACCCCGAGCTCGGTTGCCTTTTCGACCAGCCAGTCGAGCCGGGCGCGTTTGATCGGTGCAAACAACAGCCACAGATCGCTCTCCGGCCCGGGCAGGCGGACGCGTCGTTCGATCATCAGCAAAGTCCGGTTGCGGCCGGCGTCATCGATCCGGCACAACCATTCCCCGTCCTGCGCGTTGAAGACCGCAATCGGCGCACCCGTCCCCAGCCTCAACACGGTGCGCAGATGATGCGCCGGCCCGGGATCCAGCTCGACCACGGTACCCGCCGCCAGCGGCGGGTTCAGATGAAGGCGCGCCTTTGGCCGTTCGCTCATTAGGAGATCCTCGAACCGCTCGTCCCGGGTTGTTATCTGGAAACGAACCTCTATTGGATCCGGTTTTTGCAAATAAGTCTTTCTCATACCGGCAGAGGCCGGTACCCATGGCCAGAGTGGGTCCCGACTTTTGTCGGAAAGGCGAGGTGTGAGATATCGCTGAGGGTTCGCGTCAGGCCCGCGCAACAAATGCCGGTCCGCCCGGCACCGCTTGCGGGCTGATTCGCCAGGGCGCCGTGACCGACGCAGCGAAAGCATCGGCCGATCCGAGCGATATCCGCCCCGACGACTGGGTCGAGCGGCGGCTGCCGGCCAGGATGCGGCCCTATGCCCGGCTGGCGCGTCTCGACCGGCCGATCGGGACTTGGCTGTTGCTGTTTCCGGGATGGTGGGGAATAGCGTTGGCGGCGCCGCGTTGGCCCGATCCTCGGCTGCTGGTGCTGTTCGCGCTGGGTGCCGTTGTCATGCGCGGTGCTGGATGCACGCTGAACGATATCGCCGACCGGAATTACGATGCTCAGGTCGCGCGTACCCGCCAGCGGCCATTGCCGAGCGGGGCGGTCAGTGTGCCGCGGGCGGTGCTGTTTCTGATCGCGCAGTTGATCGTCGGTGCCGCGGTGCTGTTCAGCCTGAACCGGGTCAGCATCATCCTCGGCCTCGCGGTTCTCGCGCTGATCGGCACCTACCCGCTGATGAAGCGGATCACCTATTGGCCGCAGCTCTTTCTCGGTCTCAATTTCAACTGGGGCGCGCTCGTTGGTTGGACCGCGGTGACCGGCAGGCTGGCCTGGCCGGCGCTGCTGTTGTATCTCGGCGGCATCTTCTGGACGATCGGATACGACACGATCTACGCGCATCAGGACAAGGAAGATGACCTCCGCATCGGGGTCAAATCCTCCGCGCTGGCGCTTGGCGACCGCACCCGTCCGTGGCTCTTCGCGTTCTATGTCGCGGCCGTGGCGCTCTGGGCGGCGGCCGGACAGCGCTCCGGGCTCGGGCCGCTTTTTTGGATCGGGCTGGCGTTGGCGGGGCTGCAGCTCGGCTGGCAGGCGGCCCGCGTCGATATCGACAACCCGGCCGATTGCCTTGCCAAGTTCCGCTCGAACCGCCTGGTCGGTTGGCTGCTGTTCGCCGGGATCATCGCCGGGCACCTAGGCTGACAGTGTCGATTGACCCGGCGGTCTTCGTGCGCCGCAACACCGTGATCGAGCCGCTGCCACTGGTGCCCGAAATCCGCCTTCACCTGGCGAGCGAAGTCACCCCGATCTGGCAGGCGAGCGAAGAGAGCCTGGCGCAGCGCGCCGTGCCGCCGCCGTTCTGGGCTTTTGCGTGGGTCGGCGGTCAGGCGCTCGCCCGCCATCTGCTCGACCGTCCGGAAATGGTCGCGGGCCGCAGGGTGCTTGATTTCGGATCGGGATCGGGTCTTGTCGCGATTGCCGCGGCCAAAGCCGGCGCACGCCAGGTCCTCGCGGCCGAGATCGACCCCTTCGCCGCGGCGGCGGTTGCGCTCAACGCGACATTGAATGCGGTCATTGTCGAGATTGTGACCACCGACATTGTCGGTCTGCGCCCGGATTGCGAAATCATCACCGCCGGCGACGTCTGCTACGAGCGCGAGATGGCGGGACGGGTCGTGCCGTGGCTGCGCGCTCTTGCCGGCCAGGGGGCTCTGGTGCTGCTCGGCGACCCGGGCCGTGCCTATCTGCCGGTTACCGGCCTCGTCGAGCGCGCGCACTATCTGGTGCCGACCAGCCGCGAGCTTGAGGACCGCGAAATCCGCGAGACCATCGTCTGGCAGGTCATGCCGGAGTGATTGGAGCGTCGTGAGCAGGGCGGCGCTTGAATTGGAACGGCCGCGCCGGGAAGGCGTTGGACGGGCAATCTTCAACTCACAGGAGCCATCGATGAAAGCGTTGCTCGCCACCGCGTCGATGTTTGCGTTGCTCGTTGCTGCCCCCAGCTTTGCCCCTCCCGCCTTCGCCCAGAGCTCGGCTGCTCAAGCGGCCGCCGGAACCCAGACGTTGAGCCAGCAGGATCAGACCTTTGTCAAAGAGGCGGGGGCCGGCAACCTCGCCGAGGCCAACGCTGGAAAACTTGCGATGGAAAAAGGCGGCACCCCGGCGATCCGCGAGTTCGGCCGGTGGATGTACACCGATCATGGGTTGGTCGCCAACAACTGGCTAAAGGCGATCATGCAGGCGCAAAATCAGCCGTTTCAGCCGACCCCGACCGCCGAGCAGCAGCAAATGCAGCAAAAGCTCGAACGGCTGAGCGGCCGGCAATTCGACCGGGAATACACGCAAGGCATGGTCATGGATCATGAAAAGACCATCCCGGTCTTCCAGAAAGAAGCGACCGACGGGCAGAACCGGATGATCAAGAGCTATGCCCAGAACCTAATCCCGGTGCTGCGCGAGCATCTTGACCAAATAAAGATCTTGGCGGGCGAGGGCGGTGTCGCTGCCCGCGATGTGAACGCGGGCGAGAGCACGGGAAGCTCGACGCAGCGCTGATATCGGGTGTTGCCGATGCTCGAGCGAAATTAGACAGGGAGTTTGATCAAAACCGCGACCGAGCCCGTTGCGATCCAGGCGTATCCGGAGACCGCCGCTGCCAAACCGGCGCCCACGCCCCATATAGCGCGGCATGCCTTACGCGAGCCTGCGCGAATTCATCGACCGTCTCGAAGCTGGCGGGCGGTTGGCGCGGGTCGCCGCACCGGTGTCGCCCTATCTCGAAATGACCGAGATCCAGACCCGGCTCCTGGCGGAAGGCGGGCCGGCGGCGCTGTTCGAAAATGTTGTCGGGGAAACCGGCGCCGGCTCGCCGATGCCGGTGCTGGTCAACCTGTTCGGCACGATCGAGCGGGTCGCCTGGGGCATGGACCGCGAGCCCAGTCAACTGCGTGAAGTGGGCCGCACGCTCGCCTTTCTGAAGCAGCCGGAGCCGCCCGGCGGCTGGCGCGAGGCGCTCGACATGCTGCCGCTGTTGCGCACCGTCATGGCGATGCGGCCGCGCACGGTCGGCAGCGCCGCGTGCCAGGAGGTCATCTTGCGCGGCAGCGAGATCGACCTTGGCGCGTTGCCGGTCCAGACCTGCTGGCCGGGCGAGCCGGCGCCGCTGATCACCTGGCCCCTGGTCGTCACCAAGGGCCCAGGCGCGCGCCGTGAGGACGGCTTCAATCTCGGTATCTACCGCATGCAGGTGACCGGCCGCGACACGACCTTGATGCGCTGGCTGGCGCATCGCGGCGGCTCCCAGCACCACCGCCGCTGGGGCTCCGAACGGCGCGAGCCGTTGCCGGCCGCGGCGGTCATCGGCGCCGATCCGGGCACGATCCTCGCGGCGGTCACACCAGTCCCCGATACCTTGTCCGAGTATCAGTTCGCCGGGCTGTTGCGCGGTCGCCGGGTCGAACTGGTCGATTGCAAGACCGTGCCGTTGAAGGTGCCAGCGCAGGCCGAGATCGTACTCGAGGGTCATGTATCGCTCGACGAGTTCGGCGAGGAAGGCCCCTATGGCGACCACACTGGCTATTACAACGCGGTCGAACGCTTCCCGGTATTCCGGGTGTCGGCGATCACGATGCGGCAGCGTCCGATTTACCTGTCGACCTTTACCGGCCGCCCGCCCGACGAACCCTCGATCCTCGGCGCAGCCTTGAACGAGGTCTTCATCCCGCTGCTGCAGCAGCAATTTCCGGAGATTGTCGATTTCTGGCTGCCGCCCGAGGGTTGCTCCTACCGCATCGCGGTAGTGGCGATCAAGAAGGCCTATCCCGGTCACGCCAAGCGGGTGATGATGGGGGTGTGGTCGTTTTTGCGCCAGTTCATGTACACAAAATTTGTCATCGTGGTCGACGACGACATCGATGCGCGCGACTGGAAGGAGGTCATGTGGGCGATCTCGACCCGCATGGACCCGGTGCGCGACATCACCCTCGTCGACCACACCCCGATCGATTATCTCGACTTCGCCTCGCCGGAATCCGGGCTCGGCGGCAAGATCGGGCTCGACGCCACTGGCAAGATGCCGCCCGAGACCCGGCGCGACTGGGGGCGGCCGATCCGCATGGCGGAGGAAATCGTCGCCGAGGTCACGCGAAAATGGTCGAGCTACGGTCTTCCCGGCTCCGGCAAACCGATCTGGAAATGATCATTCATTCGCAACGCGGCGCGAGGGACATCAAGGCGCAACGGCAGCCGGGCTGCTTGCTATTCGTCATTCCGGAAAAATCGGGAAGCCGGAG
>DATJLK010000209.1:0-9073 GCA_035509615.1 Allostellaceae bacterium | reverse complement strand
TCGACGAATGGCGACACGTTCCTCGGCGGCGAAGATTTCGACAAGAACATCATCGATTACCTGGCGGACGAGTTCAAAAAAGAGCAAGGGATCGATCTACGCAACGATCGACTGGCCTTGCAGCGGCTGAAGGAAGCGGCGGAGAAGGCAAAGATCGAACTCAGCTCGTCAATGCAGACCGACGTCAACCTGCCATTCATCACGGCTGACCAGCACGGACCCAAGCATCTCAACATCAAGCTGACGCGAGCCAAGCTCGAAGCATTGGTGGAGGATCTGATACAGCGCACGATCGGGCCGTGCCGTAATGCGCTTAAGGATGCCGGGCTGAAAGCCTCCGAGATCGACGAAGTAATCCTCGTCGGCGGCATGACGCGCATGCCCAAGGTCATCGACACGGTCAAACAGTTTTTTGGCAAGGAACCCAATCGCAGCGTCAACCCGGACGAGGTCGTGGCCATCGGTGCGGCGATCCAGGCGGGCGTGCTGAAAGGCGAGGTCAAGGATGTTCTGCTCCTCGACGTGACCCCGCTGTCGCTCGGTATCGAGACCTTGGGTGGCGTCTTTACCCGGCTGATCGACCGCAACACGACGATCCCGACAAAGAGGAGCCAGACATTCTCGACCGCCGAAGACAACCAGACCGCGGTGACGATCCGCGTCTTCCAAGGCGAGCGCGAGATGGCCGCCGACAACAAATTGCTCGGGCAGTTCGACCTGGTCGGGCTCCCGCCCGCGCCGCGCGGCATGCCCCAGGTCGAGGTCACCTTTGATATCGACGCCAACGGCATCGTCCAGGTCTCAGCCAAGGACAAGGCGACCGGCAAGGAGCAGCAGATCCGTATCCAGGCTTCCGGCGGTCTGTCCGAGGCCGATATCGAGAAGATGGTCAAGGATGCCGAAGCCCATGCCGGCGAGGACAAGCGCCGTCGCGAGCTGGTTGAGGCCAAGAACAACGCCGATGCGCTGATCCACACGACCGAGCGGACGTTGCGGGACAATGGTGAGAAGATCCCGCAGGGCGACCACCAGGCGGTCGAGCAAGCCGCCCAGGCGCTGAAAGACGCGCTGGGCAGCGAAGATGTCGAGCAGATCAAGTCGAAAACCGAGGCCTTGGCGCAGGTTTCGATGAAGATCGGCGAGGCGCTCTACAAAGCCGAGCAGGCGGCACAAGCCGGTGGTGCCGGTGGCGAAGGCGGTGCTGGTGCGGCCGGCGGCGGACCAGGCGGGGGGGGCGGCGCCAACGACAAGGTCGTCGACGCCGACTTTGAGGAGGTCGATGATCAAAAGAAGCGCGGCTCCGCGTAATCGGAGTTTGTTTCAGGTATAGATCGGATGGGATCGCCCTGGCAGGGTTTCGCCGGGGCGGCCCATAGTGACCACCCCCCTCAGCGAATGCCCGTCCACTATGGCTAAGCAAGATTTTTACGAGGTGCTCGGCGTTTCCCGATCCGCCAGCGCCGACGAACTCAAGCGGGCCTATCGCAAGCTCGCGATGCAGCATCACCCGGATCGCAATCCGGGAGACAAGTCGGCCGAACAAAAGTTCAAAGACCTCAACGAGGCCTACGATGTCCTGAAGGACGATCAGAAGCGCGCTGCCTACGACCGGTTTGGACATGCCGCTTTTGAGCAGGGCGGCGGGCGTGGCCCCGGCGATTTCGGGTTTAGCGGTGGATTTGCCGACATCTTTGATGAGATGTTTGGCGAGTTCATGGGCGGCGGCAGACGCGGTCAAGGCGGCTCGGGCCGTGGCAGCGATCTGCGCTACAATCTCGAGATCACCCTCGAAGAGTGCTATCGCGGCAAGCAGACGACGATCCGCGTCCCCAACCTCGTCGCCTGCGATCAATGCCATGGCAGCGGTGCGGAAGCCGGCTCCAAACCGATCGCCTGCCCGACCTGCCATGGTCGCGGACGCATCCGGGCGCAGCAAGGATTTTTTACGATCGAGCGCACCTGTGCGGCGTGCCAAGGGGCGGGCCGGGTCATCGAAAAGCCTTGCCGGGCCTGTGCCGGTCAGGGTCGGGTGCGACGCGAAAAGACCCTGTCGGTCAACATTCCGCCCGGGGTTGAGGACGGCACCCGCATCCGCCTCGGCGGCGAGGGCGAGGTCGGAGTGCGCGGTGCTCCGGCTGGCGACCTGTTTATCTTTATCACGGTCACGCCGCACCCGATCTTCCAGCGCGACGGCGCCAATATTCATTGCCGGGTGCCGATTTCGATTACGACCGCTGCCCTGGGCGGAGCGATCGAGGTACCGACCGTCGATGGCAGCCGTACCAAAGTCAATGTACCGGCCGGCACCCAATCGGGCCACCAGTTCCGGCTTCGCGGTAAGGGGATGAGCGTGCTGCGCTCGTCGTTGCGCGGCGACATGTATGTCGAGGCGGTGGTCGAGACCCCGGTCAACCTGACCAAGCGTCAGCAGGAATTGCTGCGCGAATTCGAAAAAGAAGGCGACGGGGTCCGAACCCACCCAGAAAGCGAAGGCTTTTTTGCGCGCGTCAAAGAATTTTTTGAAGATCTGCGCGAATAGAAGAACGACGCGGCCGGCAAGGAAGCAAGGGTCTGGCGGTTCGATTCACTTAAATGCGCGAGGCCGCCTTTCGCCCCGCCCTTATTGCACCGGTATCGCCCCTATCGCCCGATTGCACCTGTTGGCCCGGGATAAACCCGCTCATTGCCAGCGGTGACAGGGTCATTCGGCGGCGGCGTGGTCAGCCGGCTGGGGCTGTGCCCGAGGACGGGCGACCGATGCAGTCGAGTGCGCGCGAGCCAGCACCGCCTCCAGCGTCGAGCGGATTTCAGCCAGCTTGGTCGGATGTTCGATCTTGTGCCCGAACAGATTTTTTACATAAAAGACGTCAACCACCTTTTCACCATAGGTGGAAATCTTGGCGCTCGATACCTGCACGTTCAGCCGGGTCAGTTCGCGGGTCAGCTCGAACAACAGACCGGGGCGATCGCGGCCATTGACCTCGATCACCGTGTGCAACGCGCTCGCCTGGTTGTCGACCAGCACCCGCGGCACGACGGTAAAGGCCTGCATGCGGCTCGGATAGGCGGGCGGGCGCGCCAATTGGCGGTGCGGTTTCAGTTCGCCGGTCAGCACATTCTCAAAGACGACCGCCAGGCGTGCCAACTTGTCCGGGCGATCAAAGGCATGGCCGGCCAGGTCCTGAACCCAGAAGGTGTCGAGCGCCATGCCGTTCGACATCGTCATGATCCGCGCATCGACAATATTGGCGCCGCTGACCGCGAGCGCCCCGGCGATGCGCGAAAACAAGCCGGCGTGGTCGGCGGTATAGAGCGTGATCTCGGTCACCGCGCGTTGCGCATCGACGCGTTTTTCGACCACCAGCGGCGCGCCGGTTGCGTGCGCTTCGCGCATCAGCCGCGCGTGGCGCGCGTGGATATCGGCATCATAGGACAGCCAGTAGAACGGATAGCCGGCTTTGACAAAGGCGGCGAACTCGACCTCGCTGAAATCGGGCAATTTTTGCCGCACCGCCGCTTGCGCCGCCGCGACTCGCGCGTCTTGCGGTTCGACCGTCAGCCCGCCGGACATGACCTCGACCGCACGATGATAAAGATCGCGCAACAGCGCGGCCTTCCAGCCGTTCCACACCTGCGGGCCGACGGCACGGATATCGGCGCTGGTCAGGATCAATAGCAGTTTAAGCCGCTCCGGCGACTGCACTACGGCGACAAAATCGGCGATGGTGCGCGAGTCGCCGATATCCCGCTTGAAGGCGGTGCTGCTCATCAGCAGATGCCAGCGCACCAGCCAGGCCACTGTTTCGGTTTCTTCGGCGATCAGCCCGAGCCGCGGCCCCAGCTTCAGTGCGATCGCCTCGCCGAGGACCGAGTGATCGCCACCGCGGCCCTTGGCGATATCGTGCAGCAGCACCGCAACGTAAAGCGCCCGGCGTGATACGATCATCGGGCACAAAACGGTCGACAGCGGCGCCTCGTCGCGCAACTCGCCGTTTTCGATCTGGTGCAGAATGCCGATCGCAAACAGTGTATGCTCGTCGACCGTGTAGTGATGATACATGTCGTATTGCATCTGCGCGACGACGCGCCCGAAATCGGGGATAAAGCGCCCGAGGACGCCAGCCTCGTTCATCCGCCTCAACGCAGCTTCGGGATCGTTGCGCGAGGTCAAGATTTCGAGAAACAGCCGGTTGGCCTCGGGATTGTCACGCAGCTTCGCATCGATCAGCTGCCGTGACTGTCCGGCGCGGCGCAACGCCCGGGGATGGATGTCGAGTTCGGTTCGCTGTGCGATGTGAAACAGCCGCAGCAGCGCGACCGGATCTTTTTCAAAGAAATCCTCCGCCGGGATCGTTAATCGCTCGCCATCGAGCACAAACCCTTCGAGCCCGCGGCGGCCGATGCCCCAGCGCACCCATGGAAGGCGCCGCTTGCGTTTCTGGTCGGCTTCGAGGATTGCGCAAAAGATCCGGGTGAGGTCGCCGACATCCTTGGCAATCAGGAAATAGTGCTTCATGAAACGCTCGACCCCGCGACTGCCGGCGTGGTCGGTGTAGCCCATGCGCCGCCCGATTTCGGTCTGCAGATCGAAGGTCAGCCGTTCCTCGGCGCGACCCGACAGGTAGTGGAGATGGCAGCGCACCGTCCACAGGAAATCCTGCGCGCGGGCAAAGCGATGCGACTCCTCGGCCGACAGGACCCCGAGATCGACCAGCTTGGCGACATCATCGATGCGGTAAATGTATTTGGCGAGCCAGAACAGGGTGTGGAGATCCCTGAGCCCACCCTTCCCCTCCTTGACGTTGGGTTCGAGCATATAGCGACTATCGCCGGCGCGGCGGTGCCGCTCGTCGCGCTCGGCAAGCTTTGCCTCGACGAACTGTGCCGCACTCCCGCGCACGATCTCGCTATCGAAGCGCCGTTTCAACTCGCTAAACAGCGCCTCCTCGCCCCACAGATAACGCACCTCAACCAGGCTGGTGCGGATCGTCAGATCGGATTTCGCCTGACGCAAACAATCCTCGACCGAGCGCGTCGAATGCCCGATCTTTAGCCCGAGATCCCACAGCAGATACAGCAGCGACTCGATGACCTGCTCGGTGTGCGGCGTCTGCTTGTAGGGCAGCAAAAACAGCAGATCGATATCGGAATAAGGGGCGAGTTCACCACGGCCATAGCCACCGACGGCAACCAGGGCCAGCCGTTCGCCCGATGTCGGATTGGCAAGCGGATAGAGTTCCCCGGTAACCACGTCGAACAATGCGCGGATCATTTGATCCATCAGAAAGCATTCTTCGCGCATGACCGCCGCACCGTTGCCCTTTTCCTCGAACCGGCGGCGGATTTCGGCGCGGCCCTTGGCGAGAGCGGCCTTGAGCACCACGGCCAGCGGGGCGCGGTTGAGGCTCGGCGATTTAATCGAGCGCGCCGCCTCGGACAGTTCCTCGGTCAGCCGGCGACGGTCGATGATGTCGCGTTGCCGCGGTATCGTACCCATCGATCCTTCCTTGCAGTGGCGCAACCGGCGGTCCGCCAAACCTGGCCTGCCGCTCGCGGCCTGCCAGCGGGCTCAAACCTAATGCCCGCGCGCCAGATATGTAAGTGCGGCGGGCGTAATTCACCCCGAGGCACCGGCTGCTGAACCCAGCGGTTCAGATAATTCAATCGCCCCGGCTCTGCGTTTGAAACGGCACCCGACCAACCCAGCCGATCGCGAACGCCACATCGCCCCCATAGGCATTGTCCCGGCAATGAGGACCCCGCCTCGCTTTAGCCCGGCCGGACCGAGAACGATACTTGATGGGCCCCTCGCAGCCAGGCGACGGGCTGGCGGCACTAAAGATGGCGGCCGGCATCGACGCTGACGATCG
The DNA here is from genome assembly GCA_035509615.1 of Allostellaceae bacterium. Classification (GTDB taxonomy): domain Bacteria; phylum Pseudomonadota; class Alphaproteobacteria; order ATCC43930; family CGMCC-115725; genus AP-15. Next base: position 3,203 of record DATJLK010000209.1, on the reverse strand, counting down.
ACCCCGTGGTATGGGTCAGGTGGGTGATGCACGCCATGACCGCGAGTGCGACGTCGTGAGCTTCGATCGCGCGCTTGAGCGGGGTCGCCATCGCCGCTGCCGCCATCATCTCCTCGGTGCGGCCGGGGACAAAACCGGTGTGCACCATCCCCGGGGCGACGACGATGACGCGGATCTCGGGACCGAGCACGCGGGCCAGCGCCATGCTCATCGTGTTGAGCGCCGCCTTTGAGGCGCCATAGATGATCGAGCTGCCGGTGCCGCTCTGCGCCGCACCCGACGAGATGTTGACAATGACCCCGTCGCCCGAAGCGCGCAGCAGCGGGACAAAAGCCCGGATCGTCGCGAACGGGCCGCGCACATTCGCGGTCAGCACCGTGTCGATCAGGTCGTCATCGAGCGCCTCGAGGTCATGATGCGGCACCATGCGGGTAAAACCGGCTGAATTGACCAGGATGTCGGCACGCCCGAACTCGTCCTTGACCGCGGCGGCGACCTTGCGGATCTGCGCACTGTCCTCGAGCGGCAGATGCATCGCCTTGTGGCCGTCGCCGGGAAGTTCGGCGATCAGCTGCTGCGCACGGTCGGCCCCCTTGTTGTAGCCGATAACGACCTTCGCCCCGGCCTGCGCCAGGAGCCGCACGCTCGCCGCCCCGATCCCGCTCGACCCGCCCGTCACCACCGCCACCCTGCCGGTGAGCGAGGAATCTTTTTCACTTGTCATTTCTCATCCCCCCTTGCTGCCGCCTGAGCGCCTCGCCGTGTCGGACATCTCTACCAGATATGAGGTCTCGGCCATGCCACAAATGTCGTGGCGGGGCGGCGAGACCGACGCCCGCGCCTCGTCATCATCGCCTTTGTTCCACCTGTTTTATCAGCGTTGAGTTCAGGTCTCGCCTCGTAGATCACTCCGGCGTGCGCACGCGAGTCTGAAGCTCTTTGGCGCACCTCCTCCGATCGCGGCTCAACCGGCGAAAATTTGACGGTCTCCAGGAATAGCTGCATCCAAGAGTTATTCGACCCGCTTGTGATACGAATACGAGAATGACACCCGAAGCCTTCATTGCCAAATGGCGGGGGATCACCCGTACCGAAAGGTCAGCGGCTCAGGAGCATTTTCTCGATCTGTGTACTCTGCTTGGGGTTCCGAAACCGGGTGATGTCGATCGGCACGGCACCGAATACACTTTTGAGAAGTCAACGCGGAAGATCGGTGACAGGATCGGGTATGCCGATGTGTGGAAACGGCATTGCTTTGCCTGGGAATACAAGGGCAATCGCCGCAATTTGGTCGAAGCCTACGCGCAATTGAAGCAATACGCCGACGCGCTGGAAAACCCACCGCTGCTAGTCGTCTCGGACATGCAGGAAATTCGGGTCCACACCAATTTTACCAACGCTATTGCGCAGCAGCACGTCATCCCGCTGGGCTCGCTGCCCTCGGTCGAAGCGCGCGAATTGTTGCGCAACTGCTTTTTGTACCCGGACCGGCTGCGGCCAACAGCGACGCGCGAGAGCGTCACCGCCCAGGCGGCGTCCGAATTCGCCAAGGTCGCGGTTGCGCTGCGCCGCCATTACGACGAGCGTCGCGTCGCGCATTTCATCAACAAGTTGGTGTTCTGTCTCTTTGCCGAAGACATCGACTTGTTGCCCGACCGCATTTTCGCCGATGTGCTCGACGAAGCATTCAAGCGCCCGGATGATTTCGAGCCAATGCTGCGCGATCTATTTCGCGCCATGGCGAACCGCAATGGCCGTTTCGGGACGGCGCCTATCCCCTGGTTCAACGGCGGTCTGTTTGACGATGACGACGTGTTGCCGCTCGGCATCGGCGCGGTCGGGGATTTGATGAATGCGGCACGGCTCGATTGGAAGGCGATCGATCCGACGATTTTCGGGACCTTGTTCGAAAGCGGTCTCGACGACAAAAAACGCGCCGAGATGGCGAGCCTGTTCGATGCGCCAGACAGTGACGACTGTGCCCAGGCCTCGCTGTTCGACGCCCCGGCGGCAAATCGCGGCGTCGGTATCCACTACACCGACGAAGCGACGATCATGAAGATCATCGAGCCGGTCGTCGTGATGCCGCTGCGCCGCGAATGGGAGCGAATCAAGGCGGAGATTGCTGCCCTTGAGGAACGGCGGGATCGGGCGCGCAGCCCGGCCGAGCAAAATCGGCTGCTGGCCGGAGCCCGCGGCCTTTATGCGGATTTCCGCAGCCGTCTCGGCGGTTATCGCGTGCTCGACCCGGCCTGCGGTTCGGGGAATTTTCTTGCGCTGTCATTGCGCGCGCTGAAGGATTTCGAACTTGCGGTGTTGGACGACGCCGCGGCGATGGGCTTGCCGCGCGACGAATTCCGCGTTGGCCCGGAAGCGGTCACGGGCATTGAAATCAACAGCTATGCCGCCGAATTGGCGCGGCTGACGCTGTGGATCACCGAACTGCAATGGCAATTGCGCAAGGGGTTGGGGCTGACGCGCCGGCCGATCCTTGACCGGCTGGACGGGATCGTGCGCGCCGACGCGCTGATTACGCAAAACGGCAATGACAGCCCATGGCCGGAGGCCGATGTGGTGGTCAGCAATCCGCCGTTTCTGGGCGGCAAACTGATGCGGCGGACGCTTGGCGACGCTTATGTTGAGCGGCTGTTCGCGGCGTTCGCCGGCCGCGTCCCGGCGGAAGCCGATCTCGTCTGCTATTGGTTCGCCAAGGCCTGGGAGCGGATGCGCGATGGCCGGCTCAAGCGCTCCGGGCTGGTGGCGACCAACTCGATCCGCGGCGGCGCCAGTCGCCGGGTGCTCGACCAGATTGTTAAAGGCGGACAAATCTTCGACGCGTGGGACGATGAGCCTTGGGTAATTAAAGGCGTCGCAGTCCGCGTGTCGCTTATTTGCTCCAGTGCCCGAGAGGAAAGATTGCCGTCGCAGCTTGACGGAAAACCTGTCGCGCGCATCGGTTCAGACTTGAGCGGATCGGCGAGCGATCTAACTCAAGCTGAAGCGCTGTCAGAGAACAAAGGCGTTGCCTTCATGGGCGACACCAAGGGAGGCGCTTTCGACATTCCCGGCGATCTGGCGCGGCAATGGCTGCAATTACCGCTGAACCCGAACGGTCGGCCGAACTCCGACGTGCTGCGGCCTTGGATGAACGGGATGGACCTCACCCGCCGTCCATCGGGCCGCTGGATCATCGATTTCGGCTG
>DATJLK010000208.1:0-4016 GCA_035509615.1 Allostellaceae bacterium | reverse complement strand
GCACCGGCTATGTCTGGTGGCAGCGCGGCCACACCCCGCGCGGAAGACGCGATGTTGGCTACCAGTCGGCCTGGATTATCGGCGCCGTCTGTCCGACGCGCGATACCGGCGTGGCACGGGAATGTCCGGACATTCCCACATCCTGTTTCTCGACTCGCCGCAATCGGAGGAGGAGATGCGCACCGGTATCGGGGCTTGCGCCGGCAAGCCGGCGCTCGCGGTCACCTCACCGGCGGGCAAGCACTTCATGCCCGGCGACGCCGAACTCGAACGCATCGGCATCAGCATCGTCGTCTACCCGCAGGATATCCTCGCCGCCAGCATCCGGGCGATGCGCTAGCCGGGTTAAAAGGCGGCAGCAAGCCGCCGATGGCCACTCCTGCAGAACTGGCAACGACCATCCGTATCGCTGAATATCTGAACCAGGACTCGCGCTGGCCCGAGCCCGGCTAGAAATTATCCACTGATATCGATCGCCTTAAAGGGCATTAACCCACTGACGGCAGGCAGCCTGTGATGAGTCCTGAGGACTTTACAAAAGAGCTGGCGGCTCGCGGTCGTGCCAGCATCCGTTACCTCGACCGCTACAGTCCCGAGCGGCCGCTGGTGCTGGAATGCTTCCGGCCGCAAGCTCACAATCCCGACAAGCCGGTCGTCATCGTGCAGCACGGCGCGAGCCGCAATGGCGCGCAATACTGCGAGGCTTGGATCCCGGCGGCCGAGCGGCACGGCTTGCTGATCGTGGCGATCACCTTTCCGAAGGAAGCCTGGCCAGACGCCGTCACCTACAACAACGGCCACGTGCTTGGCGAGGACGGCAGCCTTCGGCCCCGCGAGTGCTGGTCGGTGGCGATCCCCGGCCGCGTCTTTGCGCTGCTGCGCGAGGCCGGCATCACCCGGCGCGAGCGGGCTTATTTGTGGGGTCATTCCGCCGGCGGACAATTCGTTCATCGGCTGTTGGCGACGCAGCCGCACAATATCTTCGAAGCAGTCGGAGCCGCCAATCCCGGGTGGTATACCCTGCCGACACTCGACCTTCGTTACCCCGACGGGCTCGGCGGTATCGGGCTCAGAGGCGACGATATCGTTCGCTTTCTTGGCTATCCGCTCATGATCTTTTCCGGCGACAAGGATATCGACGGGACGGCCGAGAATTTTCCGAGGCATGACAGCGCGATGGCTCAGGGGCCGAACCGATTTGCACGGGCGCAGTTCTACATCGACCTCGGAAAGGCGGAAGCCGCCAAGCTCGGCGTGCCCTGCCGGTGGAGCCGGGTTGTCGTGCCGGGTGTGGCGCATGAGGGGATGCGGATGTCGGCCTTCGCCGGTGATTATTGGTTCGGCGCCGGGGCTAACACCGTCGCGAGAGAGTTCTAGGCGAGGCAGAAATGACGCAAACGGCGCAGCGCACTGTGACTGATCGGGCTCCTGCTGCGATGATCGCCGGCGCCATTCCGCTGATCGATGTCGCCGGCCATCTCGCCGGAGATGGCGAGGCCAGCCGAAGAGCCGCGAGCGAATTGCGCTGGGCATTCGAGAATGTCGGGTTCTACTACCTGGCCGGCCACGGCGTACCGCAATCGCTGATCGACCGGACCTACGACGCGGCGGCCCGGTTTCACGCCCAGCCGCTCGCCAGGAAGCTCGCGCTGAAAGTGAACGAGCACAATATCGGCTTTCTGCCGATTTCGAATGCGGCATCGCCGCAAGCCGCAGCGCAGGGCCGCAAGCCCAGCCAGAACGAGGCCTATTTCCTGCGGCGTGAGCGCGCCCCCGACGATCCGGCGGTCATCGCCAACCGGCGCTTTCACGGTCTCAATCAATGGCCCGGCGATCTGGCGGGCTTTCGCGCGACGGCACTCGAATACAATGCGCACGCTCGAGGCATTACGCCGCCGGCTGGTGCCGCTCTATGCGTTGGCACTCGATCTGCCGGCGGATTTCTTCGACGCGTGTTTCGCCGAGCCGCACATGATCCTGCGCATGTCGCGCTACCCGGTCATCGCCGACGAGGACGAGACGGTCGCGAGCCTCGTGCCGCACACCGATTCCGGTTTCATGACGCTGTTGCCGCCCAACCGAGTGCCGGGATTATCGATCCAATTGCCGAACGGCTGTTGGATCGACGCGCCAAGCATCGACCACACCTATGTCGTCAACGGCGGCGACATCCTGCATCGCTGGACGAACGAGCGGTTTCTGTCGACGCCGCATCGCGTGCGCAACGTTTCGGGCCAGGTGCGCTATGCGATCCCGTTCTTCTGTGCGATCCCGATCACGACACGCTGATTGAATGCCTTCGCACATGCTGCTCGGCCGACAATCCGGAAAAATTTCCACCGATCCGCTTTGGCGATTATGCGTTGTGGTTCGCCCGCAAAAGCTACCAGCACATGGCGAACGAGCCGGCGCTGCCCGATGCGGTCGTCGCACCCGGTGCCCGCGCCACGGCGCGCTGGTGACAGCGATGCCTAGGGCTGGCGCAACGCTTTTGCAGCTTGCACGCCGCGGGTCTGCATCCTGAGCCGGCCGCTATGAAGACAATCCTTTCTCATGCAAAAATCTGATCGACTGCGTCGAGCCTAAGCTACGGCCGGATGCCGCCGTACTGATAGAAGAGGGCCGCATCCGCGCCATTATGCCGAGCGGAGAGGCGCAGAGCGTCGGCGACGCACAGGTGATCGATCTCAAAGGCGGGTACTTAATGCCCGGTCTCTGGGATGTGCACATCCATCCCGATTACCTGTCGCTGGACGAGATGCCGCTGGCCGATCAGGTGACTCTATTCGGGCACCGGCTCGCGACGGCGCTTACCGAATCGGGCATCGTCGGAATGCGCTGCGCCGGCACGCACTCCTTTATGGATGTTGCGTGGAAGCGGGCCTTCGACTCTGGTCAGCATGTCGGCCCGCGGCTATTCGCTAGCGGTTATTTCCTTACGACCACAGGCGGACACTTCCTGACCTCGGGTCATGCGCTGGAGATCGACGGTCCCTATCGTTGGGTGAAAGCCATTCGCGAGCAGATCAAGAACGGCGTCGATCACATCAAGCTCAACCTCTCGGGCGGCATCATGGGGCCGGCCTGGGACCTCCACACCCACTCGTTCCTGCTCGACGACGAGATCCGTGCCGCCTTTGAGATCTGCCGCAAGCGGGGCTTCAAGGTCATGACCCACGCCACCAACCCGGAAGCGGTGAAGAGTGCGATCCGGTTGGGCGCGCACAGCGTCGAGCACGGCTACATCATGGATGACGAATGCATCGAGCTCTTGCTCGAGCACCAAACCTGGTACGTGCCGACCCTCGCGATCAGCCATCTTACCGCGAGCCAAGCGACCAATTCGTTCGAAAGCGGCTGGGTTGCGGAACGGGGTCTGTCGCCTGCGCTGTGCTGCCGCGCCGAGGCAGCTTCCGACGTGCACGCCTTGTGGTTCCGCAAAGCGCTCGATGCCGGCGTGCGAATGGCGTTGGGTTCCGACATCCGTCCTCTCAAGGAAGCAGCCCTTCTTGAGATGGGGTTGTGGGTCCGCGACGGCGCCACACCTTGGCAGACGGTGCTGGCGGCCACATCCCATGGCGCCGAGCTGTGTGGCGTCGGCGGCGAACTGGGCACGGTGGAGGTGGGAAAGCTCGCCGATCTGATTGTGGTCGGAGCCAATCCGCTTGAGGACATCACCAATGTGCGGCAGCTGCAGCTGGTCCTGATAGAGGGGCGCATCGTATCGGACAAGCGCCACCCGAGCGGCGCAGTTTCACAGCCGCACGAAGTGCCCGCGTGACGAAGCTGTCGCGGTTTGGCAGCACGAACAGCGGCGAGGACAGATATGCCGCAAGACCGCCGCTGATCTGTGGGACGCGACTGGAGTTGTCCCCTATCGGAGTATGACAGATCATCGGGCGGGGCGCGGCCGCTCAGACACTGGGGCACCAAGTTTTTCCGAGGAGAAAACAGATGGCACCGTCACCGCAGCATAGCGCCGGCACAAACACCTATGTCCAGGTCTTCCCGCTGAC
>DATJLK010000207.1:0-3749 GCA_035509615.1 Allostellaceae bacterium | reverse complement strand
GATCAAGGCCGGCGGCGGGTTGTTCAGCCCGGACGTCCTGACCGGCGCGGGCTTCCCCGCGTTTCAGGGCTGGTATGTTTCGATGGGTGCGCCGAACGTCCTCGGCGATCCGAAAATCCAGCCATGGACCAAGGAATTTGTCGCCAAATTTGGCAAGGGCCCCGACGATTATTCAATCCTCGCCTATGATGCGGCCAGCGTCGTTCTCGATGCGATCGAGCGCGTCGCCGACGCCGGGAAGCCGGTCGATCGCCAGAATGTCCGCGACGCGATTGAGGCCACCCGTCTCAAGACCCTGCAAGGGGTCGTCACCTTTGACGCCAATGGTGACCTTGACAATCACGGGGTCAGCATCTTTCAGGTCGTGAAGAACGCCAAATATCCGCTCGATGACATGCTCCACCAATATACGTACATTGGCGTGGCGCCGGCGAGCTCGTAGGCACCGCTGTCCTCAAAGGTAAGTGATGAACGGGATTGCGAATCGGCCATGACCGAATCCGCGGTACTGCTGCAGCAAATCGTCAACGGGCTGAGCCTCGGTGCCATGTACGCATTACTGGCACTCGGCTTCACCCTGGTGTACGGCATTCTCGAGCTGATCAACTTCGCCCACTTCAATGTCTTTATGGTCGCCTCGTTTATCGGCATGTGGGCGTTGCAATGGCTCGGCATTTCCGGGCAGAGCCAAGTTTTGACCGGGCTCGCGCTGGCGGGAACGCTGGGCTTTGCGTTTGTGGTCACAATGGCGACGGCGGGCGTGATCGGGGTCGCGATCGAGCGCCTGTCGCTGCGCCCGTTGCGCGGCGTGCGCGGCACCGCGGCGATGATCACGACGATCGGCGTTTCCTACATCCTGTTTAACATCATCCTGTTGACCGTCGGCGCCGGCTCGGAAAACTTTCCGAACCCGCTGCCGGTCATGCGCTGGCGCTTTGGCCAGGTTGTGGTCGAGCTGAAGGAGCTGTTGATCTGGGGCGTTTCGCTGGCGCTGATGCTGGCGCTGCATCTGTTTGTCAACCGCACCCGCCTCGGCAAGGCGATGCGGGCCACGGCACAGGATGCCGAAGCCGCCCGCATGATGGGCGTCAATGTCGACCGGGTCATCGTCACCGCGTTTTTCCTGGGCTCAGCGCTGGCCGGTGCAGCGGCGCTGATCTTTGGCCTTTATTACAATTACACGAGCTTTATTATCGGTTACACGGCCGGGTTGCGCGCCTTTACCGCCGCCGTGCTTGGCGGCATCGGCAGCATCCCGGGGGCGATGGTCGGCGGCCTGCTGATCGGACTGATCGAGACTTTGGGCGGCCAGCTGATCGCGGTGCGATGGACCGATGTGATCATCTTCTCGATCCTCGTCCTGGTGCTTGTCTTTGTGCCGGCGGGTCTCTTCGGCCGCGCCACACCCACGAAATCGTAGACCGGCAAAATCGCAATGGCCGAGATCAGCAAACCGCCTTCTGTCACCACCGGGGCAATCGGCGCGGGACGACGGGTGAGACTGGCGGCCGCGCTCGGATCGGTCGGGATCTCGCCGCGCGCCAGAACGCGGCTGGCGATCCTCATGGTTGCCGCCGCTGCGTTACTTTTCCCGCTGCTGCACAATAACGATGCCGACATCGATTCGGCGGCAAATGCGCTGTCGTTTGCAGCCTTGGCGCTTGGTCTCAACATCGTCGTCGGTTTTGCCGGGCTCCTCGATCTCGGCTACGCGGCGTTTTTCGCGATCGGCGCCTATGCCTACGGGATCGCCAATTCGTTTCAGCTGCAACCCGAATGGACCAGCTTTTGGGAGCCGTTCCGCTGGCTCGATCTGGTCTCGCGAATGCCGGGGGCGAGCGGCGACGTTGTTCATTTCCAAGTGTCGTTCTGGCTGATGCTGCCGATTTCGGCGGCGATCGCGGCGGCTTTCGGGGTACTGTTCGGGGCGCCGACCTTGCGGCTCAAAGGCGATTATCTGGCGATCGTGACCTTAGGGTTTGGCGAGATCGTGCCGATCGTCGTACGCAACACGCCGACCATCACCAACGGCGCGATGGGGCTCAACGGCGTCGCGGCGCCGCAACTCTTTGGTCACAGCTTTGGGGTCACCGCCACTCCCTATTACTATGTCGGGGTGGCGCTCGTCGCACTCTTGATGCTGACCAGCTTTCGCCTCAAGGATTCACGCATCGGCCGCGCCTGGATGGCGATCCGCGAGGACGAGGTCGCGGCGATGGCGATGGGGGTGGACCGGGTGCGGTTCAAGCTCCTGGCGTTTGCGACCGGCGCTGCCTTCGCCGGCGCCACCGGCACCCTTTATGTCGCAAAGCTGCAGACCGCGACCCCCGACATGTTCATGTTTCCGGTCTCGGTCATGATCCTGGTCATGATCGTCTTTGGCGGCATCGGCAGCGTGTGGGGCGTCGTGGTCGGCGCGCTGATATTGCAGATGCTGCAATCGTGGTTTCTCGAAGATTTGTCGCAATGGCTGCACGCCTTGGGCCGCCTGATCGGTATCGGCTGGTTGCAGCATATCGAGCTGGCCTCGTCGATCGAGCTGATCTTTGGCCTGATCCTGGTATTGATGATGCTCTATCGTCGCGAGGGGCTGATCCCGGCGACGCGGCGGATGCCGGCGCTGACCCTCGACCAGCAATCGGCGCAGGTCGAACGCGGCGGGTTTGCTGCGTTGCAGTTGGTCGACGCCGGCGAAACCCGCGACCGGAGCCGGCCGCTGCTTGAGATTTCAAGTCTGAGCGTCCGCTTTGGTGGGCTCGTGGCACTGCGCGCGGTATCATTGGATGTGCCGACTCAATCGGTGGTTGCGGTAATTGGCCCCAACGGCTCGGGCAAATCGACATTGTTCAATGCCGTCACCGGGCTGGTGGCCGCCGATAGCGGTTCGGTGCGGTTTGCCGGCGCCGAGACCGGCGGGCTGCCGCCGCATCGCGTGCTCGAATGCGGTATCGCCCGGACGTTTCAGAACATCCGCCTGTTCCCGAACCTGACGGTCCTCGAAAACGTCATGATCGGCATGCATGCGCGCCTCCGCTGCGGCGCCGCCGGAGCGTTGTTGCGGCTGCCGACAATGCGGCGCGAGGAGGAAGAGGCGCGCGAGCGGGCGCTCGAAATCCTGGCGCTGTTCGGCAACCGACTGGTGCCGCGCGCCGACCATCTCGCATCGAGCCTGTCCTATGCCAACCGGCGGCGGACCGAGATTGCCCGGGCACTGGCCTCCCGGCCCAAACTGTTGTTGCTGGACGAGCCTACTGCCGGGATGAACCCGGCTGAAACCCTGGAACTCGCCGAGCAGATCAAAAGCCTGCATCAGGCCGGGCTCGCAATCGTGCTGATCGAACACAAGCTCGATGTCGTCGTCAGTCTCGCCGACCGGGTCGTCGTGCTCGACCACGGCGAAAAGATTGCTGAAGGCCCGCCTGAAGTCGTCCGCCGCGACGAGGAAGTGATCCGCGCCTATCTCGGCCGGAGCGCCGCCTCGGCCTAAGCATGGCATTGCTCGAATTCAAGGCCGTCGACACCCATTACGGCGACCTTCACGTGCTGAAATCGGTCGATTACCGGATCGAGCCGGGAGAAATCGTCTGTCTGCTGGGCGGCAACGCGTCGGGCAAATCGACGACGATGAAGGCGATCATGGGCATCGTCCGTCCGACCCGCGGCGAGGTGCTGTACGAAGGCCGCTCATTGGCCGGGGTCAGCACCGCCGAGCGGGTGCGCCGCGGCATCGCTCCGGTGCTTGAAGCGCG
>DATJLK010000206.1:0-12311 GCA_035509615.1 Allostellaceae bacterium | reverse complement strand
CCGCCGTTAGATAAGATCCACTAGTATGGAACAGGTAGTAAAGTGCCACGATCCGCACCGGTAATGATTACGCTATACGTTACTGCAGTGATTGCGCTGATCGCCCCGGCAATGGCGCAGCCGATCCCCGGTAGCGAGGGCTGGCTCCTAAGCCCGTTGCAATCCGAGAAACAGGCCACGCAGAAGATCAGCCGGCTCGACGTCGCACTGGTAGCCTGCTACCGGGCAGCGATTGCGACTGGCCAGTTCTTCCTCGGTGACGTAAATTACGTTCTCGGCCGCTGCCAACGGCCGCTCGCTGCCTGGGTTGCCGCGTGCGAACAGAGGGAGGGGCGGGACGCCGCGATCTGCTTGCTCGGTCCGCAACAGGCAGTCGGAGACGCCTTGCGCGACGCATGGGCCCACCGGCGCGACCTGAAAGGCTGGCTCACATCGTTGCCGCCTTTGCCAGATGTCGGGTCGAACGGGATCGAGACCGGCCATGACGGCACCAATGCGGCTCGCTGAGCCAGAACCAAAACCGCTGCGCCAGACGCCGGCGCCGATTGATCTCGGAGATTGGCGATGACCGAAAAGCTGCTCCCGACCACCGTTGTCGGCAGTTACCCCCAGCCCGACTGGCTGATCGATCGCGACCGGCTCGTCCATCTGCCGCCGGTGCGGGTCCGCGCCCAGGAATTGTGGCGCATCCCCGAGCCGTGGCTCGAGCAGGCCCAGGACGATGCGACGCGGCTTGCGATCCGCGATATGGAACAGGCCGGCATCGATATCATCACCGACGGTGAAATTCGCCGCGAGAGCTATTCGAACCGGTTTGCGACGGCACTTGCCGGCGTCGACCTCGACAACCCGGCGACGGTCCGCGGCCGCTCCAGCGGCACCGTCGTCGTGCCGCGCATCGTCGGCCCGATCCGCCGGCGCCATCCGGTCGAGCAGCGCGACGTCGAATTCCTGCGCCGGCACACCGACCACCCGATCAAGATCACCCTGCCCGGCCCGTTTACGATGTCGCGGCAGGCCAGAAACGAATACTACAAAGACGAGGAAGAGCTGGTGATGGACTACGCTGCCGCAGTCAATGCTGAACTGCGCGATCTGAAGGCAGCCGGCGCCGATGTGGTTCAGCTCGATGAGCCATGGCTGCAGGCGCGCCCGGAAGAGGCGAGACGGCTGGCATTGCCGGCAATCGCCCGGGCGCTCGATGGCATCGCCGGTCCGACTGCACTGCACCTGTGCTTTGGCTACGCCTATGTGTCCCGCGACAAGCCGAACGGCTACGCGTTTTTGTCGGAACTGAATGACAGCCGCATCGAGCAGATCTCGATCGAAGCGGCGCAGCCCGAGCTCGATCTGACCAATCTCGACGGCCTTGGCAACAAAACAGTGATCTTTGGCGTAATCAATATGGGCGACCTGCAGCCGGAGACGCCGCAAACCGTCGCCAGCCGGATTCGCGCCGCCCTCGAACATGTTCCGCCGCAGCGGCTGATTCCCGCACCCGATTGCGGTATGAAGTACCTGCCGCGCGACATCGCCTTTGCCAAATTGAAAGCGCTCGCCGAGGGCGCGGCGATCGTGCGCCACGAGCTGACCGGCGCAGGCGGCTAGCGGATAGCCGAAACCGGCTGACGGGCGGAACCGCGGCTGCGGCCTTTGTCGTGCCGCCGCCGTTCAGCCGGTCATTGCCGATTGCATATCATTCTGCGCCGATTGCGGTAGGAACCAACGTTGGTCGTGGTTTTCAAGCCGCCCGGCACGGCGATGGCGCTGCAAGGCGATGCCGAGATGATTGGGGCGGACCGACATTCCGAGTTCATGCGACAGATAGTTCATGACCTCGGCGGCGGTGGCGCCGCCACCATGCGCGCCGACCGCTTTCAACGTGGCATCGCTCAATGACAGCGGGTTTTCCGGCTGCTTGGCAGATCGAACCGCGGGCGGGGTCGTCTGCGGCGCGCCTCGTCCTGGCCGTCCGCGCCGGCGGCGCTCGCTGGCCGGCGCCATCCCAAAGCGCGCCAGAACCCGCTCAGTAATTTCGAGCTCCTCCAATTGCTGCGCGAGCTTCGCCCGATCCGCGTCGAGGCGCGCCAGCCGCTCGGCTAGTTTCTGCCTTTCTTGACCGATTTCATTCAACGTTGCCATTTGCCCTCTCTTCCTTAGCCATGCCTCAACACTGGGCACTGCATATATTTCAGAATAAATGGCAAAAGGCCGGTATGGAAAAAAGACCGAAATGCGGAAATTATTGGATCGGATGGCAATTCGCAAGCTTCGTTGCAGTGCCATTCGCGACCCGCAGGCGCATAACCATTGGGCGGTCTTTCGATATCGCGATAGGGCGGATCAAAGGTATTGGTTAACCTTATTGGCTCGCGATCTGGACGACCACCGGCTATGCCGGCCCGGTTGTCAGCGCCATCGATAAGACCGCGCAACGCGCCCGGAATTCAGAGCCGTTACTCATTGGGGCTAAGCCGTCTTCGTGGAGAGTTGGTTACTTCTCCACCCGCCCTATGTCTGATGACGGCGAGCGGGGTGAGTTCTGATAACCCGCTGCGGCATCGGGCAACCGCATCAGACGCCGCGTCGCTACGTCCCGCCGGGACCGCTGTCCACGACCCTCACCCCGGCCCTGCTGCACACGAGACCTGCTCCTCCGCTGTGCGAGGCGATGGAACAACCCCCACCCCCGCCTCCCCCGTCTGTGGGGGAGGGAATGGAGTGATTGTGGTGGCGAGCAACGCCCTCAGAGCACGCCGTCCTGCCGCAACCTCTCGACTTCGCCGGCATCAATGCCGAGCCAGTTGTGCAGAACCTCGGCACTGTCGCCGCCCAGTGCCGGCGACGGCTTCAGCCGTACCGTCTTGCCGTCGATCCGCACCGGCCACGTCGCCATCTTGTAGTCGCCCTGGCGATGATGCACGGTCTGCATAATGCCGCGCTGCTCAAAGCTCGGCTCGTTCTGCAGTTCCATCGTATCGAATACCGCGCTCGACGGCACGCCCACGGCGATCAGCTTTTCCATCGCCTCCCGTTTGTCGTGCTGGCGGGTCCATTCGCCAATGATCGCATCCAGTTCCTTTTCGTTCTTGACGCGCAGATCGCCGGTGGCAAAGCGCGGATCGTCGATCAGGTCCTCGCGCCCGATCAACTTCATCAGGCGCGACCAGTGTTCGGGGTTGGCGCGGCTGGTGGTCAGATAGACATAGTCATTGGCGCCGCCGCCCTTGGCGGGATAGAGACCCGAGGGCGCATTGTTGCCGCCGCCCGATTTGGCGCCGTTGCGCGGCGCCGGCTTGCCAGTACGCGCCATTGTGCAAAAGCAGGTGCGCATGTAATGGATCATCGCATCCTGCATCGCCAGTTGCAGCCGCCGGCCCTCGCCGGTGCGGTTGCGCTCGTGCAGCGCGCCGAGGATCGTCGCCGCCATCAGCATGCCGGTACCGGTATCGCCAAAGGACAGGCCGGGCTTTACCGGCGGCAGGTCGGGATAGCCGGTGACGCTGATCGGGCCGCCCGCGGCTTGTGCTATCATGTCAAAGGCGAGGCCCTTTTCGTGCGGACTGCCCGATCCAAAGCCTTTGATCTGGCAATAGATGATGCGAGGATTGATTTTCTTGACCGAATCGTAATCGAGACCGAGGCGCTCGATTGTCCCCGGCGCCATGTTTTCGACCGTGACATCAGCTTGCTTCAGCATGTTTTTGACAATGTCGAGCCCTTTTGGCGATTTCAGATTGATCGCCAGCGATTTCTTATTGACGTTGAACTGGTGGAAATACCACGGATCGTCGTCGGGCTTGCCGGGACGCAACCGGCGGCCGGGATCACCCCGCCCCGGGTTCTCGATCTTGACGACCTCCGCGCCAAACCACGCCAATACCTCGGTCGAGGTGGTGCCCGCTTCAAACTGGGTGAAGTCGACGACCTTGACGCCTTGCAGAAAGTTGAAGTCCTGGATGTTGTCGCTCATCGCTGTTCCTCCCGCTACGTGCTAAATCCAAAACATAGCCTGCGCCATCCCGCGCGCCACCGCAACGCCTTCGCTTTGCCGACCCTGTCGGGATCAGGACGCGCGAGCAGCCTGGCGAGTGGCGCCTTTTGCCCACGATCGACCGGGAACCGGCGCGTCGAGCCGCCACGCCCATTTCCGGCGCGTTTCAGCCGGGGCTGTTGCCGGGGGCGGGAGCGGGGGCGGGCTACCAAGCCTGATCGAGCAGGCGGCGGATCGTGGCGGGGCCGTCGATCTTGCGCGGGTTGGTGTGGATCCAGCGATCGTGCATCGAATTCTCGGCGATCAGGTCGAGCTGGTCTTGATTGACGCCGACGTCGCGCAGCCTAGTCGGCAGGCCGAGACCGTCGATCAGGGCGGCGACGACATTGGCGGCGGGCTCGTTCGCATGATCGAGGGCGTCGCTGATGCGGGCCTGCTTGTCGGCGTTGACGGCATGATTAAAGCGCAGCACATGCGGCAGCATGATGCATGACGTGTAGCCGTGCGGCACATTCGCGGTCCCGCCGAGGACATGACCGATGCCGTGGCTCGCCCCTTTGCTGACCCCGGTTTGCGAACCGACCATCGACATCCACGCCCCAATCTGACAGTCGAGCCGGGCCTCAAGATCGTCCGCATCGGCCTTGACCGCCGGCAGACCTTTGCCAAGCAGGCGCAAGGCGTGAAACGCCGCACCCTCGGACAGCGGCTGGCCGTTGACCGAGCAGATGTCTTCGACGGCATGGTCGACCGCACGGATGCCGGTCGACAGGAACAGCCATTCGGGAGTGGGCCGGCTGGCGGCGGGATCGAGGATGACCGTGCGCGGGATCATCTGCGGATGCGAAAAGCTCTCCTTGACGTGGCGCCCGGTATCGGTGCAGCCGGCACTTGCCGAGAACTCGCCCGCCGACAGGGTCGTCGGGATCGCGATCATGCGCACTCCCGGCGGCTTCACCGGCGGGCGGCGGGTCGAGCCGTCGGTCGCGATCGTGGCGCGGAAATTGTCGAGCTGTTCCGGCTTGGTGACGTCGTTGCCAAGGCACAGCCCGACCATCTTGGCCGCATCGGTCACCGAACCGCCGCCGAGCGTGACGATCAGGTCGGCGCCGGCCGCGCGCGCCGTGTTGGCGGCAGCGACGACATCGGTGCGCGGAGTGTGCGCGCCGATCTTGGCGCAGAGCCCGGCAAAACGGTTGCCGAGCATCGCCCGCAGCCGGTCGACGAGGTCGGTCTCGCGCGCCAGGGTACCGCTCGCCATGACAAAGATGGCGCGAGCGTCGAGCCGGTCGACCTCGCCCTTCAACGCGTCGACATAGGGCGTGCCGAAAAGGACGCTTTCCATCAGCGGGAAGCGATAGGCGCCGGTCAGCATCGTGATGTCTCCGGAGATGTTGGTCGGGTCGGTTGGTGAAACCCTACAGCCGTTTTTTTGCGAGGTGATGGCTTTGCGCCCGCGCTCCACCCGCACCTGTGAGGTTCGCGGCTCTGCAGAAGATGCGGGTCAGGTGAAGGCAGTGTTAACGGGCGAGATAGCCGCCATCGACCGGCAGGGTGACGCCGGTGATGTAGCGCGCCATATCCGAGGCGAGAAAGACCGCGGGGCCGGCAATATCCTCGGGGATACCGACGCGCCCCATCGGGATGCGGGCCCCGAAATTCGCCATGTATTCGGGGTTTTCACGTGCCCGCGCGTTGAGCGGGGTCGCGACAAAGCCGGGACCGATCGCATTGACGCGGATGCCCTGCGGCGACAGCTCGATCGCCAACGCCTTGGTCAACAGCCGCACGCCGCCCTTCGAGGTGGTGTAAGCGGCAGAGTTAGGCAATGCGACAAAGGATTGGATCGAGCCGATATTGATCACCGCCGCCTTGGTGGCGCGCAACTGGTCGAGAAAGGCGGTGACCATGTTGTAGGGGCCGGTCAGGTTGACCGCGAGGGTCGCGTCCCAATCGGCGCGGGCATTGGGATCGCCGACTTCGCCGCGGCGGATGATCCCGGCATTGTTGACGAGGATCGAGATCGGGCCGACATCCCGGCGCACCGCGACGGCCAGCGCATCGCATTCGGCGCGATCGCTGACATCGCAGGCATAGCTGGCGGCATTGCCGCCGATCGCCTGCGCCGTGTGGGCGGCGGCGGCGCCGGCGATGTCGACCGCGACGACCCGCGCACCGGCCTTTGCCATCGCATGTGCTATCGCCTCGCCGATGCCCGAACCGGCGCCGGTGATCAAGGCGATACGGCCATCGAGCAAGCCGGTCATTTTCTCACTTCAGCAAATGCCGTTGCAGCAAATGCCGCTGCCCTCGCCCTTCCCGCCGCTTCGGCGGTGAGCCGCTTTCCTCTCCCGCATTGCGGGAGGGCGCCAAGCGCAGCAAAGGCGGGTGAGGGCGACGGTTTCGTCCGATCAGCGCTACATCGCAGCCATGCGGGCGGCGCGGCGACGGGCCATCGGGGTGGCGGGCTCCGGCGCCGGGGTCGGCATGATGCGCTTGGTCGAGCGCGGCAAGGTCCAATCCCACTCGTCCGCACCCATCTGGTAATGCCGGTTGTTCTGCGACGGGTTGCGGTTGACCATGTGGCGGTTATAGAGCGGGTGGGTGCAACTGCGCACCTCATGCTCAATCGTAAACAGGTGCTTGCCGGTGTCGAGGCAGACGATATCCTGCCAGCGATACTGGTACTGATCGCTTTCCTCGGTGATCAGGCCGCGGTTTTCGAGCTCGTCATGCGGGCCCGAGAATTCCTGGGCATAGACCTGCAGATGATGACCATCGAATTCCGGGATCTTCTGGTCGGTCTCGCGGAAGACCAGTTCCTGTTTGTAGCCGGCGCAGACATGGGCGGCGCGGCCTTCACCGTTTTCCTTGACGCAGGCCGGCGTATAGAAGATCTCGCGGTAGAAGCGGGCGATGCCGTCAGCGGTACCTTCGGGCACGGTGAACTCGACATAGCCCATGCCGAGATTGATCGCGCCAAATCGCTCCTCGTCGGGCTCGTAAAGCCGGAACTTGTTGCCCCACGGACAGGTCGCCTCGACGTACTGGTTGTGTTGCTTGCAATCGAACTTGGTGTCGGCGAGCTTTGGCTTGACCTCGGTCAAACGCTCGCACAGCTCGTCGAGCGACGGAACCACGAGGCCGATATGGCCGCGCAGCACGTTCGGCTCGCCGGTCGGCAGGTGGAACTGGCTCTTGCCGACATTGACCCACATGTTGTTGGTGCCGGGGAACATGAATGGGTCGCGGGTCAGGCCGAGCCCCGACAAATAGAACTCCTGCGCCAGACCTTGGTTGTTGATCCGTAGGTTGACGTGTTCGAGACCGACGAGGTTGCCGAGATCCTCGGCGGTGCGGTCATAGAGTTGTTGCGCCATTGAGCTGCCTCCAGAATTACCGGCCGGCGGCGCGCCGCCCGGCGATGCGGTAAACCGATGCTGTATGTGGTGACGGCGCGAGTTTTCATCCCTCGCCGCGTCGTCGCCCGCATGCGGCGATATCAGAACAACTTTTCGAACCGCGCGTCTACGGGCACGCGATAGCCGTTGGCGAGCGCGTTGGTCTCGTTGGCCATGCCGACCACCGCCAGCAATTCGGCGAGCATTTGCGGCGTCATTCCCTGCTTTTTGGCGGCGGCGGCGTGGGAGGCGGTGCAATAGGCGCAGCCGTTCGACGCGCTGACCGCGAGATAGACGAGTTCCTTGGTCAGCGGGTCGAGGGCGCCGGGCATCATCACCTGTTTGATGCTCTCCCAGGTGCGTCGCAAGGTCGCCGGATCGTTGGCCAGCCCCTTCCAGAAATTGTTGATCCAGTCGGTGCCGCGGGTCGTCATGATGTCGTCATAGACGGCGCGCACCTCGGCTGAGGCGTCTTCGTATTCGATCAGCGGCATCATCGTCATCGGCGTTCTCCGAGGTCGCGGCCGGGCGATTCCTCGCCGAGCCGGCCGGCAACAAACAGCCCGAGCATACGAAAATCGCTGGCGAGCGACCACAACGGATGACCAAAGGTTTCGGGGCGGTTGTGCTCGAAGGCGAGATGGCCGAGCCAGGCCAGCGAATAGCCGGCGACCGGGGCGACCGGCAGCCAGCGCCAGTCGCGGGTCACGGCGGCCGACGCCAGCGCGGCGAGCGCCAGCGAGGTGCCGACATAGTGCAGCCCGCGGGTGCGCGGATCGCGGTGCGCGCCCAGATAGCGGCGCCAGAATTCGGGGTAGGTCATTACGGTCATGTCAATATCCGAAAAGCGGTTCTCAACGACTGTCCTGCCATGAATTGGGTCGATTGGGTGGGAGAAATCATTGCGGGATGTCCGAAGGGATGGGTTCGGAACCGGGCAAACCGCCGGTTCGTACGTGCCTTTTCGAACCGGGCCTTTGCCGGCGCGGGCTCGCGGCGATGCGCGCCTCATGGTATGAACCAGGGCAGGTGACCTGCGGCTGTCGCGGGGCCCTGCAAGGGACGACAAAGAGATGGGTCGATGTGGTCGGAACCGCACCGTCCCTGCCATACCTTCACAGCCGGAGCACAGAGGAAAGGGACAGCCATGAGCGCGTCAGACCGGTATCAGTGGCGGCGGGACAAGGACGGGCTCGGCGTCTGGGAGCACCGCGGCAAGGTCGCCGTGGCCGGGGTCGGGCATTCGCCGGTCGACCGTCGCTGGGATGGCGTCTCAATGGACAAGACGCTCGGCGCCTACTCGATCCTCGCCTGCCAAAAGGCGATGGACGAGGCCGGCGTGACGCCCGATCAGATCGACGGCGTCATCTGCTGCGACAGCCATATCGCTGGCGGCAGCGGCGGCTCCGCCTCACAGTGGGCGCCACGCCCATATTTCGCTCCGCCCTATGATTCGGAATGGGGCCTGACGCTCATCAACGCGCAGTGGCTGATCGAGCAGTTGCGCCTGCCCAACGTCAAATTTGCCCCGACCGGCGTGCCGACGATCAGCGAGATGGTGGGCATGGCGGCGCAGGCTGTGGGTGACGGCCAGTGCCACACCTGTCTCGTCATCTACCCGACCGGCAATCTCGAAGGCCGCTATCGCCGCGGTGGCGAGAACGCCGACGACTACGCCCGCGGTGCGCGCCAATGGACCGCGCCCTGGGGCAATCACGGCGGCAACGATTTCATCAACATCTTCCCGCACAATCAGTACTGCCTGAAATATGGCGGCAAGCATGACGACCTCGCCCCCTTTGTCGTCAACCAGCACAGGAACGGGCTCCTGACGCCGTGGGGCTACAATGCCAGCCACAACGTGCCGCAGCTGACGATCGCGGATTACGTCAATTCACGCTATGTCCTGAACCCGCTGAGGCTCTGGGATTGCGACCGGCCGGTCAACGCCTCGGCCGCTTATCTGTTCACGACCGCCGAGCGCGCCCGCGACATGCGGCAAACCCCGGTCTATGTGCTCAATCACTCGCAGCACAATTTCAGAAAGCGCAGCACCCAGGAAGATCTGGACGAAATCGAGGATTGGACCGATCGCGCCGCCAGCCGGATGTATGAGGGCGCCGGGCTCGGGCCCAGTGACGTCGACATCTTCAATCCTTATGACGGCTATTCGATCATGGCGCAGTTCTTCCTCGAGGGCTTCCAGTGGCACGGCGTCAAGCGCGGCGACGCCTTCGCGTTCTACGCCGGCGATATCCGGGTCGAGGGCCCGCACCCGTTCTGCTCGAGCGGCGGCAATCTCGGGAGCGGGCGCTGTCGCACCGCGATGTACACCGACAGCATCGAGCAGCTGCGCGGCACCGCCGGCCCCCGCCAGGTCAAGGTCCGGGCCGAGACCGCGCTCGCCGCCTTCACCACACCCAGCAGCGGCGGCTGGATCATGTTCGCCAAATCCCCGAACTGACGGCAGGTGATGCTGGAGATCTTGGCTCGCGTGGCGGAGCAAAACCGGGCGCCCGGGCTATGATCGCGGCAATCCCGCGATCTCAAGCCCATCGCCAAGAGACGACATGAAACGTGGCGTAAACGGCCACGCGCGTCGCGCTCGCGCGATCGTCAGGCGGGGTTCCTTGCGGATTAGTTCGCGCCCCATTCGGCGGGCTTGCGCCCGGGCTCCGGTCAGGGCGACCGCTGCCACCGCAACCCGCTGTGCCCAGTAGGATTCGGGGTACGCCTCGATGCCGCTGTTGATCCACACCGCCGCGCGGTCGTATCGCTCGGCG
Source organism: Allostellaceae bacterium (assembly GCA_035509615.1). Taxonomy (GTDB): domain Bacteria; phylum Pseudomonadota; class Alphaproteobacteria; order ATCC43930; family CGMCC-115725; genus AP-15. Next base: position 2,133 of record DATJLK010000206.1, on the reverse strand, counting down.
GCAAAGTGAGCGCAGCCCATCCCGATGAACGTGATGTGCCGCAGCGGCTCAAAAGGCATCAGGTGAAGCGCGATCCTCAGTTCGCGGATCGCACCTTCGTGATCGCCCATATAGGCCGACATCCAGCCGCGGCGTATCCATGCATACGCCAGCCACGGATCGAGCGCCAACGCCTGTTCCAGCCTCCGATCCGCCTCCTCCAGGCGGTTCAGCAATACCAGAGCGCCGCTACTTAACGTCAGCGTCAGCGCGTCATCGGCTCCGAGAGTGTATGCCTCTTCTGCGAGCCGGTACGCGTGACTGCGATCATTGTCAGGGGTCGACCCAAAGTCGTGTGCCGCCCGTTGCGCCCAGCACCAGCCGGCGACGGCCTTTGGCAACCCGTAGGCGGGCGCCAGTTCCTGAGGACGACACAGCCCCTCAAGCGCCAGTTCGCATTGCCCTGGTTCGACCGAAAAAGCGAGCGGCAACGCGTTCAGGGTCAGCCGGATCGCTTCGTCGGTGTCTTCGTCGAATGTCTGTGCCGGGGTGTTCTTGAGTGCTGCAATCGTCGCCGAGGGAAGCTCTCCGAAAACCTTCCGATATTGCGCCGCAAATCGACTCAGTTGGGTGAACCCACTGGCCACCGCGGCATCTGTAACCGTGTCCCTTCCACACGATAGAAGCAATTGTCGCCGCGCCCGCGCAAGGCGCATCCGGCGCACCCAACCGAGCGGCGTCGTGTGCAGGAACAGCTTGAAATGCGTCTCGAGCGTTCGCGGGCGAACCCCGGCAATATTGGCGAGCTGTTGCAGTCGGACCGGTTCCGACAAATGGCCGCGGAGCCATCGGAGGGCACGAACCACATCAGCAGGTAAAGGTCGAGCCCGTTCTTCACCGTCCACAGCGACGCGGTTCAGGTCATCTTTGGCGATCGGATCACGGCTCGACATCGTCGAAGGATACCCGCGACTGTGGCCAGATCAGACCACTCCTCCATGATAATCCGTTTTCGGCGAATTTTGAATGTCCCGGCGCAAACCGGATAGCGCAGCAAGTCAGCGCCGCTGCAAAGTTCTCGCGCTTCGGGGGTTATCTTTGTCCGCGCTGGCAAGAGGGTGAGAACCAATGAAGATACCGGCCGGCTTTGCGTCTCGAGGGCTACTTATCCTCTGGGCGGCCGCGGTCGCCCCGCAGATAGCGACGGCAGCTTCGACACCGAAATTCACCATCACACCCGTGGCGGAAAAGAAGGTCGCGCAACTACCGCCAGGGCCGTTGTTCTGGCGGATCGACAAGTTCCCTACACTCGGTCAGGCGCAGGCGGCAGCCGGGGCAACGGCGCTCGCCGCAGAGGTCGCGGGCAAGGATTGGCTCTTTACGCTCGGTCCACCCGGCGGGTCCTCGCCGGGCGGCAGTAAAGTCGCCGAGATTGGCCCCCTACCGCCAATATCCGCGCCGGAATACCTATTGCGTATCAACCGCGCGGGCGGTCCTCCAGGGGCCAAAACGCCGATCCACACTCACCCCGGGTCAGAGAGCTTTTATGTGCTCACCGGGGAACTCACGCAAAAGACGCCAGACGGCGTAAAGCACGTTGCGGCAGGTCAATCGATGCCAGGCCATCTCCCCGGCACGCCAATGGAAGTGTCCAGCAGCGGCAGCGAGGATATGAGCGTTTTGGTCATGTTTGTCACCGACGCGACCAAGCCGTTTTCGTCCCCGGCCACGATGCGGTAGGCCTATCCGGCGAGCCTGCGGCAGTATCCGCCGAACCGGTTCAGCAATCGGGCGCCGTTGAGCTCAGCGCTCACTGCCTGGGTTTGCGCACGCGTGGCTGGACAGCCGCGCCAGGTGCGTCTCCTTCTACCAGGAACCGGTGTTGGGCATGCTGGTCCAAGGCTCGGCGGGCGGCAGCGCGGTGCCGGCCTGCAGTAGCTCTAAGGAAATGCCGTCCGGGGTGCGGATGAAGGCCATGCGACCGTCACGCGGCGGGCGGTTGATCGTCACGCCGTGGGCGATAAAGGCGTTGCAGGTGTCGTAGATGTTGTCCACGGCATAGGCGAGATGGCCGAAATTGCGGCCGCCGGTATAGGCCTCGGGATCCCAGTTGTAGGTAAGCTCCACGGCCGCCGCCTCGTCGCCGGGGGCGGC
>DATJLK010000205.1:0-13387 GCA_035509615.1 Allostellaceae bacterium | reverse complement strand
CGCCGACATCCGCCCGCTGCCGCGCATCCGCGAGCACGACGAGAAACTCGCCGAGGCCAAGGCCGACCCGGGCATTTTTGATGCGATGCGCCAGTCGATCGCGCGCCGCGCTCGTGGCCAGAAGGCGCCCTATCACTGCATTCAATCGGTCGAAAACGCCTGCACGATGCGGTTCGACGACGCGATCGTGCGCGAGCGCGAACTCTTTGACGAACTCGAAAACTCGCCCGAGGCACGCGCCCTGCGCTACGCTTTTTTTGCCGAGCGCGAGGTGGCCCGGCTCCCCGATATCCCACGCGACACCCCGTTGCGCCCGATCAAGACCGCAGCGATCGTCGGCGCCGGCACGATGGGCGGCGGCATCTCGATGAGCTTTGCCGAGTTCGGCTTTCCGGTGAAATTGCTCGAAGTGAGCCAGGAAGCGCTCGATCGCGGTCTTGCCCGCATCCGCGCCAATTACGAGACCAGCGTGCGGCGTGGCAGCCTCAGCGAGGCTGAGATGAATCGGCGGCTGGCGCTGATCGAGCCGGTCACCAGCTATGACGCCATCAAGGATTGCGATGTCGTGATCGAGGCGGTGTTCGAGCGCATCCCGGTCAAGGAAGAGGTCTTCAAAAAACTCGATGAAATCATGAAGCCGGGGGCACTCCTCTACAGCAACACGTCGGGCATCGATATCGATGTGATCGCCAACGCCACCAAGCGGCCGCAGGACGTGGCCGGCACGCATTTCTTTGCCCCTGCCAATGTCATGAAATTGTTCGAGGTCGTGAAGGGCGCCAAAAGCGCCCCCGACACCCTGGCGACGGCGATGGATCTGGGTCGCAAGATCGGCAAGATCAGTGCCATGGCCGGCAATGGCGACGGGTTTGTCGCCAACCGCAGCCGCACGCCCTTTGGCACCGAGATGATCATCATGCTCGAAGAGGGGGCTCTGCCCGAGCAGGTTGACAAGGTCATGGTCGATTTCGGCTATCCGATCGGGCCGTTCGCGACCGCCGATCTGTCGGGGCTCGATATCGGCTATGACAGCCGCCAGCGTCGCGCCGCGCAGAACCCGAACTATCGCAAGCTGCCGATCGCCGACGCGATCGTCGAGATGGGACGGCTCGGGCAAAAGACCGGCGCCGGCTGGTTCAAATACGAAAAGGGCGACCGCACCCCGTATCCCGACCCCGAGGTCGCGCGCATCATCAAAGAGAAGGCGGCCGAGATGGGGGTGGCGCAGCGCGAGTTCACCGACGAAGAGATCCTGCGCCGGCTGCTGTTCGCCTCGGTCAATGAAGCCTGCCGCATTCTCGACGAAGGTAAGGCCTACCGTGCCAGCGACATCGATGTGATGTGGCTGAACGGCTTCGGCTTTCCGCGCTATCGCGGCGGGCTGATGTACTGGGCGGACGGCATCGGGGTCGGCGAGGTCTATCGCCAGATCGCTGCCTGGCACCAGCAATATGGCGAACGCTGGGCGCCTTCGCCGTTCCTGCGCCGTCTCGCCGAAACCAACACCCCGTTCCGCGACGCCAAACCCAGCCGCCCGATGTAACCGACGGCGGCAGCTTGCCTTGCGGGTCGGGTTGCGCCCGGACGAACCCCACCCTTGCTGCGCCCCGATAATTGCTGATGCTCTCCGGTCGAGTTACATCAACGAGATGGCTCTGCGGACCCTGTCTTCGGGTAGCGATCGGCGCCGATATAGGGCTCGCGACGGTGGCACAGGCTGTCATCGCGAGCCGTTACGCCCATTTGAGGTCGCCAGGATCGATCGGCAGCTTGCGGACCCGCTTTCCGGTCGCTGCGAAGATGGCGTTGCACAATGCCGGGATGGCCGGCGGCAGGGCGGGTTCGCCAAGGCCGGTCGGCGGGTGGCTGGTGATCAGGAAATGCACCTCGACCGGTGCTGCCTGATTGATGCGCAGCGGCAGCACCGTGTCGAAATTTGCCTGCGTGACGCGGCCTCGGTCGATCGTGATCGCCTGGCCCAGTGCCGCACCGATGCCATCGAGTGCCGCACCCTGCACCTGATTTTCGGCGTTGATCGGATTGATGATCTGGCTGCCGACATCGGCGGCGATCCAGACCTTGTCCACTTTGACGCCGCCCGATGGCGCGACGGTCGCTTGTACAACCTCGGCGAAATAGCCGAGATGGCTGAAATAGAACGCCACCCCCATGCCGGTCCCTTTGGGCAGGGTCCGCTTTGCCCAGTCGGATTTCTCCGCGACCAGCTTCAGAACATCGCGCATGCGGCCGGTGTCAAAGGCGCGCAACGGGTTGCCGGAAGGGTCGGCCAGAATACGCGGTTCGCCCAACAGGGCCAGGCGGAATGCGACCGGGTCCTTGCCGGCGGCATCGGCGAGTTCGTCGATAAAGGATTGAAACACGAAACCGAGCGCGTTTGATCGCGGCGCGCGCAGCGGCCCTGTCGGTACGCCGAGCGGCATCAGCGACATGCCGTAGTCGAGATTTGCGACAAGTCCCGCCGGGAACTCATTCGGCTCCATCGCCGCCGAATCAGCAATCCGATTGCCACGCGCAAACGTCACAAAATGGTCGCTGAAAGCAATCAGCTTGCCGTTGCCGTCAAGACCACCCTTAAAGAAGTGAAATCCTGCCGGCCGGTAGAAATCGTGCTGGACATCGTCCTGCCGCGTCCACAACAGCTTGACCGGCGCGCCGGCGGTCTTGGCAATCGAGGCAGCCTCGGCCATGAAATCGCTGCGCAGACGTCGGCCAAACCCGCCGCCGCAGCGGGTCATGTGAACCGTGACGTCGTCTTCCGCGACCCCGAGGGTGGCTGCCACCAGTCTGGCGCCGGGCTCCGGGTTTTGGGTCGGCGCCCAGATCTCCACCTTGCCGTCTTTGACGTGGGCGGTGCAATTTTGCGGCTCAAGCGGGATGTGCGGCAGGAAAGGATAGGCATAGGCGGCCTCGACAACGTGCGCGGCGCCGGCGAGTGCCGCTTTCGCATCGCCGTCGCGACGCAAGGATTGGGCCGGCGCACCCTTGCCGAATTCGGCCGCAGCGGTGGCGTAACCGGTGCTGCTTTGCCCGGCGGTCGGGCCTTCCTCCCAGGTGATCTCAAGCTTGCCCCTGGCCTTGTTCGCCACCCACCAGCGGTGCGCGACAATGGCGACGCCGTCGACCAGACCCTGAAGGTTGTTGCCGCCTTTTACGACGAATGCGTCGTGTACGCCCGGCAGCGATTTGATCGTGTCGGTATTGGCGCTGACCACCTTGCCGCCAAAGACCGGACATTTCTGGAACACCGCGTACAGCATGCCGGGCAGCGTGACATCGATGCCGAACAGCGGCTTACCAGTCACGATCAGCGGATTGTCGACACCTCGCATCGATTGCCCGATGATTCTGAAGTCTTTCGGGTCCTTGAGCTTGACTGCCGCCAGATCGGGGGCGGGAAGGGACGCCGCTTTCGCTGCCAGCGCACCATAGCTCAAGCCGCGTCCGGTCGGCGCATGACGCACCATTCCCGGCCTGGTCCCGCATTCGCTCTCCGGCACGCCCCACTCGCTGGCCGCCGCAGCGATCAGCATCTGTCGTCCGGCCGCACCGACCCGACGCAGCGGCTCCCAGTTCAAGGGCGTCGCCATGCTGCCGCCGGCGAACTGCCGTCCGTATTTGGCCTGATCGAGCCCGGCCTGCTCGATCCTGACCTGTCCCCAGTCGACATCGAGTTCCTCGGCGATCAGCATCGGCAGCATCGTCTTGATGCCCTGCCCGATCTCCGGGTTTTTGGACATGATCGTAACCGTACCGTCGGGCGTAATTTGCACAAAGGCGTTGAGAACGGTCGCTGCCGGCGCCGAGGCTGCGACGAGGGCGGCACGCGCCGGGACCGGCAAGGTGGCATGCAGCAACAGACCACCGCCAACGAGCGAACTGGCCCTGAGAAAAGCCCGCCGTGAGGTGAGGCCGAGCACAGCGTCGGGCGGTGCTGGAACCCCGGTGCGTTTAGCCAGCATGATCACAACGCTCCCGCCTTGATGGCGTCCGGCCCGGCAGCTTTCTTGATCGCAGCACGGATGCGATTGTAGGTGCAGCAGCGGCAAATATTGCCCGCCATTGCCCGGTCGATATCTGCGTCAGTCGGGCGCTGCGTCGTCAGCAGCAGAGCCACCGCCGACATGATCTGGCCGGCCTGACAATACCCGCATTGCGGCACATCGACGGCGAGCCAAGCCTGCTGTACCCGCCGGCCGACCGGCGTGTCGCCGATGCCTTCGATCGTCGTGATTGCCGCGTCTCCAACACTCGAAACCGGCGTCAGGCAGGAACGGGCGGGGGCGCCGCCGAGATGCACCGTGCAGGCACCGCACAGGCCCATGCCGCAGCCGAACTTGGTGCCTTTCAGATCGAGTTCGTCCCGCAGCACCCAGAGGAGCGGCATATCGCCATCGACATCGACCGTCCGTTTCTGATTATTGACTTCAATCGTATAGGACATCGCGTCACCTCATCAAAATAGAGGATTTGGCTGCTCGCGTTCATTATATTAAACTATCCACAAGGTGCTCTTTTCCCTTGATTAAATGGGCTAATAAAAATGATGATCTAAAAAGTGCTCGCGGAAGTCTGTGGGGATTACCTGACCACTCCGCGGCGGGTCCGGGCCGAGCGCTCGCAACACCATGGCCAAGTTCTACGCGGCCGAGCCGGTCCGTATCCCCGCGATCAGGCTGATGGCCGGGTGATGGCTTCCTTCACCGTCGGTCTTGGTGACGGCACCGGGAGATTGTCCCGGCTATTCCTTGTAGGACGGGTCAATGCGGTCGAGCTTGCGCAGTAGGGCCGGCCATTCGAACTTGGCTGGATCATTGCGGCCGGCCGCTGGGCGGATCCTGGCATTGTCGTAGGCAGCGCTGACGACCGCGTCGTCGATCGGGTGGAATTCGGTCCCCGATTGCTGGAAGGCGAGCTGCATCGCACAAGCCCGTTCCATGCGGTAAGTCGCGACAAAGGCCGCGGCGATGCTCGTGCCAAGGACCAGCAAGCCGTGATTGCGCAGTACCAGGACGTGGCGATCACCGAGATCGGCGAGAAGGCGCGCGCGCTCCTCGGGGTTTCGCCCGGTACCCTCATAATCGTGGTAGGCGACATCGCCGATAATCTGCAGCGCATGCTGATTGAGCGGCAACAGCCCATCGCGTTGCATCGACACGGCGCAGCCGGCGATCGAGTGAGTGTGGAGCACGCAAGCCACTTCGGGCCGCGCCCGATGCACCGCGCCGGGGATCGCGAAACCGGCGCTGTTGATCTCGGCTTCCGAGGGCACGACCTTGTTGCCCGCCGCATCGATCTTGACCAGCGACGACGCGGTAACCTCCTCGAACAACAAACCATAGGGGTTGATCAGGTAGTGGTTGTCCTGACCCGGTATCCGCGCCGTGATGCGGGTATTGATCAGGTCCGACCATCCGAACAGGTCGACGAGGCGGTAACATGCGGCAAGGTCGCACCGGGTCTGCCATTCCTCGGCGGACATTCGCGCGGGCATTGCCGTTACTGTTGAGGCCATGGCTTACTCCAAAACGAACCGGGCAGCAGCATATCAGGCGGGTGTCGACCGGCCGGCAAGCGATCGCAGACCCGAAATCATGATATCGACCCTTTTTCAGATGCCGGCACCGTGGCGAGCGTGTCCAGCCAATGCAGCGCCGATCGCCGCCAACTCTGTCGCCGTGGTGAGAAGGCCGCGCGCTGCGTGATCGTACCGACGCGCAACCCGTAGCTCTGCGGGTTGTCAGGCGCACAGGCGTAGATCGGGGTGCCGCAGGTGCCGCAAAAGGCGTGCAGCCGTTTGTTGCCGCTCTCGGCGATCTTCACATAGGTCTTTGGCGTGCCCGTCAGGACGACGAAATGCTCGGCCGACGCCGGAATGTTGATGCGAAAAGCCGAGCCGGAGAGCGTCTGGCAATCGGTGCAGTGGCAGATGTTGACCGCACCGGGATCGACTTCCGCTTCGAAAGTGATTTCGCCGCAGTGGCAGTGTCCGTCAATCTTCATGTCTGTTGTCCCGCGATTGACCAGGGCTTGTGATGCATTGATAGGCCGGCCCTGAGCGCTCTCCGGGCCGCAGCGGAGTTTGCCGATCATAGTCGGCGCTACGGCCGGCGTCAGCCGTTTCTGCCGAGCCGGTACCGGCGAGCGAGTTGGGGACCTGGATCGATCGCAAACGCGAAATCACGGCGTCGGTGGCCGGCCACCGGCAGTACCGCGAGTGGCGATCGTCGCTACTCTCCCGCCACCGCCAGACCGCCATCCGCCGTTACCGCATCGAGCGGTTGGTGCGGTCGGAACCAACAAGTCATCGTGGCGCCGAGCAGCAGCAATGCGAGCGAGACAATGAACGGTGTTGTCCAGCTGCCGGTCCGCTGCAGAATCCATCCGAACGCCACCGGCGACAAGATCCCGGCGACGGCACCGGCGGCATTCATCAGCGCACTGGCGCTGCCGGCGTAAGTCGGCGCGATATCCATCGTCGCCGTCCAGATCGGCGAAATCGCAAACCCGAGGAAAAACAGGGCCAGCGTGAAGCTGGTGATGCCGATGATCAGATCATGGAGGAGGATCGCCGGCACCAGTGCCGCCACGGCCAGGGTCCAGCTGACGGCGATCAGCAACGAGCGGGCGATCTGCAGATTTCCGGTACGGCGGAGCAAATAATCGGTAACCACACCGCCAAACAGCTCGGCGAACATCGCGCACAACAGCGTCGCAGCGTAAAACAGGGACGATTTCTTCAGATCGAGCCCGTAGTTTTTTGAGAACAGCGACGGCATCCACGTCACATACAGCCATCCGGTCCAGCCTTGGCAGAAATAGCCGATCATCAGCGGCGTCATGCGCGGGATCAGCCGCCGCCACGGCACCGGACCGGAGGCGATCTGCCGGTCCGGACCATCTGATGACAGGGCAGCCAGTTCGGCCGATGTGATGCCGGGGTGCTGGCGCGGATCCTCGTGAAAGAACCACCACCATGCGGCCGCCCAGAAAGCCGAGACAATGCCGAGCGCCACAAAGGAAAAACGCCACGAGAACCAGGTGATCAGAAACGCGACGATCGGCGCCGCCGCGCCCGCGCCAAGCCGTCCGGCCGAATGGGTCAGGCCGACCGCGGTGCCGCGCGCGGCAAGTGTTGTCCAGTTGGACAAGGCGCGTGTCGCTGCCGGCAGGGTGGCGCCTTCGCCCATGCCGAGTACGAGGCGCACGGCAAACAGCGACCCAAGTCCGCGCACCGCCGCTGTGGCGGTGGTCGTGATCGACCACGCCAGGCCGCAGACCGTCAGCGTGCGCCGGGCGCCAAAACGGTCGGCAAACCAGCCACCGACCAGCTGAAAGGGAGCGTAGGAATAGTTGAACGCCGAAAACGCAAAACCGAGCGCGACATTGCCGAGGCCGAGATCCTTTTGCATCACCGGGGCAGCCGCGGCCAGATTGACCCGGTCGATAAACAGCACAAACTCCATCATGCACAGGAGGAGCAGGAAGTTCCGGGTAGCACGTCCCGTAACGGCCGAGCGCATGTTATCCTCCCTAAACCCACGGCTTTGATCGCTTTCCGCGATACGGATCGAGCGCCCGCGGTATTCCAGCAGATCGCGGACAAGCTTATTGCTGCCATCGCGTTTCGATGATGCGCCAATCTCAGGAACCGGGTATGCGATGCTGCCCTGGGCAATCAAAACAACGCGACAGCCGCGACCAGCGTGACCCGCATCGCCCAGCTTGAGCCCTCGCCCGCCGAGACGCCAAAATGACAACCGCGCTCCTCGACCGTCGCATCCACTGTTACGGGATCATCGAAACCGGGAACGAGAGTTGGCGCTTCGAGCCCCGCGTCTGAGCCGCTGTGCCACCCCGGCGTGCCCCGCTCGGCAACCCGGCCCCCGTCGCGGTGCGGCGTCGGCCTTGCGGGTGGCCCACGCGGCGCCTCCGATGCGCTATCGTGACGCGCCCGTCCCCAGCGCCGAAAGGGGTGGCAATTGGACCGCCTGTGACACCGCCGGGTAAGATGCAGCCGCAGCAAGGAAAGGTCATCGACATGCGTTCTCTTGCCATCGTGTTCGCCGGCTTGATGATGAGCGTCACAGCGATGGTCACGCTGGCAGGGTGCGCGCCGGCCACGAGTGCCGGTCAGCCGCATGCGTGCCCGGCGGGAGTGCCTTGGGTCCCTGACGGCTATGCGAACGGCAAGTTTGTCCCCGCCCACTGCCTGGGTCAGGCGGCGCAATAAAGCGCGATAAGTTCGATAACCGCCTTATCCGGCTTTTGGGGCCGTGTTCCAGCGGCGGGGCTGTCGAACTCGCGAGCCGAAACGAACCGGCTACCCGGCTGGCCTGGCTTCAGGTCGAACCTCGCCCGGGTTCGCACCGCTTAACGGCTCTCGACCGCAATGCGTGGTGGCCCGGCAGTGACGCTGCCAATGATCGCGGCCGAGGGATACCCGTCCTGCTGAATGCGTGCCAACAAGCTTTGCGCCGCCTCCGGCGCGCAGGCGACCAGTAATCCACCGGAGGTCTGCGCATCGGTCAACAGATGGCGCAGCGTATCCGGCGTCCCGCCGGGCAGAGCGACCGCGGCGCCATAGCTGTCCCAATTGCGATGCGAGGCGCCGGTCACATGCCGTGAATCGGCCAACTGTCTTGCTTGGCTGAGCAGCGGTACCGACGCCGCGTCGATGCGCAGGGTCACTGAACTCGCACGCGCCATCTCGAGCCCATGGCCAAGCAAACCAAAGCCGGTAATGTCGGTCATCGCATGCACCGCCGCATCGGTCCCGAGCATGGTGCCGACGCGGTTCAACAGTGTCGTCGAGGCGAGCATCTCGGCATAACCGGCCTCGTCCAAGGCGCCGCTGCGCAGGGCGTTGGCGTATATTCCGACGCCGATCGCCTTGGTCAGGATCAGGGCGTCTCCGGGCCGCGCCCCGACATTGCGGCGGATCTGTTCCGGTGGGGCTGTGCCGATCACGGCAAGGCCGTAAATCGGTTCGGCGGTGTCGATCGAATGCCCACCGCCGATTGGTATGGCCGCTCCGGCGCAGGCGGCCGCTCCACCGGCCAGGATGTCGCGCGCGACCTCTATCGGGAGCTTGCCGAGCGGCATGCCGAGGATGGCCAGCGCCATGATCGGGGCGCCGCCCATCGCATAGATGTCGCTGATCGCATTGGTGGCCGCAATCCGTCCGAAATCATAGGGGTCGTCGACGATCGGCATGAAGAAATCGGTGGTGGCGATGACGCACTGGTTTTCGCTGACCTGCCAGACGGCGGCATCGTCCGATGTCTCGGTGCCCACCAGGAGCTGCGGGAACAGTGCCGAGGCTTGTCCCGTCAGCAGCTGCTGCAGCACGGCTGGCGCCAGCTTGCATCCGCAGCCGCCGCCATGGGCCAATTCCGTCAGGCGAAAGGCCGGCGAGCGCTGGGGAATATCGTTCATGGGATCTGCGCCTCCTGTGGGAGATCGGTGTAATTGCGGACCGAGGCAGGCTCGGCCCGTGATCTTGCCGGGCCGGCTGCCGTATCGGCAACAGCGAAGCGGCGATCGCGGCTCGGTTTCCCGCCCATCTCGCGCCGCTTCGGGACAGGCGCAATCGCGTCGTCACCGACCTGTTCTGACACCGCGCCGCTTTTGGCCCACCGGCGAATGCAATGACCGGTGCAGCTGGTCATTGCATTCGTTTGAGGTGCGGAGCGCGCTCCTTACCCTGTACGCAGCCGGGCTGCGGGCACCATGAAATTGGCGACGATCAGCCGCAACCGTTCGTCTTCCTGCCCGAGCAGCAGGGTGCGTAACGCGTAGAGCGCGGCGCCGGTTGCCGTCTCGTTCCAGAACCAGTCGCCCAGCTGTCGGCTCGACGGTTTCGCGCTCCCGGCACCAGCTGCCTCCAGGCAGTACGCTTTCAAATCGTCGACCGCGAAGCGCAGGATTAGCGGCGCTGAGAAACCGTCGCGCGGGCTCGGTGGTGCCTTGCCGCGCAGCCAATCGGCGACGTAGCGCGAGCCTTCGGCGGTGGTCAGCCCACAAAGCCCTGCCGTGCTGCGCCCGTACTGCGCCATCCAGCGCTCGTGAGCTTCGCGCAACAGCGAGACTTCGGCCTCCAGCCGCGATGCGAGCGATTCGGCGGAGCGGTCGACGACCGTCGCCGGAACGAATGGCGGCCGCCATGCCGGGTCCGGCGTCGCCCGCGGGTCGTCATCGGGAAAATCGATGATGCGTACCGACCCATCATCTTCGGCCAGCATGCCAAGTGCTGCCAGGATCACCCGTTTCTGGAACGCGGGGTCGCCTGGCGGACCAAACGGCCGGCCCAGTTCGAACGGCACCCATAACGCCCGCGGCGGCCTGGTATTCTCCGCCTGCGGCCGGATCAATGCGATCGCGACCGTCGCGATGCCCTCTTCCTCGAGATAGTGCCCGAGCGCGCTCACGGCGCGCGTGCAGAGCGGTCAAACGGGAGGAAGGATAACGGCGTCGACTGCATCGGCCTTCAGTCGGCCGGCCAATTCGCGCGCATAGGGCTCCATCTGCACCGGATCGGTCGCACCCATGAACGAGTAGTGCGTGGCTGCGACCGAGCCGATCGTCCCCTCTGCCGCCAGATCATTGAGCCGGTCGAGTGGGAAGACGACGTTCCAGTCCTCCTGAAAACCGGTGCGGTCGAAATTGATCGAGATATGGCTGCACAACAGATTGGCGGCCGCGACCGTCGACGGGATCGCGCGGTAATCGGGATCGCGGCCGCGAAACGGGTTCTCGCCGCGCACGACGAGACCGGCCGAGGAAACGATCGCTACCCGGCGTTGCGACAACGCAGGGCCGCTTACCCAAGGCTGCGTTTTAAAGTCCGGGCACTCAAGCTCAGCCAAGCGCTTGGCCTGATCTGGTGGCAGGTCGTTCAGTCTGGTCACTGCACCTCTCCGCGCACGAGGACAATCGGCGGCGCATTGAGACGAGGGTGCGCTCCCCGTCGCCGACGATCCGCATCTCGCGCTGAGACTAACACCGATTTTGGATCGATCAATCTATAATCGTCGATCGCCTTCAAGCAGCACCGCCGGGACGACAACAGGTCGAATTCTGCGACCCATACGGATGATCCCGTGTTTTCGACGGGATCAATCCTGAGATGGAACAAGCCAGATCGTCGGGGGTTATCGCATCGCCGTCATGGATAGCCGCCGCTCTCATAGGCGCAGAAGTAGCTGCTCGCAGCATTCGTCGGCCCGTGCCCTTTATAGCGCGCGAACTTTGGAAAGGGACACATCGGCCGTGTGTTATCGGCAACGCCGTTGGTGTAGTGCGTGGCGATGATCTGGTCGGGCGCGACCCCGTTTTCGACCCAACGGTCAAGAGCGCTGACCACATCGTGCTCCGGGTCTTCGGGGCCGCCCTGATTGTTGACGCCGTTGAACACGTTGGGGCCGGGCCCGCTGCCACAGTGATACATGCCCGGCGCCAAAAACAGCCGGTAGAAGTCCTGCGTATTTTTCAGCGGGTCACCGGTATGCGGCCGATGGGCTTGATCGGCAACAACGCTCTCATAGTAGTTGAGACTGTTGAGCGTCGGTGCCAGCGGATCGCTGAAGCCGTGATACTGGATCAGCTTGTGGCCGAGCTTCTTGAATTGCTGCAGATCGGGGCTGGTCGCATTCATGATCGAAGCGAATTCATCATCCACGAGACGAACGTCGCCGTTGAAGTTCAGCGTGCGGAAATCCCAATTCGGGTCGTCAAATACCGCAAACCGGAAGAAATCATACGAGCTGACGCCGGAACTGGTGGTCCGATTGATCAGCGGGGTGCCAAACGCCGAGCCCCAGCCAACCTCGCTGCTCAGGCTGTAGCCCGGGAAAATCGATTGGTGGGTCTGAGGATTTACCGGGCCTTGATAGATTTTGTCGATCGCGCCGATTTGTGCGGCGGTGAGGCAATTCGAGGCGTTGGTGCCTCTGCACTGCAATACCCGCGGATCGAAATGACACTGCCGCGGATCGGTGATCAAACCATCGATAACGCCATCGAGGCCATCACATGCCTTCAATACGGCGTTGTGGAGGGTTTGCAGCGTGGCATCGGAGAGCGTCGTTGCCGGCTCATCCGTGGCTTGTCCGACCCAGACTTCGGCGAACATCACGTGGGTCCAGAAATTGGCCGGGTCGCCGGCGACGATGCCGTCATAGTCCTCAGGATAGAGCTGCGCCTCATACAGCCCCTCTTTACCGCCGGTCGAACAGCCGCTGTAAAGTGAGACCGCAGGGCTTTGCTGATAGAACGCCGCGATGACCGCTTTGGCGTTAGTCGTCATCTCATGCAGACCACGGTAGCTGTAGTCGATGATCAGGTCGCGGTTCTGCAGCCACAGCTGCGGCTCGGCGGGGCTGTGACCGGTATCGGTGCCGGCGGTCGCAAAACCGCGTTGCAGCGGCGGCGCCATCGAGCTGTAGACAATGGTGCCGGCGAGGCCGCCATTGCCGACCCCTTCGAACTTCCCGTTCCAGCCCGAGATCGGCATCCACACTTCGAAATTGATCGCCGACACGCTGGTCGGCTTGGCCACACCCTGCACCTCGCAGAACGCCGGCATACCTGTAAACACCTGGCCATTTGGAGCGGTGAAAGTCCCTGCTGGAATCGACTTCGCCAGTGTGATCGTTGCATCGGAAAGAGAAAGACTGGTCAAGCTTTCACAAGTGACCATGGCACGGGCTGGACGATGCAGCGATGATAGAGCACAGATCAATACGGCGATTGCTACGAGATATCTAGCGCGCTTCATCTTGTTTCTCCTTTTTGGATCGTGGGATCGATCGGAACATGCTTGCTTGGGCGGGGCGTCCAAACGGCGCGGCTATCGTTGCCCGGAATTGCATTTGCGGTCAGGACAGTCTGGTCGTAAGGCGGACCCTGCTTTGAAATTAATGATTGCGCTGTTTCGCGGCAAGGATCTCAACCCGATCGCAAACCGACGGTTGATCTGCACGGCACCATTGCTCGGAAATTTTGATGCAAATTCACAGAGTTCCACGCTGTCGCCTCCGGGTTACGACAAGGCGGCGACGGGCTTTCTCGCGGCCGCCGCAACTCTCTGGCTCAATCGGGCTCAATCGGGCCATTGCCGGTATTCTTGTTGCGGTGATCTGCTGGGCTGGTGGCATCTCCTTTGCCGCGGAACGGCGCTCCGAAGCCGCCAGCAGCGGCGGAGAAATCCATTTCGATCACCACGGGACGTGTCAAGTTCAACAAATCGGGATCAGTAAAGGGCTCGTCCAACCCGACCAGACCATCAATAACCCTTTTAGGACCAGGAGGAACGCATGCGAAACTCCGGAGCGCGGAGCGGCTCCCTGTCAAACCTGCTAACCGGATG
>DATJLK010000204.1:0-10172 GCA_035509615.1 Allostellaceae bacterium | reverse complement strand
TCGACCTCCAGACCGCGATCAACCGGTTCCTCGCCGAGCACAATCGCAGCCCGAAGCCCTTCGTCTGGACGGCCGATCCCAATCGCATCATCGCGGCTGCAAGTCGTGGGTACCAAGTGTTAGATTCGATCCACTAGTAATCGAGTTTACGCTCAGTGCGCGCCGCCCTCCGCGCCGCATAATCGCTGATCAATGACTTGGCGTCGGCACCGTGGCAGCGCTTGCCTGATCGGGTGTTGACGACGACGTCAAAAAGCCGGTCGGCGGCAGCAAGGTCGACAGGCGCACCGCTGCGAGGCCCTGCGCCAGTGCCGCGCGGTCAGCCGGTGCGAGCCCGTCAGGGGTCTTGGCATCGTTATCGGTCATCGCAAATAAAATGAGTGTCTGGTCGCGCCTCAAGCTCACCAAATAGATCAATGCTCGGCGACCATCGGGGCGGTTTCCGATCAACAACCGCCCTGCGATAAAGCCGTTCGGGTCGATCCTCGTCGCAAAGCGGGCCGCAGGATCGGGATGAAAGCGGCCGCCGACGGCTTGCACCAAGCTGCGGATAAAGGCTTGGGTTGCGATCCTGACGTTGCGCTGGACTTCGGGCCCGGGGGCGAAGGCATGCGGCCTGACGACGCGCAGGGAAAAACCCATCGATGCCGATGATGATGCGATCCGGCAGGCTTGGTCATCCGCTGTCGGAGCAAGACCATGCGGCAACAGCACTACCGCGCCCTTGATCGGCTGAACCCAGACGTCGAACAGATCGTTTGAAATCGCCGCGGACGTGGTGCCACCCACAGCTTGCAGCACAGTGTCGAGATCAGCCGACCCGACCAAGTCAGCGAGCTTGCGCGGTTGCGAGAGTGGGATCACCGACGCGTCACCACAGCGAATTCGCGGATAACCGCGGGGACCAGGCCAAACCATGTCCGATGCCTCGGTGACACCGGTAGGGGAAGATGCCGCAGCCGCCGCAGCTTCCGGGACGGGCGGCAGCGCCGTCAGGTTGACCGCCAGCAGACCGCGCGCCCATGCCGCCGTTTCTGTCGCCGTCATTTGAGCGGGAACGGCCTTCGCGTCCCGATTGACTACCGAAATCGACACAAACGCACCGCGTCCGCTCAAATTATTGGTGAAGACCCTGACCGGCTTTCCATCCTTGCTCTGCCCGATCAGCATCCGGCGCATAATGATGCCGCCATTCTCAAACCGGCGCCGCACCAGGTATTTTCGGTCCGCGAGGAGCTGGTTGGTATTGGCATCGGCAACTGCCCGGTGCTCTGCCAACCATTCCTGCCGATTTGCTTCGATCTGCCATTCCGCCGAGGCGGCATCAAACGGGAGCGATACCAGCGTGATACTGTAATCGATATTCGGCACGCCGGAGTGAACCGTGCAGTAATCCGAGCCGGGCTCGATTCGCAGTTCCTTTGGCAGTGCTATCCCCGCGCCCGATTTTGGCTCGGTCCATATCGTGAACTTGTCATTGTCGAACTGGTCGACCGGCGCGCCGATCAAATCACGGACCAATCGCCGCAGTTTTACCGGATCGTCGGTGGTTTTGATCAGCTCGCCCAGCGGCATGTCGCGGCTGCGCACCAGGCTCAACGTACCGCACGCGACCTTGCTGTCAGTCTCCTCGGCCTTGGTTTTTGGGACGGCATAAGCAAAATCAACCGAGGCGACACCGAGCGATGCGGTATTCACGGGCTCGGTCGACTTCATCAGATCGGCGACATATTGGGTTCGCGTCGCCCAGCCGAGGCCGACCGTGCCGCGTTGGAGCCCGCCATCGCCGATGCCGGCGACATTGCCCTGCCAGTCGATCAGCGGCGCCCCGGAATCGCCAGGCAGCAGACTGCCGTCGACCCGCACAACCTGGGTGTCGAGCGCAGGATACCCCTTTGAGTTCAGTTCTTCACGCGCCTGAGGATCGAGCGCATCACTCAGCTGCGGGTAGCTCGTGTTTGCCCAGGTGACATTCAGCGCGGCTGCATCAGGGGTGCCAAGGCCCTCGGGAAAACCGAACACGTATAGCTGTTCGTCGAACTTGGGCGTGGCCTTCGAAATCTTAAGTCCTGGAATCCCGGGTGGTGGCGGATCGACCTTCAACAGCGCGAGGTCACGCGCCTTGAGGACGTGGATAAGGGTCGCGGTCCACTCGTCGGCACCCGGACCCGCATACCTGATCTGATAATCTTTGCAGCCCGCCACGACGTGCAAATCGGTGACAAAGAGACCGCTATTGCCGAGCGCGAAACCCGATCCGGAGCGGTCGCCTTCGTCGCCCGTACAATGATCCACGACCACCTGGACGACCGATTTGGCCACCTGATCGAGGACCGCCTGTTCCGGGGCGTCATCTCCCGGTCCGGCGGCCCGGGCGGCGGTCGCCAGCAGCAGCGACAGCAGGATGGCCGCGTTCAGCCGCATATCGTCTTGATCCCGGCGGCGAGCGCCTGCCCTGGATTGGCGGCAGCCTCGGCCGCGGCGGCGACCCCGGCCCAGACACCGCCCTCATGGCGCATGATCCGCAGCTGGGTTTGATCGGGCATCGTCTCGAGTTGGTTGCATACCGAGGTCTGGCTGGCGAACAGCGCGCTCGATCCCGCGGTAGCCGCCGGAGGCGCCGAGACCGTCATCGTCTCCGGTTTCACCCCAAGGCGCTGAAAAGCCACGTAGGAACGTGCCTGATCAGCAGGATAGCCGGCGGCGGTCCATGCTGCGACATTGCCGGCGACACTCGGCGACAACAGACTGCCGGCGCGTACCGCAAGCCCCAGGGCCACGCCCGCCACGCACAAAAAACCGAAAGCGCCAATCCGCCACGCCCGATCCGAAGTCTGCGCACCGGAGAGCCCGAGGAAGGCGCCGAGGAGCGCCGCCAGCGATGCAACGACACCGCCGACAACCTGAGCGACAGACAGGCCGAGCAGGAAACCTACCAGCATGCCAAGCCCGCCTCCCGCCGCAATTTCGGGCAGTATCGGAGCCCATTTTTCCGGATGGGTCGCCGGCGGATAGCTTGCCGCGGGTGCAGACAATGGGCTTTGCGGAGCTGCCGCTTCTGAGACGTTAGCCACGATGGCTTCATCGGATGGCACGCTTTAGCCCCCCGGCGCGATTAGCCGGCATTAGCCCGATCGGGTTATATTGACGACGGTCCGGCGGTGGTTGCAAGCGGCATTTGGTGCGGTTTGCACCAGACGATTCGCCATTCTACATGCCGGCTTCGACCACGCCTGGTGCATGACCAGCTGGCTTGGCGTCAACGGCTGCGGCGAAGCCGGTGCGGTCGCCGGTTTTTCCGCCGATCGCCAACGCGATCCTCGAAGTGCTCGCCCGTTCGGCGTCACCGATCTCGCCGCCCCCGCCACTTCAGCCAATATCTGGCGCCATATCACCAGCCGCCGCCGCTGACCGACGAAGGTCCTGCGCAATTCCCGTAGAACGGGCGAGGACGCAGAATTGGGCGCCAGCGCAGGAACTGCGCTGCTGGTTAAGCTCCGGCCCGCTCGAGTGCGATTTGCGTTTTCCGCGTCCGGCGAATCGTGGCAAGGCTGTCGGATGATCGGCGGGGGTGCGATCACGATGGCGGCTGGCGATGGCTGATCCGAGGCTGCGCGCCGATCCGGCCGATCGGCTGGCGACGCCGCGCCATCGGCGCCCCCCCTCCCCGCCTCCGCACCGCGCACCACCGCGGCGGCCGCGGCGAAGCGGGCTGCTTCGGCTCGGCATCCTGCTGGCGCTATGGCTGCTGATCATCGCCGCTGGGACCCTTGGCTATTTCGCGCTGACCCTGCCCGATACCAGCCAATTGGCGCAGTCGCAGCGACGCCCGGGGGTGACGATCCTGACCGCCGACGGCAACCTGATCGCGACCTATGGCGATCTCTTCGGGCGGCCGCTGCGCCTGAACGAGATGTCCCGCTATCTGCCGCAGGCGGTCATCGCCACCGAGGATCGTCGCTTTTACAGCCATTTCGGCATCGACCCGATCGGGATGCTGCGCGCCGCGATCGCAGACATTGCCGCCGGCCATATCGTCGAAGGCGGCAGCACGATCACCCAGCAGCTCGCCAAAAACCTGTTCCTGACGCCGGAGCGAAGCCTGTCGCGCAAGGTGCGCGAGACCTTGTTGGCGCTGTGGCTCGAACACCGCTTTACGAAGAACGAGATCCTCGAAATCTATCTCAATCGGGTTTATCTCGGCGCCGGGACCTATGGCGTCGACGCCGCGGCGCATCGCTATTTCGGAGTGTCGGCAGCGCGGCTCGACCTCTTTCAAAGCGCGATGATCGCCGGCCTCCTAAAGGCGCCGGCGCGCTTTAACCCGACCCGCGACCGCGAGTTGGCGGCGGCGCGCACCGATCAGGTTCTCGCCAACATGGTCGATGCCGGCTACATCAGCTCGCGCGAGGCCGCCGCTGCCGGCCGCGAACAGGGCGAACTTGGCGCCGTTGCCGTGGCCCGCCCGGCAAACCGCTATTTCGCCGATTGGATCGCGGGTCAGCTCGCTGATTTCGTCGGTCCGAGCAGCCGCGACCTGACCGTCATCACCACGCTCGATTCGCGGATGCAGGCAGCGGCCGAAGCCGCTGTCGGCGAGGCGCTCGCCCGAGATGGCGGGCGCGACGCGATCGGTCAGGGGGCACTCGTGGCGATGTCGCCCGACGGTGCGGTGCGTGCGATGGTTGGCGGGCGCAGCTATGATTCGAGCCAGTTCAACCGCGCGACCCAGGCGCAACGCCAGCCCGGCTCGGCGTTCAAGCCGTTTGTCTATCTTGCCGGTCTCGAAGCCGGGCTGCGCCCGTCGGACCATTTCATCGACGGTCCGATCGCGGTTGGCGGCTGGCGGCCACACGATTTCGGCAATCATTATCAGGGCGACACGACCCTCGCCGAAGCACTGGCGCAGTCGATCAACACGATCGCGGTGCAGGTCGCGCTGCGCGCCGGCATCGACAACATTGTTGCCGTCGCCCATCGTCTCGGCATCGCCTCGCCGTTGACTCGCGATCCGAGCATCGCGCTCGGCACCGACGATGTGAATCTGCTGGAATTGACCTCGGCCTACGCGCCTTTTGCCAATGGCGGCATGGGGGTGTGGGCCTATGGCATCGCCGAGGTGCGCGACGCCAGCGGGCATGTGTTGTATCGCCGCAGCGGTTCGGGACCCGGCCGGGTCGTCAGCCCCGAATGCGATGGCGAGATGAACCAAATGCTGGAAGGTGTCATCGACCACGGCACCGGCCGCGACGCGCGGCTGCCGCGCCCGGCCGCCGGTAAGACCGGGACCACCCAGGATTACCGCGACGCCTGGTTTGTCGGCTATACCGCCGACCTCGTCGCCGGAGTATGGTTTGGCAATGACGACGACGCGCCGATGAACAAGGTCACCGGCGGGTCGGTCCCGGCACAGACCTGGCGGCGGTTCATGCTGGCGGCGACCCGGTCGATGCCGGTCAGGGCTTTGCCGAGCGTTCCGCCGCCGCCCGAGATCATCAGCGCGCCGGCCGCCGCCGCGGGCGGATTTTTCGCCCGTGTGCTCGGCCTCTTCCGGCCACCGCCCCCGCCGGCTCCCGAACCGGGCACCACAATGTTCCGCTAATCGATGAGCGACGCCATGCGAATTCGACATTTGCCCCGTAGTTACGCACCGTAATTACGTGAGATTGGTCGTGGAGCCCGTATTCGGTGAGCGGGTTGGGCCAAGCCCGGGTGCGCAATCGCGCCGCAAATTGTTGTCATTGCGATAAGCAGGCAGCACAGTCGTCCGGCAAATTGTTCGAAGCAAGCCGGCGACCGAAACGGCATGTCGGAGCATTGGTGGTCACCGATAACCGGCGACGGCCATTCCGGCCGGTGTCGCTGGCGCTGTTTAAGGCGAGCCCGGACCGGAAGGCGCGATGGCGGAACCCGATGCGATGACCGCAGTTGAAGCGGGGTCGCCGCGACACCGCGGCACTGCCGGCGAGGTCTTTGGCGTGGCATTGCGCCTGGGACTGACCTCGTTTGGCGGCCCGATCGCCCATCTGGGATATTACGAGCGAACCTATGTCCGACAGCGGCAATGGCTCTCACCTGACGAATATGCCGGGATCGTCGCCTTGTGCCAGATGGTCCCAGGCCCGGCCAGCAGCCAGGTCGGTTATCTGATTGGAATGCGCCGCGCCGGCTGGGCCGGAGCGTTTGCCGCCTGGGCCGGCTTCACCCTGCCCTCGGCGATACTGATGTTCGCGTTCGCGCTGCTCGCGCCGCGGCTCGAGGGCCGCACCACCGACGCGGTATTGCACGGTCTGAAGCTGGTCGCGGTGGCCGTCGTCGCCCAGGCGGTCTGGAGCATGGCCCGTAATCTCTGTCCCGACCGGCCGCGTGCCGCTCTGTCATTGCTGGCGGCGGCGCTGCTGCTGGTGATCAGCGGCCCGGCGGTGCAGATTGCCGCCCTCCTGATCGGGGCGTTTGGCGGGGCGCTGTTGTGCCGCAACCTGCCGGCGGCGCCCGGTTTGCCGGCAATGCCGGTCACGTCGCGAACCGCCGGAGCGGCGCTGGCACTGTTTCTGATCCTGTTGATCGCGCTGCCGCTTGCCGGTGCCGCAGCGCCGCACAGCCTCCTCGCGCTAGCCGGGATTTTCTACAAGGCCGGCGCCCTGGTTTTTGGCGGCGGCCATGTCGTGCTGCCGTTGCTGCGTGATGCGCTGGTGCCGCAGCACTGGCTGTCAGACAACACCTTCCTTGCCGGCTATGGTGCTGCGCAGGCGATCCCGGGACCGCTCTTCACGTTTTCCGCCTATCTCGGCGCGGTCGTCGCACCCGCCGGCCAGGCGCTCTTATGGGCCGGCGTCGCGCTGGTGTTCATGTTTCTGCCGGGGATGCTGATCGCGCTGGCGGGGCTGCGCGTCTGGCTCTGGCTCGGCCATCATCCGGCGGCGCGCGCCGCCTTGGCCGGCATCAACGCCGCGGTCGTGGGCGTTCTCGGAGCCGCTCTTTACAACCCGATCTGGCTCAGCGCCGTCGGCAATGGCCGCGATGTCGCGATCGCGTTGGCCGGCTTTCTGTTGCTGCAGATATGGCGCATCCCGCCGCTCGCGATCGTCGTATTTTGCGTCGCCGCAGCGCTGCTTTCGAGCTTCGTCGCCTGACGCGCGAGCCCGCCGGTTTGGCGACGTATCGGGATTTCGATTCGCCCGGAAGCGACAATCGCGCGTCACCGGGGTGACGTCGGCCGCACCGTCGCTGGTGTTTTGCCTCGCTTTTTCCTGCCGTCATCCCCACCCCGATTAGCCCGATCATGGCGCAAAAAGAGCGGGTTGAGCGCCTGAGGAGGTCAAGCCGGCACGCGCGATCGTTGGGGCGGCGACAACGGACATTGCCCGATTTCGGGTGTGCGGGTAAGCGACGGCGGCTGGCCGGCTTGGGGGGAGATGGCGATGGGGAAGCGAATTCTCGGTCTCTTGGCGCTGCTGACCGCTGCGGCGGGGGCGCAGGCCGCGGTTCCGCCCGGCAGTCTCTACCTCGAAGATCTGACCTGGCCCGAGCTGCGCGCCGATATCGAGGCAGGCAAGACGACGATCCTGGTGCCGATCGGCGGCACCGAGCAGAACGGCCCGCACATGGCGATCGGCAAGCACAATGCCCGGGTCAAGGTGCTGGCCGGGAAGATCGCGCAGGCGCTTGGCAACGCGTTGGTGGCGCCGGTCATCGCCTATGTCCCCGAGGGCGACGTCAATCGCCCCGAGGGGCATTTGAAATTCCCCGGCACGATCACGATACCGACGGCGGCGTTCGAGACGACGCTCGAATACGCGGCGAAGAGCTTAAAGCTCGCTGGATTTACCAACATCGTCTTTCTTGGCGATCACGGCGGTTACCAGCGGGATGACGAAGCAGTGGCGCAACGGCTCGATCGGGAATGGGCGACGACCCCGGCGCGCGCCTATGCGCTGACCGAATATTACCGCGCGAGCGAAGTCGAATTTGGCCAGCTGCTGAAAAGCAAGGGCTATAGCGAGGCCGAGATCGGGACCCACGCCGGGCTGCTTGATACGTCTTTGCTGATGGCGACCGATCCCAGCCTGGTGCGGAACGACATGCTCGACAAGACCAAACCCGGCGATGGAACTCACGGCGATCCTCGTCATGCGAGCGCCGCCCTTGGCCAGCTCGGTGTCGATCTGATCGTCGATCGCACCGTCGCGGCGATCAAAACCGCAACCGCCCGTCGCTGAGTGTCGCACCCGAATGCAGACGATCGAGCCCGATATCCTCCCATCATGCCCTGCGCCCTTAGCGCACGCGCTCACCTTGCGGGCTGACCGGGTCCGGAGGCAACCGCAGCTCGCGTGCCGCCGGTCCCATTCAGCCGCCGGCTCCTGCGCTGACGGCGCCCGCGACCGTGAGGACCAAGGGATTGATCATTCCGAATCCTTGTCGGATCGGGCGCTGAAAACGTAACGCACTTCCCGCTGTTCTTTGTATTTCTCGGTTCGGAGGCGTCTTTGCACCAGCTCTTTCACCGCTGGTTTCGTGTCGCGTTGTGGGTCATTCCGCTTTTGGCCCTCGGCGTCTGGCTGTGCGGTTTGCCGATCTGGCCCGCGAGCGCCGTCCAGGGCGGCTATGGGCTGTTGTGCTCGGCGGCCGCAGCGATCGTGCAGGTCGCGCAATCAACGGTCACGCCAACGCCAACGCCGGCTATCGCGACCCCGGCACCGGCTCCGCCTGCGGTCCCGCGTCCCGCCCCGGCGCCGATCAAGACCGTACCGGGGATGCCGCCGGTCCTGAACCCCGCCAACCTTTACAGCGCCGCCGGAGCCAACATGTTCAGCCCGGCAGTCGCGGGCGCGCTGTCGCGAGTCTATGTGCCAAATCTACGATCCGACGATGTTTATGTGATCGATCCGGCGACCCGCCGCGTCGTCGACCGCTTTCCGGTCGGCGTCATCCCGCAGCATGTCGTCCCGTCCTGGGATCTGCAGACCCTGTGGGTCGCCAATAACGGCCGCCACCGCACCGAGGGCAGCGTCACGCCGATCGACCCCAGGACCGGCGAGCCGGGGCCCAGCATCCCGGTCGCCGACCCCTACAACATGTATTTCACGCCCGACGGAAAATCGGCGATCGTCGTCGCCGAGCGGCTGAAACGCCTTGATTTCCGCGATCCGCACACGATGGCGCTGCAGCAATCGCTGCCGACCCCCGGTTGTTCGGGCATCAACCATGCGGATTTCTCGATTGATGGCCGATATGCGATCTTCACCTGCGAGTTCCGCGGCGGCGGCCTTGTCAAGATCGACATGGTCAATCGCAAGGTCATGGGATATCTGCGGCTCGATCCGCACAGCATGCTGCAGGACATCCGCATCTCGCCCGACGGCAAGGTGTTCTATGTCGCCGACATGCTGGGTGACGGCGTGTTTCTCGTCGACGGCGACAGTTTTACCAAAGTGGGCTTCATCCCGACCGGGATCGGCACCCACGGGCTTTATCCGAGCCGCGACGGCACCAAGCTATATGTGACCAACCGCGGCTCGCACAAGATCCACGGGCCGCCGCATGGGCCGGGCAGCATCAGCGTCATCGATTTTGCCACCCGGACCGTCGAGAAGACCTGGCCGATCCCCGGTGGCGGCAGCCCCGATATGGGCAATGTCAGCGCCGATGGGAAGAATCTGTGGGTGTCCGGGCGCTATGATAATGTCGTCTATGACGTCGATATGACGACCGGCGCTGTCACCAAAATCCCCGTCGGCAAAGAGCCGCACGGTCTGACGGTGTGGCCGCAGCCCGGCCGCTATTCCTTTGGCCACACCGGCAACATGCGATAGTGCTCACCGCGGCAGGTCGGAATTTTACACGAACTGGTTACGGTAAATTTCGCCTGCCTTTCGGAGCGGCGGCCAAGGCTGGGGCTATGTCGGGATCACGCCAGCTGGGGCAAGCCCGGCGGGCTGCGCGTCGCGGAGATGGCAAGCGACATGATGGCCGGGAAAGATCTCGCGCATCGGCGGCTCTTCCTTTGCGCAGCGGCCGAAGGCGTAGGAGCAGCGGGGGTGAAAGCGGCAGCCGGTCGGCGGGTCGATCGGGCTCGGCACATCGGCCTTCAGGAGGATCCGCTGCTTAGAGATCTCCGGGTCGGGGACCGGTACCGCGGATAGCAGGGCTTCGGTATAAGGATGCTGCGG
>DATJLK010000203.1:0-5969 GCA_035509615.1 Allostellaceae bacterium | reverse complement strand
GGCGTCGAACGAGCGCGCGCCGGCATTCAACGCGGCCAGGACATTGGCGAGACCGAGCCCGCGGGTATCGTGGAAATGGCCGGCAACCGGCAACGGCGCCACATCGGCGATGACCCGGCGGAACACCCGCTCGATCGCCGCCGGCTGGCCATAGCCGACCGTATCGGCGAGCATGATCGCATCCGCGCCCGCCTCGGCGACCTCGACCGCGATCCGCCGCACCCGCTCCTCGTCGACGGCCCCTTCGATCGTGCAGCCAAAGGCGGTCGCGAGACCGCAGGTCAGCCGCGGATGCCGGCTCTCGGGTGCAGTGTGGCACAGCGCCACGACCCGCCGGAATTCGTCGATCGACTCGGCGGTGCTGCGCCGCACATTGGCGCGGTTGTGACCCTCGCTGACCGACAGGACAAAATTCATCTCGTGGACACCGAGCGCCAGACCGCGCTCGGCGCCCTTGAGGTTCGGGATCAACGCCGACACGGTCAGCCCCGGCAGGCCGAGCGCATGGCGCACAACCGCTTCGGCATCGGCCAGCTGCGGCAGCAGCTTTGGCGGAACAAACGAGCTGACTTCGATCTCGCGCACACCGGCGGCATGCTCGGCCTCGAGCCAGGCAATCTTTTGCTCGGTCGGCATGATCTCGGCGAGGCTCTGCAGCCCGTCGCGCATGCCGACTTCGCGCACAAACGCAGGTTCGCGCATCCTGATCTCCTGCATCCTGATCTCCTCTAGTGCCGACCGACCGCTAGCCGGCAAACGCCATCGCGGCAACGGTATCGCAGCTGATGCTCTCAAACCACGTGCTCCGGGGTCAGCGCGCAGACTTCGTCGCTATCCCCGAGTTCGATCTGGATCGTGGCGTGAACGATCCCAAAGCGCCGATGCAGATCCTGGGTAATCGCGTTGAGCGCCGCGTCGCCCGGGTGACCGCCCGACATGACGAGATGACAGGTCAGTGCGGTCTCGGTCGTGCTCATGCCCCAGATATGGAGATCGTGCAGGGCGGTGACCCCGGGGAGTGCCGCGAGATGCGCGCGCACCGCCGCCGGGTCGACGGCTTCCGGCACCGCGTCGAGCGCAAGGCCGACCGAATCCTTCAGCAGGCCCCAGGTGCCGACAATGATGACCACGGAGACGACGAGGCTGACCGCCGGGTCGAGCCGCAGCCATCCGGTCAGGCCGATGACGATCCCGGCAACCACGACACCGGTAGTGACCAGCGCATCGGCGGCCATATGCATAAAAGCGCTTTTGATGTTGAGATCGCGCTCGCGGCCGGAGGCGAAAAGCAATGCGGTTCCGCCGTTGACGGCGATCCCGGCCACCGCGACCCAAACCATGACGGCGCTGTTGACAGGCACCGGATCGGCAAAGCGCAGTAACGCCTCCCAGCCGATGCCGCCGGTCACCACCAGCAGGATCACGGCGTTGGCGAGCGCGGCAAGGATCGAAGAAGATTTGAGGCCGTAGGTAAAGCGGCCGCTCGGGCTGCGCCGGCTCAACACAGCGGCACCCCAGGCGAGACCCAGACCCAAAACGTCGCTCAAATTGTGGCCGGCATCCGCCAATAGCGCCAGCGAATGCGACAGCACCCCGGCGCTCGCCTCGCCTGCGAGATAGGCAAGGTTCAGTGCAATCCCGATGGCAAAGGCCCGACCATAATCCGGCGCCCCATGGCCGTGCGCCTGGTGAGGATGGGCGGAATGCCTGTCAGCAGGATGATCGACCGCCATACGAAGCCCCTTGGGCGAGCACCAGCCAACAATATACTCGACCGACCGCCAATATGCTCGAAAGGTGTTGCCCCGACAAAAACGGCTACGAGCAGCTCACGCCTAATTCGCCGCTGGCCAGCCCGGCAAGATGATTGCCCAGGGTAAAATTGGACCGGAATCGCATCAAGACGCGGTAGCGCTGCTTGAGCGGGCGGGCAAGGCGATGACCACCGCATCCCTGCTGCCGATCCTGGAATGGCCATCGAGCCGGGGGCGGTCAGCCGGGTTGCAAGGCAGCCCGGCAAAACCGCGATCGAGGCAAATCAGCGGGTGCGCGGCACCGAAAGCTCGGTCTCGCCCCCGACACAAACCTCGGAACATCAGCCGCGCGTGATCGCGATTGACACGCGCGAGACGACGTGGGGTAGTGGCGGCGGCTTGATGTTTTGACATGGTCGACCATCCCGCGCTGAGGCTGAACGCCATAAGCGAGCCCACCATTGGAGGAGCCCAATCATGCCGCTCGATATCGCTGGTGCGCCCAAAACACTGACTTCGACGCTGTTTTATCTGAAACGCGGCACCGAAAAGCCGGCTTACTACCGCATCGAACCACCGCCCGGAGTGCAGCGCTGGAACGGTCTCGACGACCCGCGTGATGTCACGATCGCGGATGCGCGCGGCCGTGAATCCGAGTTCACGCTCGACCGCAACGGGTTCGCCCTGATCAAGGCGCCAACCGCGGTCGCCGACTTTTATTCGCCCGAAGAAATCAAGCGCGTCTACTACCCGGAAGTCGAGCGTCTGCTGTGCCAAACCTTGGGCGCCAGCCGCGTCTTTGTCTTTGACCACAACGTCCGCAATGCCACGCGGGAGGGCTTCGCTATGCCCTCGCGCCAGGTGCATAACGACCACACGGTCAACTCGGCGCCGCGCCGAGTGCGGGACCATCTTGGCGCCGATGCCGAGGAATTGCTGAAACACCGTTTTGGCATCGTCAATGTGTGGCGTCCGATCCGCGGGCCGGTGCTGGATTCACCGCTGGCACTGTGCGACGCGCAAAGCTTTACCGATGCCGACCTGATCGCCAGTGATCTTGTCTATGCTCATGTGCGCGGCGAGACCTCGCGGGTCGAGTACAACCCGAGGCACCGCTGGTATTACTTCTCGGAAATGCAGCCTGACGAGGTGCTGCTGATCCGGGTGCATGACAGCGCCAATGACGGCCGGGCTCGTCTGTCGTTCCACACCTCGTTCGAGAACCCGCTGACCCCCGAGGCGGCGCCGCGGGAAAGCATCGAGGTGCGTACGCTGGTCTTCTTTCCGCCGGCTGCCTGAGCCCGTCCGGGCGTCCGACCGCTTGTCGCGCGCCCCCTTCCCAAACCTCTCCCGCATGTGGAAGAGGAAAGAACCGGGGGACGCGCGACGCGATCTGGCGGTCCACCGCCGTGGCGGGTCGCCCGGGGTCGATTCTCTGCGCGATCGGCCGGCGGGAGTAGGAGTTCGGGTTTGACCCGCCGGTCGAGCCCCTCGGGGCGGGTGGTCTGGGGCTCGCTCGCGGCTGGCTTCACGTTGAAGGCCCAAGGAAAGGCGCTCTCGCGGCGCCTCCACGCGGACCGGTTCCGTCAAAGGATGTTGGTCGTCTTGGATTTGGCCATTTCCAAGGTTCCCGGATCCGGCATGTACAGGGGATGGCAAGGCGAGCTGTCTGTTACCCCGGGCACGCCGCTGTCGCGGGTATGATCAGAACGGGCTATAGGGACCAGACGTCAAATCCGTAACACCAGGTTTTCGTCACCGACCGTGGACTTTCGTCTGAGCCCGGAGCTGCTCCGCCGCAACCGGAATCGTCCGGCGGACGATGAGAATCTCGGGCAAAGGATCGGATATGCCGGCGATTGCAAGCCCCAGTCGAGCCGGATTGACCTGAGCCGAGAAAGCCGGTAGCGCCCCGGACACCGATCGAGGCCGACGATCCTTTCCGAACCCTTCGCAAAACAAGGAAGACCGTGATGATCTGTGATGTGCACGCGCACTATACGCCGAGAAATTTCAGCGAGTTCATGGGTGACCGGTTTGCCTCGCCGGTGCATCTTCCGGTCAAGCGCGGCATGGCGCGCCACCCGTTCTCGGACACGCCGGAAGACATCGAGGGCCGGTTCACCTGGATGGACGAGGCCGGGGTCGGAAAGCAGGTCTTGTCGCCTAATCACCCGCCCTACCTGCCCGATGAGGCGGAATGCGTGACCGCGGTCAAGATGCTGAACGACGCCTATGCCGAGTTCGCGCACCGCTTCCCTGAGCGCATCAGCTCCTACGTCATGCTGCCACTGCCGCATATCGACGCGGCGCTAAAGGAAATGGAGCGCGGTTTTGATCAGCTGGGTTGCGTCGGCGTCAACATGAACATCATCTGTCTCGGCCGTTCGATTGCCGAGACCGAGTTCGAACCGATCTATGCCGAGATGAACCGGCGCGGCACGGTGCTGTTTGTGCATCCGGCCGGAACCGGGATCTGCTCGCCGTTTATCGTCGACTATAATTACCGGGGTTCGGTTGGCACCTCGCTCGAAGATGCGACCTTTGTCCTGCACATGATCGCCAAGCAGATCCCGTACCGCTATCCCAACATCAAGTTCATCGTCCCGCATCTTGGCGGGCCGATCCCGATGCTGCTCAACCGCCTCGACAATCAAGGCCAGAGCCCGAGCGGCCATCCGAACCTCGCCGAGGCGCCGAGTGTGACGGCCAAAAAATTCTACTACGACACCGTCTGCTACGGCTCAAAGCCAGCCTTCCTGTGCGCGCTCGAGGCGTTTGGCGTCGACCACCTGGTTACCGGTAGCGACTATCCGGTGTTGCAGGATTACGAACCCTACAAGGAGACCTTTGCCTATATCGAGCGGCTGGGGCTGCCCAAAGCCGATACCGACAAAATCCTCCACCACAATGCGCAAAAGTTGTTCGGGTTCGAGCACTGAAGCCCGCATTTGCGATCTGGCATCTTATCGCTGCATCAACCCATCCGAGGGCGACACGAGGGGCGGGTCTTTGTTGCGCGGCAGTTGGCGTATCAGGAAATTTCGCAGGGAATTTCCACAATAGCGCGAGCCGCCGCGGCGCGAGGGTTTGGCGGACGATGTGATTTGCATTTATCCCGTCGGCGGCTAGCATCGCTGTTCGGTTCAATTGGAGAGCCTCCATGTGTATCCGCCGGATAGCGGTCTCGGCCATATTCGCCGCCGGTCTCGCGGCTCTGCCGCCAGCTGCCGCGGAGGCGCAATACTATCCGCCCTGTTCGCCGTTTCCGCTGTTCTGGCCATTCTGCGCGGTGGGCGCCATCCTCGGCACCGCTGCGATGCTCGTCACAGCACCATTTGTGGCGCTGGCTCCGCCGCCTTACGGCTTTTACGGGCGGCCCTATTATCCGCCGCCGCCCTATTATCCGCCTGGATACTACCCGCCGCCGCCCAATCCGCCGCCGAATTCCTACGGGCCACACTGAGCCCGGTCCTTGCAGGCTCTAGGTTTGCGAAACATTGCGGTCTGATCGACCATCGGCAGGTCCACGCAGGCGGGCCGAGCTGTGGCGGTCTTTTTGGCAAGATCATTGAATGCGCTGGGGCGGCCGCATCGCCGGTGCGGCAGACCCAGGCGCGGGATCGGCCGCGGGGCATGGGACCGGCCCATTCGTGCCGCGGCGTCGAAAGCAGTTTCTCGCGGCGTGTCCGGCACCATATGCTTGGCGCCATATGCCCTGGGGCTGGCATGTATGCCGCTGCGGCAATAACATGGTATCGAGCAGGATCGGAGGCGGCGATGACAGCGGCATCGGCATCGGGGTATCGCACCGGGCTGGTTGATCTGGCGCGCGGGCAGGTTAGCCGCGAGATCTTTGTCAATGACGCGATCTACGCGCAGGAGCAGGAGCGGCTGTTTGCCCGCGCCTGGCTGTTTGTCGGCCACGAGAGCCAGATCCCGGACCCCGGCGATTTCTTTGTCTCGGGCATGGGCGAGGAATCGGTGATCCTGTGCCGCGACCGGGCCGGCAAGATCCATGTTTTCCTCAATTCGTGCCGGCATCGCGGGATGAAGGTGTGCCGCTATGACGAAGGCAACACCGCGGTCTTCACCTGCCCCTATCACGGCTGGAGCTATTCGACCGACGGCCGGCTCGCTGGCGTGCCGTATTTCCGCGAGGCCTATCATTCGCAACTCGACCGCGACCAATGGGGGCTGGTCGAGGTGGCACAG
>DATJLK010000202.1:0-36237 GCA_035509615.1 Allostellaceae bacterium | reverse complement strand
CAGAACTGAGGCGTGGCTGAAGTTGTGCCATAATCGGCCGGCCGCGCAAAGGGCGCAGCAGTTACAGCGCGAGGGCTGAGCCATGGCCGCGATGCCGCAGATCGCCGTCTACGTTTCCAACGCCGGCAGCAAGGAGATCTTTTGCTTCGCGATGGATCGCGACAGTGGCGATCTCGTCGCGATCGGGCGGGTGGCGGTGCCGGGCACCGACAAGCCGTCGCCGACCAGTATTCCGATGGCCGTTGCTCCCGACCATCGATTTCT
This sequence comes from Allostellaceae bacterium, assembly GCA_035509615.1. Taxonomy (GTDB): domain Bacteria; phylum Pseudomonadota; class Alphaproteobacteria; order ATCC43930; family CGMCC-115725; genus AP-15. The sequence continues at coordinate 35,973 of DATJLK010000202.1, read as the reverse complement.
ATATGCGGCGCTACGCAGCGAGCCGTTCCCGGTGTCGAGCTTTGCGATCGACCCGAGAAGCGGGCGGCTCAGCCACCTCGGTATTGCGCCGCTCGCCGACAGCATGGCTTACATCATCACCGACCGGAATGGCCGGTTCCTGTTCAGCGCGTCCTATCCGGGGGCGAAATTGGCGATCAATCCGATCGATCGGGAGGGGCGGGTTGAAGCGCGCGCGACCCAAGTGCTAGCGACTCGGCCGAAGGCGCACTGCGTCGTTGTCGACGCCTCGAATCGCTATGTCTACTGCACAAATCTCGGCGCCGATATGGTCATGCAACTGCGGTTTGATGCCACATCCGGCACCGTCTCGGACAACGCGCCCGCGGCGATTTCGACCAAGCCGAACGCTGGGCCGCGCCATCTCGCATTCCACCCGAATGGTCGGTTTCTTTACCTGCTGAACGAAACCGACGCCACTCTCGGCGCCTATGCCATCGATCCGGCGACTGGCACCCTCGCCGAATTACAGACCGTTCCGACCCTGCCGCCCGATTTCGCCGGCAAGCCCTCTGCGGCTGATCTGCATGTCACCCCTGACGGCCGCTTCATCTATTCGAGCGAGCGGACGACCAGCACGCTCAAGGGCTACCGTATCGACCCCGAGCGCGGCACGTTTTCGCGCTGCGGGCGATGGCCAACGGAAACAACGCCGCGCGGCTTTGCGATCGACCCGTGCGGCCGGTTCCTGCTCGCCGCCGGGCTCAGCTCGAATGCCATGACCGTTTACGCGATCGATCCTGACAACGGTGCCTTGTCCCCGCTGAAGCAATACCCGCTCGGCGAAATGCCCAGTTGGGTTGAAATCGTGGACCTGAACTGAATTAAAGTCCGGGACGGAGGTCATCACGATTGCTGCGTCGCGGCATCGGCACCGCTGATTTGATTTGCTTGCTTTCCACACTCTTTGCAAGCCTACGGGGCGGTGCTAACCGCGGCCCAAAGATAAACCCTGCGACGCCAGCTCGCAGTCGTCCAGCCGATTCCCGTATCAGATATAGACGCCGCGCATGCCGCCTTCGGGATAGCGGGTGCCGGCGGCAGCGCCGATCGGGATTGCAGCCGAGATCCGGTCGATATCGCCAGCCGTCAGCCGAACCTGTAGCGCGCCGAGATTTTCTTCGAGGCGAGAGATATGCTTGGTGCCTGGTATCGGGATGACATCCGGCCCCTGCGCCAATAGCCAAGCCAGGACCAGCTGCGCCGGGGTGCAGCCTTTTTCTGTGGCGATCTCTCCGATCTTTTCAACCAGCGCGCGGTTTCGAGTGAAATTGTCGCCAATAAATCGCGGATGACGGCCGCGGGTGTCACCCGCGTCGAGATGAGCGAAATCGGGCACGACCCCAGCCAACAGGCTGCGACCGAGCGGCGCATAGGCGATAAAGGCGATGTCAAGACCGAGCGTCAATTTCCGGATCTCTGTCGCCTCTTCGCGGTACAAGAGCGAGAACTCGCTTTGCACCGCTGCGATCGGATGGGTCGCGTGGGCGCGGCGGATGCGTTCCGGTCGTGCTTCACATAGGCCAAGCAAGCGCACCTTGCCCTGTTGGACCAATCTGGCCATGGCCCCCACCGTATCTTCGACTGGTACCGCAGGATCGACGCGGTGCTGATAATAAAGGTCGATGACATCGACGCCGAGCCGTCTCAAGCTCGCCTCGCAGGCCCGAGCGATGTAAGCAGGGGTGCCATCAACGCCATTCGCGCCGCCTGGCCGCCGCGTTTGACCAAATTTCGTAGCAATCACGACGCCTTGGCGCCGGCCCTTAATCGCCCGGCCAAGCAATTCCTCGTTCTGACCCCAGCCGTACATGTCGGAACTGTCGAAATGATCGACGCCAAGGTCGAGTGCGCGATGGATCAGTTCGATCCCGGCATCGTCGTCACTTTTGCCGTAGACCCCGGACAGCGACATGCAGCCGAGCCCGATTGCTGAGATTTCGGGTCCGCCTTTGCCGAGTCGCCGCCGTTGTGTGACTACTGCAGAGTTCATCAATTCTTCCTCTCGTTGTGCCGGGCAGAGCCCGATACGCCCTCGAGAAATTAGCCTTCCTCTGCACTTGGCGCGAGAGCGGCAATTCCCTAAACCCGAAATTACCGAACGAGGTTCTCTCGATTTATCGGCGAACCACCCGCCCGCCAATTTTGTGCGGGGAACTAGTTGAGGGTCGCAGAGGTTTCCTCAGCGGTAGTCACAAGCAGTTGAGCGTTTCATGTCCATGCGCGCCCTATCTGCCGTTGCTGTTAGCGCGGCTCTCGCCCTGGCACCCGCTATCGCCCATGCGGATTGGCATGGCGGCTGGCACGGGCACTATCATGGTGGTGGCGGCGCGGCGGTCGGCGCCGCGATTGCCGGCGGGATCATCGGCCTCGGTCTTGGTGCCGCGGCTGCCTCGAACGCCTACAATTATTCCTATGCCCCGCCCCCGGTCTACTATGGATACCCGTACAGTTACTATTACGCTCCGCCACCAGGCGTTTACTACGGCTATTGAGGTTGAGAGGCGAGACGCCGCGGCCGGGAATGCCGCGCCAATGTTTCGCTGTGTGGATCGGGTCACGCTCCACGAAACCCCAAAGATTTAGCAAAGGATTAATAAAGATGCTCCGCTCGACTTACTTCGCTTCAGCCGCGATTGCGGCGTTGCTCGCGCTTCCGGCCGCAGCGCTAGCCCAATCCAGCCAGGCGCCAACGACGGCAGCGACTACACCGTCGGCGCCGACGGCGGCGGCCTCGCCGATGTCGGCAAACGCTGTCCCCGGCGGTAATGCCGAACAGCGGGTTGAGGCGCACATCCGCCAACTGCATGCGCAATTGCGGATCACCTCAGCCGAGCAGCCGCAATGGGAGCGCTTTGCCAATACCATGCGCGAGAACGCCCGTACAATGGATCAGGAATTTGTTCAACGGATGCAGCAATTTCCGACCATGAACGCGTTGGAAAACATGCAATCCTACGAGAGGATCGCCGACATGCACGCCGAGGACTTGCACAAGCTGGTTCCAGCTTTCGAGAATCTATACAGCGTGATGCCGGAACAGCAAAAGCGGCTGACTGACCAGGTCTTCCGTGAAAATGCCGAGGCGAATGCGCAAAAGCATATGGAGACGGGCAGCGCGGCCCGATAATCATTCGAGCAGCAGTTGGAAGTTGCAGGTCTTGCGCCGGCGCGAATTGTCGCGTGCATAAAGCTCACGAATTGTCGCGTGCATAAAGCTAAAGCGTCGGCGCAGCTGATGGGAGGCCGCGTCGACGCGCTTTGTTCGGAACCTTCACTTGCTTCGACCATCCGATGGCTTCAACGGCGTTATCAATTCTCGTTGGATGATCCAGGCGCTCCTGTATCGGTGAACGGAGGACATTGGGAGCAACACCAGCCGGCCGCACATATAGACTGGTCGGATGCGGGAATTGGAATATCAGATGCGGGCAGGAACCGGTCGAAAGGGCGGGAGTGCTGGCGGTAACGCTAATTGGCCACAATCGCCGTCCGCCGCTTGACCCGGACCTAGGCTGGCGTCTCTTCTGCTGGAAGAAGGCGTCCACGCCGAAGCGCTGGGTATGGAGTACCGCGAATATACCGCGATCCTGCTCGACCGCGGAATTCACCTTCAACCGTCGTAGCACTCGCTGATCAACACTCGGCCAGTCGCAACATTTGGGCGGGAAGAGTGGGCCGTGTAAACCAGAAGAGCCGGCCCTTTCGCTCGTCGCTGCATTTGCGGCAACCCCATCGCGGCCGCCAGAGCAGGGGTGAGACCGTGATTCACGGGATCAGATCGGAGCGCCGGGCGCTTCGATCTGATCGGATCATGGTCTAACTCTAACGAGCTTTGGCGAGGTTCTCCGTGACAAAATCCCAGTTGATCAAGTGATCGAGAAAGGTCTGGACAAAATCCGGCCGCCTGTTCTGATAGTCGAGATAATAGGCGTGTTCCCAGACATCGCAGGTCACCAGCGCGGTTTGCCCCTCGGCCAGCGGAGTGACGGCATTTGGCGTTGAGACGATCTTGAGTTGGCTGTTTTCGGCCACGAGCCAAGCCCAACCGCTGCCGAACTGCCCGACCGCGGTAGCCTTGAACTGTTCCTTGAACTTGTCGAGCCCCCCGCAATCACGGGTAATCGCCGCCGCGATGTCGCCGCTTGGCGCCCCGCCGCCGTGCGGCTTCATCGAATGCCAGAAGAAGGTATGGTTCCATACCTGGGCGGCGTTATTAAACACGCCCACCTTTGAGGTATCTTTGTACGTCGCCTTGATGATCTCCTCGAGCGATTGCTGCTCGAAAGGCTGACCCTTGATCAGGTTGTTCAGGTTTGTCACGTAAGCTTGATGATGCCTGCCATGATGGAAATCCATCGTGCGCTCGGAGATGTGCGGCTCAAGCGCATTTTTCGGGTAGGGCAGGGGCGGCAGTTCGAAAGCCATGGCGACCATCCCGGGTTATGTGAACGGATTGCGAAACCAAACGCCGGGTCCAGGCCAACGTTCCGCAGAAACGGAGCCGTTATCGCCGGTTGCGGCGTTGGTGCGGCGTCACGACCGCGACCGGTATCAAACGGCGCTGTTTGCCCCGATCGCCCGCCGCGAAGCGCTATTTGCGCTTTACGCCTTCAATTACGAGATTGCAAGAGTGCGGGAGAGCGTCAGCCAGCCGGCCCTCGGGCAAATCCGCCTTGAATGGTGGCGCGAAAATATCGCGACGGCTTACGGCATCGGGCCGGTGCGGCGCCATCCGGTGGTCGAAGCGCTCAGCCGCGTCATCCGCCAGGGCTGGCTGACCCGCGCCGATCTCGATCGTCTGATCGATGCTCGAGAGGGCGATTTTGATGAGGGGCCTCTTGCCGATCTTGCGGCACTCGTGGATTACGCCGAGGCGACTTCATCGCGCCTGATATACTTGGCGCTTGAGATCCTGGAGGTGCGCGGCAACGCCGCTGCAATCGCCGCCGCCCGCGATGTGGGTATCGCTTTTGCGATTTCCGGTCTGTTGCGGGCACTGCCGATGCAGATGGCAGGACGGCATCCGATCATTCCCGCCGCGGTCGCCGCGGGCCATGGCCTCAATCTTGCCGATCTCGCGCTGGCGCGCAACTCGTCTGCTTTGCCCGCCGCCATTGCCGAAATCGCCGCAACGGCAAAGTCTCACCTGCAACTAGCGCGCGCCAAGCGCGACGCGATACCACGCGCTGCTTTGCCGGCGCTGCTGCCAGGAGTGATCGCCAATCGGTCACTGCGCCGACTCGAGGCTGCCGGCCACAACCCGTTCGCCCCGGTGCTGGGCCAGCCAGACCCATTGCAAAGCTGGCGATTGGCGGCGGCGATGTTACGCCGACGCTTCTGACGGTCCGCGGGACCGAGGCGGCACGTTGGCCGTGCACGGGGCTCCGGGTCCAGTATTGCTCGATCGGACGGCGATATCGACTCGCTATTGGCAGCAACACACGCTCTGCGAAAGCCGCTCAATACCGGCGCAACAGACCGACGAGCCGCCCCTGCACTTCGACGCGATCGGGGCCAAAAATTCGCGTCTCGTAAGCTTTGTTGGCAGGTTCAAGCGCTATCGAGGCGCCGCGGCGGCGCAGCCGTTTCAGGGTCACCTCCTCTTTATCGATCAGCGCAACGACGATCGCACCATTCTCGGCCGCGTTACCGCGTTCGATAATCACCGTGTCGCCATCGAGTATGCCGGCTTCGATCATACTGTCGCCAGCGACCTCCAGCGCATAATGCTCGCCGGCATGGCCCAGCAAGGTCGCTGGTACGCCGATTGAGGCGCTCTGATCGCGTAACGCCTCGATCGGGGTGCCGGCGGCGATGCGGCCATAGAGCGGAAGTTCGACCGCTTCGACATCGGGCGCCACCGGCGCCGCCCCCGGCAATGAAGCCCGGAAATCACCCTGTATGACCTTGGCTGAGAACCCGCTGCGGTCACCGGACGGAGCGGCACTCTCCTCCGGCATTTTGACAACCTCCAATGCTCGCGCGCGATGCGGCAATCGGCGGATAAAACCGCGTTCTTCGAGACCGCTGACCAGTCGATGAATTCCGGATTTGGATTTTAGCCGCAACGCGTCCTTCATCTCATCAAACGATGGCGACACCCCGGTTGCAGCGAGCCGCTGATTGATAAACAGCAGCAATTCGCGCTGCTTTGCGGTCAGCATAGAAACCTCTTCTTCCGGCAGCCCGGAACGAACCCTAAACGTGGCTTCGTTCTACTTTGGTTCGCTCGTCCCGTCAAGTCGTGCAAAATGGCTAGATCGGCCCAATCTTGTGACTTAAATCGGCCACGTCCCGGCTGGAAAGCGGATGATCGGCACGGTTTCGCCCGGCGCCGCGGCGACGGCATGCGGCGGGCGGAGGATCAGACAGTCTGCGGCAGCGAGCAGACGCATCATCGAGCTATCCTGGACCGCGAACGGGAAAACTTCGTCGACGCCATCGGCGGCGCGCGCAAGGCGGGCGCGCAGATAATCCTGGCGCCGATCGTTCCTGGCCACAGCAGCGCCAAGCCGCGCCGTCGAGGCGCTGTTCCCGGCGGCTGCGGCGCCGCTCAGCCGCTCGATCGCGGGTATCAGAAACAGCATCGCGCAGACAAATGTAGAAACCGGATTGCCGGGCAAGCCGAGCATCGGCGTGGCACGATAGCGTCCGACCATCAGCGGCTTGCCGGGGCGCATCGCGATCTGCCAGAAATCGAGTTCGAAGCCGTCCGCCGATAGCGCGTCGCGCACGAGATCGTGTTCGCCGACCGACGCACCGCCGGTGGTAACCAACAGGTCGACACCGCGCGTCGCGGCAGCGATTCGCCGCAAGGCTTCGGGATCATCAGGGGCGTTGCCGACCGACACCGCAATCGCGCCGCAAGCCGTGACGATCGCAGCGAGCGCCAGGCTGTTTGAACTGACGATCTGATGCGGTCCGATCGGGTCGCCCGGCATCACGATCTCGTCGCCGGTCGACAAGATCCCAATGCGCGGTCGACGCCGAACAAAAAGCCAGGGCCGGTTCATCGCCGCGAGCAGGCCGATGTCGCGTGCCGTCAGTCTGCGCCCGGCGGACAACAACACCTCGCCCGTGGTGAAATCGAGGCCTTCGCGTCGGACATACCGGCCGGGTTGGGTCGCCTCCAGTACCCGCACCCGGTCGTTGGTGCGCTCGGTGTCCTCCTGGATAATGACGGTGTCGGTCCCTTCCGGCATCGGTGCGCCAGTAAAGATCCGCGCCGCTTCGCCTGGGCCGACATGGCCGCCAAACCCGGCGCCGGCCGGCACTTCGGCGACAATCCGCAGTTCGACCGGGATCCGGCCGAGATCGTCGGCACGCACCGCATAACCATCCATTGCGGAGACGGCAAAGGGCGGCTGGGTGCGCCGGGTGGCAACGTCTTCCGCCAGCACTCGGCCAAGCCCATCGGACAACGCGACCTGTTCCGGCGGCAGCGTCTCGATCAGAGCCAGCAAACGCGCCAGCGCTTCCTCCACCGAAATCACGGTTCTGCCTCCCAATCTCCGGATCTGCCGCCCGATTTGCGCAACAGCCGCAGATCGGTGACCACCATGCCGCGATCGACCGCCTTGCACATGTCGTAGATCGTCAGCGCCGCAACGCTCGCCGCGGTCAGCGCCTCCATTTCGACGCCGGTGCGGCCGCGCAGACGGCAGGTGGCGGTAATTTCTACCGCACTTCTCTCGGGCGCGCAGGCGAGATCGACCGCGACCGAGGTCAGCGCCAACGGATGGCACAAGGGAATCAATTCGGCAGTACGCTTGGCGGCCATGATGCCGGCAAGTCGCGCGACCGCGAGCACATCGCCCTTGGCGACATCACCGATACTAATCCGCTCCAAGGTCTCGCGATGCATGACGACCCGCGCCCCGGCAACGGCGATTCGCTCAGTCTCGTTCTTGGCTGAAACATCGACCATCCGGGCATGACCCCGTGCGTCGAGATGGCTGAATTCGGCAAGCCCGAGCAACCGCCGTGTCGCGGCCGTCACATCCGCCTCGCGCATCAAGGTCTCGCCGACCAGAAAGCAATGCGCGCCAGCGACGGCCAGCCGGTCGAGATCCTGCGCCTTGCGGATTCCGCTCTCGGCAACGACAATACGGTCGGATGGTACCCCCGGCGCCAGCCTTTCGGTCGTACCGAGATCGACGCTCAGCGTCTTCAGATTGCGGTTATTGATGCCGATCAGCCGGCAGCCGAGCAACAACGCGCGTTCGAGCTCCGCCTGATCGTGCACCTCGGCCAGCACATCGAGGCCGAGTTCGGCCGCCGCGGCAGCCAATTCACCGGCCGCGGCGTCGGTCAACGCCGCCATGATCAGCAGGACGCAATCAGCACCGATCCGCCGGCTCTCGATAACCTGATACGGGTCGATAATGAAGTCCTTGCGTAAAACCGGCAGCGATGCAGCACCGCGCGCCACGCGCAAATCGTCGTCGCTGCCTTGAAAAAATGCAGTATCAGTCAGCACCGAAAGACAGGTGGCGCCGCCCGTCTCATAAGCGCGGGCCAGCATTGCCGGGTCAAAATCGGACCGGATCAGCCCGGCGCTGGGCGACGCCTTTTTGATTTCCGCAATCAAGCCGCAGCGCCCTTGCGCCAGACGCCGTTCAAGGGCCGCGGCAAAGGGGCGAACCGGCGGCGACGAGACGAGCCCAGCGATCAGTTCTGCTTCGGGGCAGGCCGCTTTGACGCGCGCAACGTGAGCGCGTTTTTCGCGACAGATGCGGTCGAGTACATCGCTCATCGAGCAAGCTCCGCTGCCGCTGCGAGGGCATTGGTGCGGGCGACCAGCGCGGCGAGGACGCGGCGTGCCGCCCCCGAATCGATCGCCCGAGCGGCAATTTCGGCGCCGTCGTAGAGATTGACGGCGCGGCCGGCGACCAGCAAAGCCGCAGCGCTGTTCAACAACACGACATCGCGCAGCGGCCCACCGACGCCAGCCAGCAAATCCTGCATCAGCCGGGCATTCAGCGCCGGTTCGCCACCGCGCAGATCTTCGCGCCGCGCCGCTGGCAATCCAGCATCGGCGGCAGTGATTTCGAAAGTCTCGACCGCGCCTTGGTCGAGCGATGCCACCATTGTTGGTCCCGCGGTGGTCAATTCGTCAAAACCGTCGCCATGGACAACCCAGGCGCGCTCGCCGCCAAGACGGCCCAGGACCTCGGCCATCGGCCGCACCCAACGCGTCGCGAAAACGCCGACCAACTGGCGGCGCGCCAGAGCCGGGCTCGACAACGGACCCAGCAGGTTGAAGATGGTTCGGGTGCCGAGTTCGACGCGGGTTGGTGCAACATGGCGGGTGGCACTGTGATGCCGCGGCGCCATCAAAAAGCCGAGCCCGATTTCCCATAGGCACGCGCGCACCACAGCGAGATCGGCTTCGATGTTGACGCCGAGCGCAGTCAAGACATCGGCCGAACCGGATTTTGACGACAGAGCACGATTACCGTGTTTGGCTACCGGCACGCCGCAGCCGGCTACGACCAGGGCGGTTGCTGTTGAGATGTTGAAGCTGCCCGACGCGTCGCCGCCGGTGCCGCAGGTATCGATCGCGCCGGGCGGGGCATCGATCTGCACCGCCTTGGTCCGCATGATGCGTGCCGCCCCGGTGATTTCGTCAACGCTCTCGCCGCGCACCCGCAACGCCATCAAAAACCCGCCCATTTGCGATGGCGTCGCATCGCCGCTCATGATGATGTCGAAGGCCACCTCGGCCTCGCTTTCGCTCAGGCTGCGGCCGCCGGCGACAATGGCCAGCAGCGATTTGATATCGCCGGCCATCAGCCGGCTTTACGATCGGTGTTTAAAACCATATACGGCGCCTGCTTGAAACCCGCCGTCTGTATATATCAGCCCCGCAATCCTGGCGAAACCAAACCCCCGTCCCCGAAATCGTCAAAATCAACACACGATGCCGGACTGCAACCGCAGCGCGCGGCGCGGCTAGCGGGAGGATCAGCAATTGTCGCCCTGCGCTCGACGTTACGAACCGCCGCAGAGTTCACATTTGCCGAGCGTCAATCCGGTTCGCGCTGTCGACTGTTCCCCCGGTGGGAGCGGACGCGGTAGCACGCTCCAGTTCGGCGTCGAGCTTGGCGCCGATCAGGACGACCACCATCGACAGCCACATCCAGGTCATAAAGCCAAAGATCGCCCCGAGCGAACCGTAGGTCCGGTTGTAGCTGCCGAAATTGCCGACATACCAGGAAAACAGAGCCGAGACGCCAAGCCACACAACACCGGCGGCGGCGGCGCTCCATAAAATCCAGCGCCATTGCGGCGAGCTGCTGCGGCACGGAGCATAGCGGTAAGCCACTGCAATGGCTCCAGCGACAAGTACGAACATGACCGGCCAGCGCGAGATTTCCAGCAATATCGCCGTCACGCTTGCGTTCGGGATAAAGTCCAGCATCAGCGGAATTGCGACGATCACCGCGGTTGCTACCAACACTAGAATAATAGCACCAGCAGTAAAGGCGAGCGTTGTCGCGTAATACTTTAATAAGTTGCGTCGCTCTCTTTCTTCGTAGACGACATTCAACGCGTCGACAAACCCGGTCATCCCCGAATTAGAAAACCATAATGCGGCCAGCAAGCTGACGGCAAAACCAACACCAAGCGTGGTACCGTTCTGACTCGCAAGACGCGTCAAGTCACCATTCAGCACCTCTACCGCACCACCCGGCGCCACGCCAGATAACATAGAGAGGTGACCGGTGATGCTGGCCGGATTGGCGAATAATCCGTAGATCGAAACGATAGCACCGATGCCGGGAAACAGCGCCAGGATCGCATAAAATGTCACACCGGCCGCGACGAGGAAGATGCGGTCGGCCGAGATGCCATTGAACACCGCCATCGTAATGTCTCGCCAGCGGCGAGAAACGGGCCGCGATCGCATCGGATCGTGGCTGGCGGTTGCCGTCGGGCATTCGGAACTGCTCGAGCGTACATTGGCCGCGATATCCTGCACGCGTGGGTCCATCGTCGCTGTCCCCGTCGCCCTATGGCGGTCGGCGTCGCCAGCGGGAATCGCCGGCGGCGATCGCAAGTAATGACCAAAAAACCACCACAATTGCCGCCGGTTCCGCAGGGCTGTGAGAAGCCGACCGGCTGTCGGTCAGCGAGCGCGCGACGGTGTGGAAAACGGTAGCGATCGTTGCCTTGGCCAGCGGCTCCCTGCGGGCGCCAGGCTGCTCCGCCCTCAGATGATCTTTCTCTCTCTCAAACCCTCGATCTCTATTGGGGCAAAGCCGAGATCAGCAAGGATTTCCTCGGTATCTGCCCCGAGCTTTGGAGCGATGCCGATCTTTGGCGGAGTTTCCGAAAACCGCCACGGCGAACCGTGCACCTTGAGCCGCTTGCCGTATTCAGGATAGTCGACTTCGCTCACATAGCCGTTAGCCAGCACGTCCGGATCGTTCGACGCTTCGAGTAGGGTGTTGATCGGGGCGGCAACGATGTCCGCCGCGCGCAACCGCGCCACCCAATCGTCCCGCGCGCCAGTCGCAAACAACTCGTCGAGCATCCTCAGCAGTGCGGCACGCTGTTCGTCGGAACCGATCACGGTCCCGAGATCGCCAAACCCAGCGCCTTCGAGCACTTCGTAAAAGCCGAGCGCGGTCATCGCCTCGCGCCATTTGCGCGCCCCGTTGAGCTGGAACACCAGCGGTTTGCCGTCGCGGTCGTTAAAGCTGGCGCTGAGACCAGGCCGCGCCGATGTACCTGTGATGCGGGCCTGACCGGTGACCGGATTGCGGTTGCGCCACATCGCGGTCGTCAGGGTCCAGCCCATCAGCCGGATCTGGCCGCCGAGCAGCGAGCATTCGACCTTTTGCCCGACGCCGGTCGCACGTGCATAGGTCAGTGCCGCGAGCGCCCCGCCAAAGGCGAGGATTGCGCAGGTCTCGTCGGCAACCGATACGATGCCAGTCTTCAGTGGCTGGCCCGGGGTCGAGTAGGCTTCGGCGATGCCGCCCAGCGCCTGCGCCATCGAATCTGTGCCCGGCAGATCAGCGTGCGGGCCTTTTGGTCCATAGCCCGATACCGAAACATAGACGAGTCTCGGGTTAACCTGCCGCAATTCGTCGTAGCCGAAGCCATTCTTTTCGGCTGCACCCGGCCGGAAGTTCTGGCCAAAGATCTCGGCCGTGGCGACGAGTTTGCGCAGGATCGCGCGGCCTTCCTGTGTTTTCAGGTTCAGGCTCAGGCTTTTGACACCGCGGTTGTTGGTTTCGAAATAAGTGCTCGGTAATCCTGGCAACACGGTCGAGCCACGCGAATTGTCGCCGATTTCGGGCACCTCGATCTTGATCACCTCGGCGCCGAGATCGGCCATCAGCATGTAGGGCACCGTACCAGCCTGGGCCGTCGAGCAGGCGACGACTCTCACTCCATGCAACGGGCCATGCGGTTCAGTCATCATGAACCTCTCAGTCTCAGTCCAACAGCCAGGGAGCGGCGCAGGCCTGCGCGACCTGACGAATCTGGTTCAACAGCCCGGCGCCGACCGGGATACCCTCACGCAGGCGCTGCTTCGCGTAATTCCATTGCGGGTCGCCTGCGACCATGACCGGCTGCGCCGGATCGATCGGCGTCGTCGCTCGCAAATCGTTGCACAGTCTGGTGACGTCGGCGGCGAACTCGTCGCGGTCCCGGAACAAGGCCGGATCGATCACAATAAAGCAGTGGCCGATGTCGTTGCCCTCGGGCTTTTTGCCGGCCATCGGGTCGGTAATCAAGGTTGACCCGGGCAGACATCCGCTGAGGATGTTGACCATGACCGCGAGGCCATAGCCCTTGTAGCTTGAGCTCTCGGGTGAGCCACCGAGCGACGTCAGAAACCCACCCTTGTCGCGCGCCTCCATTGGGTCGGTGCTCGGCCGCCCGTCCTTGTCGAGCACCCAGCCCGGCGGACATTGCAGCCCTTCATTCGCCTTGTTGCGGATGCGACCGGCTGCAACGGTTGTCGTCGCCATATCGAGTAGAAACGGCGGCCCATCGGCGGTGGGGGCGGCGAACGACCATGGATCGGTCCCGAGCTTGGCTTGCTTGCCAAAGGTCGGAGCGACCTGCACCCCCGAATTGCTGGTGCATGCCATCCCAATCAGCCCTTCCTGGGCCGCCATCCGGGTATAATAGCCCGTGGCGCCAAAATGCGCCGAGTTGCGCACCGCAGTGATCGCCATACCCGATTGTTTGGCCTTATCAATTGCCACTTGCATCGCAAACTGGGCGGGCACATGGCCAAGCCCGCCATCGCCGTCAACCAGGGCCGAGATTGGGGTTTCCTTGATGACGTGTGGTCGCGCGGTCATATTTGCGCGCCCGCTGCGACGCAGCCGGTCGTAGCCCGGGATCATCGATATGCCGTGGCTGTCGACCCCATGCAGATCGGCCCAGCCGAGCACGTCTGCGGTCGTCTCCGCATTATCCTCTGGCATTCCCCAGGCCAACAGAATGGCCTTCAACTGGGCGCGGTGCGTTTCATAGGGGGCGGGCATGGCGATATCCTCCAGGTTTGACCGTAGCCTCGCGCGATCCATCGGTTCCGGCAAGCCCAAGCGTCCGACAAGATGGGTCATAGGTGGGATGAGCAAGCCAAAGGGGAGCACGTGAAGCAGTTCGACGGGAAGATCGTGGTCGTTACCGGCGGCAATTTCGGGGATGGGAAGCAAACCCTTCCACCAGCAAGACTTGCGGATCACCATCCACATTGCCGATGTATCGGACCCGAAACGAGGGTGCGTGGTTTTGCGCCGACGTTGACCGAAGCCGCGCTGTGGAAGAGATCTGCCAAGACAAGCTGGCGCCTCGGCAGATGACCGGAGCCGCACTCGTTCAGAGGCCCCGGGATGCGGTTTTGCGATATTTTCTCGCTGTTCTCTGACGGAGAAACCCGCTATCTGCGGCCGTCATGGGTCCCGATCTTCGTCGACATCATCAGGCGGGATGGCGGGAGCGGGTGCTGTTGCAAGCCAATGGTTGCCAAGCGCCGCATGCCGGGCATCAATCAAACGTTAGCACCGTCCTTGCGACTTCGCCGGCCTTCATCGCGCGGAAGGCTTCGTTGATGTCGTCGAGCCGGCCCTTCTTGGTGACCATGCCGTCGAGGTCGAGGCGGCCCTGGCGATAGAAATCGAGATAAAGGGGGATGTCGGTGCGAAAGCGGTTCGAACCCATGCGCGAGGTCTGGACTTTGCATTCGGGGCGGATCGCCATCCACGGAAACTCGATCATCGCCTCTGGCGGCAACACCCCGACGATCGTCGCGGTGCCGCGGATCGCCAGGCTTTCGATCGCCTGCCGCACCAGCTTGGCCAACCCCACGGCTTCAAAGGCGTGATCGACCCCCAAACCGCCGGTCAAGGTGCGCACCGCCTTGACCGGATCATCCTGCGAGCCGTCGACAAAATGCGTCGCCCCGGCGCGGGTCGCCATCTCACGCTTCGCTTCGTATTGGTCGACCGCGATGATCTGGCGCGCACCGCCGATCCGCGCCCCCTGGATGATCGAGAGGCCGACGCCGCCGCAGCCGAATACGGCCACGGTCTGACCCGCTTCGAGGCCCGAACTGCGCAACGCGGCGCCAACCCCGGTCAACACCCCGCAACCGACAAGGGCGGCCTTATCGAGCGGCAATTCGGGATCGATCCGGACAATCGAGTTTTCGTGCAGCAGCATCTTTTCGGCATAGCTCGAAATGCCGATGAACTGACGCAGCGGCGCGCCGTTTTGTGAGAGACGCGGCGCCGCGTTGTCGGGCCGGGTGACGATGCCGCCGGTGCACAGATTGGGGTGGCCGGAGAGGCATTGCGGGCAGCTGCCGCAAAAGCCGGAGAGGCAGGCGACGACATGGTCGCCCGGCCTGACGGTCGTCACCTCGGCGCCGATCGCCTCGACAATCCCGGCGCCCTCGTGACCGAGCACGATCGGTCGGTCGAGCGGAAAACGACCGACCCCGTCGACGACGTGCAGATCGCTATGGCACACGCCGGTCGCTGCGGTGCGGACCAGCACCTCGCGTCCCCACGGCCGATCGATCTCAATCGGCTCGATCGTCAGCGGTGCATGCACTTTGCGAAAGACAGCGGCGGCGGCTTCCATGGTGCGATCCTCCCGCAGGCCCGATAATCCGCCAGAGCATAAGCCGGGTGACCGGGTCATGGAAAGGCGGCGCACCGCGCAGTCACATCACCGGGTTGCCGACCCAGCCTCGCCGCCATTTTCGCGGTTGCGATCACGACGTGATATAGTCCAAGACATTAGGACCCGTACGGAGGCAGGACTGGATCATGATCAAGCGGTTTCATGCGCTCTATGTCGGCCAGATCGCGCTCGACAATATCGGATTGAATGGCACGCCGGCGAACGAACGGCGCTATTCGAACGAGCGCCTGAGCGAGGTCTTCGCGACGGCACGCGACGTGGCGCGGGTCATGGACGATGAGGGCTACTACGCCTTGTGGACCGCCGAGCATCACTTTCAGCGCGAAGGCTATGAGTGCCTGCCAAATTTGATCCAGCTCGGGCTGTGGCTTGCAACCCAGACCAGGCAGCTGAAATTCGGTTGCGGATTCAACATATTGCCGATGTGGCACCCGATCCGGCTCGCCGAAGACTATGCGATGGCCGACATCGTCACCGACGGCCGCGTGATCCTGGGGGTCGGCCGCGGCTATCACACCCGCGAGGTCGAGACTTTTGACGCGCCATTACTCGATACCGATGCCAACCGCGAAATCTTCGAGGAAGGGCTGCAGCTGATGCTGAAGTGCTTCAACGAAGAGTCGTTTCGCCACAAGGGCAAATATTATCAATGTCCGCCTGATGTTCCCTATCGCGGCTATCAGCTCGAAGAAATCACCTGTGTGCCGCGGCCCAAGCATCTGCCGGTCGAGATCTGGATGCCGATCGCCAGCGGCAGGACCATCGACATGATGGCCCAATACGGCATCAAGGCGATGGTGACCCTGAACGGCGAAAAGATCCTCGATGATGTGATCCGCGCCTATCACGCCGCCTGCCTGCGCCACGGGCAGGACGTAAAACTTGGGCAGGACATGATCTGGGGGGCGGGGCTCTATCTCGCGGGCAGCCGCGAGGAGGCGATGCGCCGGGTCGAGCCGTCGCATGACGAGCGCTACAAATGGTTCGCACCCTTTGGTTTTGTCCGCTACGCCGATGAAGAGGGCCGCACCTGGGGCACTCCCGGCGCACCGTCGCGGGTGCCGTCGCTCGCCGATGGGGTGGCGCAAAAGGCATGGTTCTGCGGCACACCCGCGGAGATCATCGACGGCATCAAATCGATCGAGGCCAAATATCCCGGCCTCGAAGATTTCATGATCCATTGGGCCGAGGGGCTGCCGCCCGATGAGTTCAAGGACCAGTTGCGCTGGTTCGCGCGCGATGTGATGCCGGCCTTCAGTCGCGGCTAGGCCCAGGCAGAATGGTCAGGAGAGGGGCGGGTATGGCGAGCCCTGGCGCTTGGCCGGCGACGTTGCCCCTCGAGATTGCGACAATCGGCCGGAGGCGTCGGTAGTTGCGACTGCTACAGTTTCTGGACCTCGACCGGTGTCGTCGGCGCCGCGTTGGGCGCCGCCTCCGGTGACGGACCGTCAGGACCAGCGGGATAAGGCGCCGGTGCTGCGGGCTGGCCCGCGAGTTCCGAGCCCGACGGCTCGCCCGGGCGGACCTCGACATAGGACACGACACGTTTTACCCCCGCGACATTGCGGGCGATGTTGGTAGCGTGATCGAGTTCGGCTTGGCTACGTGCCGAGCCGATCAGATAGACCGAACCGTCGACGGTCTCGACCGTGTAGTTGACCGAGCGGATATTGCTGAACACCAGGCCGGAGCGCACTTCGGACGAGATCCACGCGTCTTTTGTTGAATCCCACACGGTTTCGTTCGGCCCCACTCCGATCTCGTTATAGACGGCGCGCACCCCCGGTACCGTTTGGGCGATCGCCGCCGCCTCGGTCTTGCGCGCCGGGCTGGCGGCGGTTCCGGTCAGCAGGACGCGGCCTTCATAGACGGTGACGTTGATCGTCGGCGCCAGATCGGGTTCCGACTTCATCCACGCGTTCTGAATGTTGGTCTTGATCGCAAAATCGTTGTAGGTGCCCTGCACGCCGCGTTCCTGATCGGCGGCATAACCCGCCCCGCCGGCCGCGGCGAGCCCGCCGACAATCGCCACCGGGCAGCCGCTAAGACCCGCGCTCAGACCAAAGCCCAACGCCAGCCACAGCGCGACGCGCACGAATGACACTGATTCGCCCCCGCAACCCAGATGCCGCGATAAAGTTTCAGCCAAGTCATCTGGGTTGCCAATCGTCGGGCTGTGACCTTTTATGGGCCGCCGTCACAGCCTTTTACCGGCTTCGCATCGATGCTGGCTGCGTCACCAGATTGCTACGGCTAACCAATGGCTTACCATGTCGGCTGTGACTGCCCCAAGGCCGCTGCTGTTAGCCGTCGATGCGCCACGCGTCTACCAAATGCCGTGGCAACCGTTTTGATGCGACGAGCATTACGTCGAATCGCACATCAAGGCTGGCGAGATCGGGGCGCGAGCCGAGCAGCGCTTCGGCGGCCCGCGTGATCCTCCGGCGCTGCCGTGGAGTTACCGCATGTGCCGCGACCGCCGCCTCGTCGCGCGATTTAACCTCGATGATCGCCAGGACCGCGCCGCGCCGCGCCACAAGATCGATCTCGCCCGAAGGGCAACGCCACCCGCGCGCGATGATCTGCCAGCCGCGCAGCCGCAGATGCCACAGACACATCCATTCCGCGAGTCGCCCGCGGCGCTCGGCAGAACGCCGTCGCGCCGTCGTCTGTTGCCGCGTCTCCTTCATCGTCTTTCCGTGCGGATCGCCAGTGCACGGCGATAGAGAACCTGGCGCGGCAGCCCAGTCTCGGCGGCGAGTTTGGCCGCGGCATCGCGAACGCCTAGTTCGGCGACGGCCTGGCGCAAACGGCGGTCGAGCTCCTCTTCGGCGAGAAGTGCGGCTGGCTCGGGCGGGCTGACGACGACCACGATCTCGCCACGCGGCGCACCCTGCTCGTAATAATGATCGGCAAGATCGTCGAGCCGGCCGCGCTTGATCTCCTCGTGCAATTTGGTCAGTTCGCGGGCCACTGCCGCCGGCCGCGACCCCAGGATTTCCGCCATATCGGCGAGTGATGCGGCGAGCCGTGGGGCGGTTTCGTAAAAGATCAGGGTGGCGTCAAGCGCCGCCCATTTGGCAAGCGCCTGCCGCCGCGCCGCTGCCTGGCGCGGTAAAAATCCGGCAAACAAAAACCGGTCAGGCGGCAGTCCGGACAGGATCAGCGCGGTCAGCACCGCCGACGGTCCCGGTGCCGCGGTCACCGACAGGCTCTCGGCGATCGCCTCCTGCACCAGCTTGTAGCCGGGATCTGAAACCAACGGGGTACCGGCGTCGCTGACCAGCGCCACCCGTTCGCCGCGCCTGAGTGCGGCGAGGATCAGCGGCCGGGCCATCTCGGCGTTGTGGTCGTGATAGGGTTCGAGCCGGGCCTTGATGCCGTAACGGTTCAGCAGCTTTGCCGTTACCCGGGTATCCTCGCACAAGACGCGGTCGGCGCCGCGTAATACCGTGAGCGCCCGCAGACTGATGTCGCCGAGATTGCCGATCGGCGTTGCTACCAGATGCAGCCCAGGCGCCGGCAGCGCTGTTGCGACCGACGGCTCCGCCGCCTCGGGTTTACTCCGACCGGGACCCCCGCTAGGCTCGCCCGGCTCGCACTTGCCGCCCGAGGTCGCCGTTGCCGCGCTGGTACCTCCCTCGCCTGGTCTCATTGGTTGCCGCCTTCGTGGCGCTCGCAGCACTCGTCGCTTGCGCGCCCGAGCCGATCGTACCGGCGCCATTGGCGGCTCCGCAACCACCCTATGGCCCGCCGCCGCCTGCCCCGCATCCGCCGCCGCCAACAGCAATGGCCCCCGCCGGACCGGCCAAGATCGCGCTGCTGGTGCCGCTATCGGGATCGAACGCCAGGCTTGGCAATGCGATCCTCGATGCGGCGCAGATGGCGCTGTTCGAGACTGGCGGCGACCAGTTGACCCTGGTGCCGCGCGACACCCACGGAACCCCCGCCGGGGCGGCCGATGCCGCGCGCTCGGCCATTAATGACGGGGTGAAACTGATACTCGGTCCGCTCTTGGCGGCCGAAGTAGAGGCCGTCGCACCGATCGCTCGCGATGCCCATGTCGATGTCATCGCGTTTTCGACAGTGACCGATCTCGCCGGCGACGGCATCTATCTGATGGGTTTTTTGCCGCGCCAGGAAGTGGTGCGCGAGGTCGCCTATGCCCGCGAGCGCGGGATCGGCCGATTCGCGGCACTGGCGCCGAATACGCCCTACGGTCACCTGATGGCGGATGCGCTGCGCGAGACGGTCGCGTCGACCGGGGCCGGGGTGGCCAGGGTCGCGTTTTACCAACCCGGCGACGCCGGCGATATGTCTACCGCCATCGCCACCCTCTTGCCGTCAGGCCCGCTGCCCGCACCTGTCACTGGCGCCACCGATGCACCGGGGTTGCCGGCGGCAGCGCCACCGCCTGTGGTTCCGAGTTTTGACGCGCTGCTTTTGCCCGAAGGCGGCGATCAGTTGCGAGACATCGCCGGCAAATTGGCGAGCGCCGGGCTCGATACCCGGGCAATTCGGCTGCTTGGGTCGGGCTTGTGGGATGTCCCCGATGTCGGCCGCGACCCGACGCTCGACGGCGGCTGGTTCGCGGCCTCGCCGCCTGACGCTCGGCGCGACTTCGAGCGCCGCTTTCAGGCGACGTACGGACAAGAGCCGCCGCGTCTTGCTTCGCTCGGCTACGACGCCGCAGCCCTCGCCGCGTTCTTGGCAAGCGGCAAGTTCGGGCCGCCCTTCTCGCCCGCCGCGATCGAGAACCCGAACGGGTTCAGCGGTGTCGACGGGCTGTTCCGCTTTACGCCCGGCGGCCTTGTCCAACGCGCCCTCGCGGTGCTCGAAGTCGAGCCGCAAGGCAACGTCGTCGTCAGTCCGGCGCCGCAAAGCTTTCGCGATCTTGCCTACTGAGCGCAAATTGCTTCTCTTCGAGAATCAAGACCTGCCGCGCGGGCCAGGGCGGTCGGGGAAAGGAGGAAAGCGGTGTTCACCAGCCTGTCGGACGAGCAGCGCCAATTCATCGGCACCGTGCGCGAATTAGCGCAAGGCGAGTTTCGCACCCGGGCGCAGGACTACATGAACGGCCTGTTTCCGTGGGAGAATATGCACCGGCTCGCCGAACTCGGCGTCCTCGGCATGGCGGTACCGCAGGAATATGGCGGCCTCGGCCTGCCGGTGTTCGATACCGCCCTCGTGCTCGAAGAGATCGCCAAGGTCTGCTATGTGACGGCAATGGCCGTCCTGGGTGAGGTCGGGGTGCAGACCCGGATCATCGCGGCCTACGCGCCCGAGCCGATCAAACAGCGCATCCTGCCGGCAGTGGTTAGCGGCGAGTGTCTGCTGGCGATCTGCATGACCGAGCCCGATGCCGGCACCGATGTCGCCAGCTACAGGACCAATGTCGACCGGGTCGGCAACCGGCTGCGCCTCAACGGGGTCAAGACCCTGATCAGCCGCGCCGAGGAGGCTGGCATGTTCGTCGTCTTCACCCGGATCGACAAAAAGCCCGGGCGCGAAGGCATCGGTTGTGTTCTGGTCGAAAAGGGCACGCCTGGATTTTCGGTCACCGGCACCTATCACACGATGGGCGGCGAAAACCTGCACGAGATCCGCTTTGAGGATTGCGAACTGCCGCCCGAGAACCTCGTGCTCGAAGAGGGCTTTCGCAAGTTGCTGTCGGCATTCAACACCCAACGGTGCCTTAATCCGTCGATCTCGCTCGGGCTCGCCGAGGGGGCATTCGAAGAAGCCGTCAAATACGTCAAGGAACGTCATGCGTTCGGTCGGGCGATCGGCGATTTTCAGGGGATGCGCTGGAAGATCGCCGAGATGTACCGCGAGATCGAGGCGGCGCGCAGCATCCTCTACCGCGCCTGCGCCACCGCCGACCCGTTCCCGGATCCGCTAATGGCCGCGGTCGCCAAGGTCACCTGCAACGAGATGGCGCTCAAAGTGACAAGCGAGGCAATCCAAGTACATGGCGGCTACGGCTTTACTGACGAGTATCCGGTGTCGCGGTTTTACCGCGGGGCGCGCTACGGCACCTTGGGCGGCGGCACCAGCGAGACGCTGCGCGATCTGATCGGCAAGCGCGTCATCGCCGGCATCGAGCCCCCCGACGGCATTCTCGGCCTCGAAGCCTTCTGACGTTCTGGGGTCCGCACCGCTTTCCGGCACCGCCCGAATGCAAGATCGATCGACGCGAGGATGTTGTGCCACGGTCGTGCCACCTGCGCGGGCTTGATCCGCGCGTCTGCCGAAAATCGGACGTGGCGCGCGCCGCGCTATCGGGGATAGACCTGAATGCTGCCGGCAACCGCGTCGGCGACGTGCTCCTTGCTGATCACCCCCAGAACGTCGCTGGGCCGCGGCAGCCGGTATCGTACGCCATCGCTGCGCACGACGATCGCCATGACCGCGTGGCGGCGCCACATCCGTTTGATCACATCAAAGGCGACATCGTCCTCTCGGGCGAGGGTGAAATCGCGGGTCGCGACATCGCCAAATGCGATATCGGCGCCGGTTTCGGCGATGCCGTGACGTAATGCGGTGTTGATCCGCACGACTCCGACAATGCGCTCGCCCTTAGCGACAACGATATGCTGCATTCCAGTGCCATGATCCGGCTGCAGCAGAAATGCGTTGAGGCCAAGTTCGGCCGGCACCACCAGAACCTTTCGCTCCATGACCTCCTTCGCCTTCCGGACCAGAAACATGTTGGCCTGGAGCGCTTTTGGAATCGTGTGCCCGCGGCGTGCGAGCTTGAGGGTATAGATGTTTTCCCGCGACAGCATCCGCCGCACGCCAAGCGCCACCGCGACCGCCAGAATCATCGGCAGCACGATGCCGTAGTCCCGGGTCATCTCGAAAATCATTGTGACGGCGGTCATCGCCGCACCGGTGGCGCCGCCGACCATCGCGCCCATCCCGATCATCGCGAAGGCAGGCAGGTTGACCGGGACACCGGGTACGATCAACAGGACGAACCCGGCGAATGCGGCGCCTATGGTCGCCCCCATGAACAGCGATGGCGAGAAGATGCCGCCCGAGGAGCCCGAACCCAAGCTCAGCGAGGTCGCGGCGAGCTTGCAAAGAAACAACAGGGCAAGAAGGCCGGCAAAGTTGAGCTGCCCGGTCAGGATCGCCTGGATTGTCGCATAGCCGACACCCTCGACGAAATAATGCCCGAAGCTGTGAAAAAGCCCATACATCAGCAGGCCGACCGCGGCCATACCCAGGCAATGGCGCAAGTAATTATTGGGAATGCGGTCGAACCAGTCTTCGAGAGCGTAGAGACCTTGGGTATAGGCGGCGGCTGCCACCCCGACGACACCACCAAGCACGATGTACAGCACGATGATCAGCATCGCCCACCCGGCGTGGTCCGGCAGAGCGACGATCGGAGGAACCTGAAATGACGGATGGGTCCCGAAGAAGATGCGGCCGATAAAGGTCGCCGTGCCGGTTGCCACCGCCACCGGCAAAAATGTGTTGACGCTGACCTCGGGAAGCATCAGTTCGATCGCGAACATCACGCCGCCGATCGGCGTATTGAAGGTTGCGGCGATGCCGGCGCCGGCGCCGGCAGCGATCAGGACGATGCGCTGCGCCGGGTCCATCCGAATCAGCTGGCCGAGAGTCGAACCAAACGAGGATCCGATCTGCACGATCGGGCCTTCCCGCCCGACCGAAGCACCGCTGCCGATCGCAAAAGCCGAGGCCAGTGACTTGACCAACGCCACGACCGGCCGAATTTTGCCCTCGCCGTAATAGATTGCGTCCATCACCTCAGGGACGCCGTGTCCCTTGGCCTCGGGAGCAAAATTGACGACTAGAAAGGTGACCACCACCGCGCCGATAACCGGGACGAGAATGACCCCCGCCCCCCACGGACTCGCCGGCGTGAACAGGTTCGCGTCATAGTTAAAGGCGAACTTGCCGAGAAACAGCACATTGTGGACGAGCCCAATCAATTCGCGAAAAACGTAGGCGCCGAGCCCGGCTACAACCCCGACCGAGAAGGCGAGCAGCGACATGCGGATGAGGCCAAATCCAGCCGGGCCGATCCGCCAGCCAGGAAGCGGCCGCCAATACGCATGCCGCCCTCGCCTTGCCGCAGGCGCTGCAACCCGCAATCCGACACCCGACACGCCGGCGTCAACATCGTCTGACACCGAAATCCTCCAGGCCCAATTTATCGAGAAAGAAACATGCTACATCCGCCGCCTATAACCAAAGGTGATCTGGCAAACGGACCGCTTTGCCGCAGGTCGTGCCCTGGCGCGCGGTAGACGTGGTGATTATGAACCTTCGATCTGAGATTCCAGGTTGGCGCGAGACCGGCAGCGCGAGACCGGCAGCATCCTGCGCATCGTTCAGATCGACCGTTGAGGCCGGGGACCCGTGCTCGCAGCAGAATGGGGGGCCGCGACAGTGGCGGAATTCATACGGAGGGTGGCGAGAACCACCCCCGGATGCCATATCGCCGGTTGTTGTTGCCTGCAATGGAAGGACCGGGAGTGGAACGGCCGCCGTCAGAAACTCCCATGGCGGACGACCCTTCCGCTGCTCTGGCAGAAGCGGAGTTGCCGGCGCATTACCGCCGCCGAGGCGAACTCGAAGCGGCAACCCGCCACCCGGCCCACCCACCGGTTAACAGCCGTAGGCTGTTGATTCTTGCCTTCTTGGCGCCGATCGCCGGTGCGGCGGCGGGGACGATCGACGCAATATTCCGCGTGGTGCTGGAGCGCGCCGACCATTTGCGCAATTTGCTGATCGCGCGGGGTCATCAGACGCCGGTTTTCGGCTTTTGCTGCATCGTTGCCGGCTGTGCGGCAGCGGTGACGGTTGCCGCTTGGCTAGTGCGGCGGTTCTCCCCGGATGCCTCGGGAAGCGGCATCCCCCAAGTCGAAGCAGCGTTGAACGGGCATATGGCCAGCGCGCCGCCCAAGCTTCTCCCGGTCAAGTTTTTCGGCGGGCTTTTGGCGATCGGTGCGGGCGGCGCCCTCGGCCGCGAAGGTCCGAGCGTGCAGATGGGAGCCGTCATCTCCCATCTGATCGGGGTGCTGTTTGGCCGCAACGCCGAGGAACTTCGTCTGCTCCTCGCCGCCGGCGCCGGCGCCGGTCTCGCCGTTGCCTTCAATGCGCCGATCGCCGGCGCCGTCTTTGTGCTCGAAGAACTGGTGCGGCGGTTCGAGGTGCGAATGGCCATTATCGCGCTCGGCGCGTCGTCGACGGCCATCCTGATTTCGCGGCTGTTTCTCGGTAGCGAGCCCGACTTTGGCGTGGCGATATCGACGCATGCGGCGATGGCGACCGGGCCGTTGCCCTATGCCGCCGCCGCCGCCTGGCCGCTTTACGTCGGGTTGGGGGCTGTCGCCGGGGTAGCGGCCAGTCTCTATAACCGTACTATCCTCGGCGCCCTCAGGCTGACCGATCGGATCAGCCGCGTGCCGGTCGAGATAAGGGCGGCAGCGGTTGGCGGCGCGATCGGGATCATCGGCTGGTTTTTTCCCGCGCTGATCGGCGGTGGTGACGAGATCACGCAGCGTCTGCTCGCCGGTAGGATGGCGATCAGTTCGGTGCCATTCGCTTTCGCCATTCGATTTTTTCTCGGTCCCGCATCTTATGCGGCGCGCACACCAGGCGGACTGTTCGCACCGCTTCTCGTGCTGGGCACCCAACTAGGCCTCGTCTGCGGCGAATTGTGCCAGGCGGCCTTCCCGCACCTCGGGATCAGCGCCGAGGCGTTCGCCGTTGTCGGGATGGCTGCGTTTTTTACGGGTGTCGTTCAGGCGCCGGTCACTGGAATCGTGCTCGTTACCGAAATGACCGCCGCGTTCACGACCTTGCTGCCGATGCTTGCTTCCTGCTTTGCCGCGTTGCTGGTCGCTCAATTGCTGAGCGCCACGCCAATTTACGATGCGCTGCTCGAGCGCCTGACCAAGGACAACCGTCGCTGAACGGTGTCTCCATTGCCCACGCTGCAATGTGAAAGCTTGGCCGGCGGGGTGGGCGACCATCTCGCTGCAGCAATTCGTCCGCCGAGGCGGAACATCGTGCGCGCGCCACCCGTTATGGCGACGACGTTCGGCACCATCCCACGCGGCAGGCCGGGCTTGCGGAAGTAAACCACGGATTTTATGGACCTTTCTGTCGTCATCCCGGTCAGGAACGAAGCCGAGAACATCGCGCCCTTGTCGGCAGAAATTGCCGATGCGCTCGGCGGCGTAGTCACCCACGAAATCATCTATGTCGATGATGGCAGCAGCGATGAAACCGCCGCCGAAATCCGGCGCCTTGCGGGCGAACTGCCGGCTCTACGGTTGCTGCGTCATCAGCGCAGTTGCGGCCAGAGTGCGGCACTACTGACCGGGATCAGAGCGGCCCGAGGTGCGTGGATTGCGACCCTCGACGGCGATGGCCAGAACGATCCTGCTGACGTTGCGCGGCTGTGGCGGATCGCCCGTACTGCACCTGCCGTCCCGCCGCTGCTTGTCGCCGGTCACCGTGAACAGCGGCATGACAACTGGTCACGGCGAATCGCCTCACGCGTTGCCAATGGGGTGCGCTCACGGCTTCTCGGCGACGCCACTCCGGACACCGGCTGCGGCTTGAAGCTGTTTCCGCGCGCCTTGTTCCTCGATCTGCCGGCGTTTGATCACATGCACCGTTTTCTGCCGGCATTGGTGCTGCGCGCTGGCGGTGCGGTGCGATCAGTTCCGGTAAATCATCGGCGGCGCCTTAGCGGTACCTCCAAATATGGCATTTTCGATCGACTCGGTGTTGGGGTTGTCGACCTTTTCGGCGTGTGGTGGCTGCAGCACCGCAGTATTCGCGCGCAGCTGGTCGGTGAGGTGGCGCTCACGGTAGAGGCCGATGCGTCGACGGCCACGCCAAGCCCGATATCGGGCCTGAAATGAGCAAGGAGTACCGTTGCCGGCGGCTCCGGACGGCGCCGCGGCGCGCGGTGCAGATCATGCTTCTCGCCGTGCTGGCGGCCGGGATCGCCGCGGCCTGGCATTTGCGAGGCGTATTCGATCCGATCGCGATCGCAGCCGTGATCGGACGCTACCCCGCAGCACCGCTGGTATTTCTTGGTCTCCACATTGCCGCCAGCCTGCTGTTCCTGCCGCGCACCGTCCTCGCCATTGCGGCGGGCCTGGTGTTTGGCACGATGTGGGGGGTGGTTTGGGCCGCAACCGGCAGCGTTTTGGGGGCGGTGGCCGGCTTTTGTCTTGCCCGCTACATCAATTCAGGTTTGATCGATCTCGATCGATATCCGCGGATCGGCCCGATCCTCGACGGCATCGGCCGTGGCGGCTGGCGCTCGGTCGCACTGCTGCGACTGATCCCTGTTATTCCGCACAGCCTGGCCAACTACGCGCTCGGGTTACGGCCCATGCCGCTGATTCCCTATGCGTTTGGCTCTCTCATCGGCCAGTTGCCGATGACGATCGCTTGCGCCGATCTCGGTGCGGCGGGTGAGAATCTGGTTTTGGGCTCCGGTGGCTGGGTCCTGCCGACCGCGATCGGAGCCGCCGCCCTGGGGCTGTCCTTGGTCGTCCCGGTGGTCGCCCGCCGCAGCGCCGAATAATCAGCGCGTACCGCCTTCGGCACCGGGCCGCCGGTGGCCCAATCGAGAAGTTCGACAGTGTGGACGACTGGCACCGTACTGCCCTGCATCAGTTGTGTGATGCAACCGATGTTACCGGTGGCGACGATGTCAGGCTGGGTCTTGTCGATATTCGCGAGCTTGCGCTCACGTAATTTTTCGGCGATATCGGGCTGCAACAAATTGTAGGTGCCGGCCGAACCGCAGCAGATATGCCCCTCCGGCACCTCGACGGTCTCGAACCCGGCCACGGTCAGCAGCGCCTTTGGTGGGCGATGCAGCCGCTGGCCATGCTGCAGCGAGCAAGCTGAGTGATAGGCGACGCGCAGCCGATGACCGGCCGCCGCGCGCGGCGGTGCCTGCAGCCCGAGCTGCTCGACAATTTCGCTCACGTCGCGCGCCAATGCCGCGATCCGCGCCGCCTTTTCGGCATACGCCCGATCCTCGCGCAGCATAAAGCCGTAATCCTTGACCGTGGTGCCGCACCCGGAGGCGTTGATCACGATCGCGTCGAATTCACCGGCACGGCGCTCGCGTTCCCAGGCGTCGATGTTAGCGCGAGCAAGGGCGAAGGCGGCCGTCTCCTGACCGAGGTGGTGGTTCAAGGAGCCGCAGCAGCCGCTGCCCTTAGCGACGACAACCTCGCAGCCATGGCGGGTCAACAGCCGGATCGTTGCCTCGTTGATCTGCGGCGCCAAAACCCGCTGCGCGCAGCCGGGCAAGAGAGCGACGCGCTGCCGGCGCACGCCCTCGGCCGGGAACACGCAGGCTCGGTCCTCCAAAGATGCCGCGGGAACCGAAGCGGGGGCGAGCGCCAGCATCGGTGCCAGGCGGCGCGGCAGCAATCCGGCAAGTGGCCGGCCGAGCTTGGCCCCGCGCAAGGCGAGCCGGAACAGCGCCGGTCGCGGCAGCACAGCGCCGAGCAGGCGCCGCAAGGCCCGTTCGGCCCAGGGCCGGCGGTATTTCTGTTCGATCCAGCATCGCGCGTGGTCGACGAGATGCATGTAGTTGACGCCTGACGGGCAGGTTGTCATGCAGGCGAGGCACGACAGGCACCGATCGATATGTTTTACGGTGTCGGCATTCGGCGCCGCGTCGCTCGCCAGCATATCCTTGATCAGGTAGATGCGGCCGCGCGGGCTGTCGAGTTCGTCGCCGAGCAGCACATAGGTCGGGCAGGTCGCCGTGCAGAACCCGCAATGCGTGCAGGTGCGTAAAATCTTTTCGGACTGCGCCGTATCGGGATCGGCGAGCTGCTGTTCGGTGAAATCGGTGCGCATGGTTTCAGCTCCGCTCGACCATGCGGCCGGGGTTCAGGATCTGCCGCGGGTCGAAACCCGCTTTGATGCGGGCGGCGAGTGCGGCCAGTGCCGGTGGCGGCGGCTCGAACACCGGCACTGCGCGACGCAACGCCGCCGGACCGCGGATCAAGGTCGCGTGGCCGGTGCCATGTCCATCGGCTCCACGTATTGCCCTGCGGATCGTCGCCGCCCCACCGTCCTCCTCGGCGCTGGAAACCGCCGCCCATAAGAGGCCGCCACCCCAATCGAGATACCACTGTGCGTCGAGGCTGCGCGCGATCGCCACACCGATCTCGGCGCCGCGCGCCGGAGCCACCGAAACCCGCCACACCGTCCGGTCGGCGAGCCTGGTAAACGGCTCGACATCGCGGACCAGCCGCCAGTAATTGGCCGTAGCGGCCTCGTCGAGAACGGCCGATTCGCATTCGGCGGCAAGTTCGGCCAAAAGCCGCTCGCGGCGGAACGCGACCGACGGTCCCGGTCCCTCGAGACGCAGAGCAACCGTTTCCGCCGCCCCGGCGATCACCGGCGACAGCTGCCGCCGCTCGCTGCCCCATTCGCCTGGGAGGGTGGGGGAGGGAACCGGGGCCTCGGTCGTGCTGGCCGGGAAATAGGCGGCGGCCGAGACGTCGTGCGGCGAGGCGAGCGCTTTGCTCATCGCCGAGAGCGCCATTGGCAGATCGAGCCCGCACAGCATCACGGTCTCGACATGCTCGGGCCGCGGCAAGACCTTGACCGTGACTTCTTCGAGTGCCGCCAATGTGCCGTAAGACCCTGCCATCAGCTTTGACAGATCGTAGCCGGTCACATTTTTTACGACCTTGCCCCCTGATTTGAAGATCTCGCCGCGGCCGCTGACCGCACGAAATCCAAGAAAATGGTCGCGGGCGGCTCCGGCCTTGATCCGGCGCGGTCCGCTCAGATTGCAGGCGAGGACGCCGCCCAGGGTCGGCCGGGCTTCTGGCGCGCCGAGCAACGCCCGCCAATCCGGCGGTTCGAAAGCCAACATTTGCCCGTGCTGAGCCAGCAGGTCTCCGATTTCGTCCAACCGGGTCGCCGCTCCCGCGGTCAGCACCAGCTCGTTTGGCTGGTAATCGCGGATACCCGCGAGTCGCGACAGATCGAGCGTATGCGGCGTCTGCGTCGGCCGCCCGAGCCCACGCTTCGAACCGCCCGCCACCAGTTCGACTGGCTCGTCGGCGGCCAGCGCGTCACCCACTGCCGCACGTAATTCATCAATATTTGCCGGCGAAAACCGTGTCACACCCTTACGATGTCATTGCGCGCGCAGCGACGCAATCTCGCCACAAGGGTTGCCATCCGGATCGCCGAGGGGCGCATCGCAACGAGGTCTCGCTGGTCTCGCGGGGTGGGTTGACCCACCATCGCCACATCGTTGCCCGCATGGGTTCGCTGGTGCTCAATAATTCATCCTACGTACGCATTACGCACTGCGCGACCCGCAAAAGAGGCCGTTGGTTAAAACCGCGGGAGGTCGGCGAACGGCAGTTTCCCGGAGTGCACGTGCAGCCGGCCGAGTTCAGCGCAGCGATGCAGCTGCGGAAAGACCTTGCCGGGGTTCAGCAGACCGTCGGGGTCGAAAGCGCATTTGACGCGCTGTTGATGCGCGAGATCGATGTCGTCGAACATCGTGCCCATCAGGTCGCGTTTTTCGACGCCGACGCCGTGCTCGCCGGTCAGCACGCCGCCAACCTCGACGCACAGCCGCAGGATATCGGCGCCAAATTCCTCGGCGCGTTCAATTTCGCCGGGCTTGTTGGCATCGTAGAGGATCAGCGGATGCAGATTGCCGTCACCGGCATGAAAGACATTGGCGACGCTGAGCCGGTATTTTTCAGACAATTCCCGCATGCGGGCGAGTACCTGCGCCAGCCTTCCGCGCGGGATCGTCCCGTCCATGCAATAATAATCGGGCGCGATCCGCCCGACCGCCGGGAACGCCGCCTTGCGGCCTGACCAGAACGCCAACCGTTCGGCATCGTCACGGCTAACCCGGATCGTCGCGGCATGATGGCCGCGCGCGATCGCCTCGACCTTGGCGCTCAGATGGTCGATCTCGGCCGGCGGCCCGTCGAGTTCGATGATCAGCAACGCTTCGACGTCGAGCGGATAGCCCGCGTGAACAAAAGCCTCGGCAGCATGGATCGCTGGCCGGTCCATCATCTCCATGCCGCCAGGGATGATGCCGGCGCCGATCACAGCCGCGACGCACCCCCCGGCGTCCTCCGCACTGGCAAACCCGATCAGCAGGGCGCGCGCCGCGACCGGCTTTGGCAAAATCCGCACAGTGACTTCGGTCACCACGCCGAGCAGCCCCTCGGAGCCGGTCATCACCCCCAGAAGATCATAGCCCTCGGCATCGAAATGCTTGCCGCCGAGCCGGATCACCTCGCCGTCGATCGTCACAATCTCGACACCGAGGATGTTGTTGGTGGTGAGCCCATATTTGAGGCAATGCACGCCGCCCGAATTCTCGGCGACATTGCCGCCGATCGTGCATGCGATCTGGCTCGACGGGTCGGGGGCATAATAAAAGCCGGCAGGTTCGACCGCCTGGGTCAGCGCCAGATTGGTCACCCCCGGCTGGGTGACGACACAGCGGTTGTCGTAATCGATCTCGAGAATGCGGTTGAACTTGGCCATGCCGAGGAGGACGGCATCGGCCAATGGCAACGCCCCTCCTGACAACGAAGTGCCAGCCCCGCGCGGCACGATTTTGACGCCATTCTCGCGGCAATACCGCAACACGGCTGCGACCTGGTCGACCCGTGACGGCAACACCACGACCATCGGCAATTGCCGATAGGCGGTGAGCCCGTCGCTCTCATAGACGCGGCGCTCGGCTTCGGACTCGATAACGGCTTCGCCCGGCACGATCTGCCGCAGCGCCGCGACGATCTCGGTGCGCCGCCGCAACACCGCCTCGTCGGGTGCGGGCATTTCCATCGGGCTTAGCCGGCGGCGGGCTTAACCGGAGGCTTCGGCGCGGCAGCGCTCACCCCTGGCGCGCCTTGTAGCGCGGATTGGCCTTGTTGATCACGAACACCCGGCCCTTGCGCCGAACGATCCGACAGTTCTTGTCACGCTTTTTGAGCGATTTGAGCGAATTGACGATTTTCATTTCAGGTATCCTGCAAAGCGAATTCCCTAGGTAATCTGTAGCGTTGCGAACCCCAATCTCGCGTCGCATTTTCGATATGGATTGTCGGTGCGGCTAAACCCAGGCCTGGTGCGGTCGAGAAGACTCGAACTTCCACGGAGTTTCCCCCACAGCGACCTCAACGCTGCGCGTCTACCAATTCCGCCACGACCGCACGGCAGGGGGATGGTCTCGCATCTCGCTGCAAGGCGGCGTGATTAGCAAATCGCCGCCACCATATCAAGCGACATGGGTATCGAGACAGCAGACCAGGCGGATGCGATCGAGTGGCGGGTAAGCGCAGCTCCGATCCCCTATCCCTCAGCCGTCGATGCGATGGAGCAGCGGGTGGCGGCGATCCGCGCCGGCACGGCATCCGAACTGATCTGGCTGCTCGAGCATCCGCCGCTTTACACTGCCGGCACCAGCGCACGCGCCGAAGAACTGCTGCAGCCCGGGCGGTTTCCGGTTCATCAGACCGGGCGCGGCGGCCGCCACACCTACCACGGGCCGGGGCAACGCGTCGTCTATGTCATGCTCGATCTGCAGCGGCGCCGCGAAGACGTGCATTGCTATGTCCATCACCTCGAAGAATGGGGCATTCGCAGCTTGGCGCGCTTTGGAATCAACGGCGAGCGGCGTCAGGGCCGCGTCGGCATCTGGGTTGCCGCACCGGGGATCGGCGAGTCCAAGATCGCGGCGATCGGCGTGCGGGTGCGACGCTGGGTGACCTATCACGGTATGGCGATCAATATCGATCCCGATCTCGATCACTACCGCGGCATCATTCCCTGCGGTATTGCCGAACACGGAGTGACCTCGCTCGCCGCCCTCGGCAGGTCGGCGACAATGGTCGATGTCGACGCCGCCCTGCGCGCCACTTTCGATCAGGTGTTCCAACCTGGACCCGGTCCGCGCTGTGACTTTGACCGCGGTACCGACGCAATCGTCACCGCGCGCCGTTGCACATGTTGATTTGCACGGCCGCTGCGCCCGCGCCATATCAGCGAAACCATGAACACGCTGTTCGAAAGCCAGGCGCCGCGGCCGCTCGCCGACCGGCTGCGGCCGAAAAGTCTCACCGAGGTGGTCGGGCAAAGTCACCTGCTGGGGCCGGACGGACCGATCGGGCATATGGTGGCGAACCACCGACTGTCCTCGATGATCCTGTGGGGGCCGCCCGGCTGTGGCAAAACGACGATCGCCCGGCTGTTGGCGCGGTCGACCGATCTCGAATTCGAGCCGCTGTCAGCAGTCTTTTCCGGGATTGCCGATCTGCGCAAAGTGTTCGATGCAGCGCGCAAGCGGCGCGAGGGGGGCCGCGGCACGCTGTTGTTTGTCGATGAAATCCATCGCTTCAATCGCGCCCAGCAGGACGCATTTTTGCCAGTCGTCGAAGACGGCACCGTGATCCTGATCGGCGCCACGACCGAGAACCCGTCATTCGAGCTGATCGGCGCGCTGCTGTCGCGTGCTCAGGTCTTGGTGTTGCGCCGGCTCGCCGACGACGATCTTGAAAGCTTGCTGCACCGTGCCGAGGCCGCTCTCGGCCACCCTCTGCCCCTGACCGGCGATGCCCGCGCCGCATTGCGCGCGATGGCCGATGGCGACGGCCGGTTTTTACTCAACCTTGTGGAGGAGATCGCCCGCCTCCCAGCCGACAAACCGCTCGATCCTGGAGAGCTGGCGCGGCTGGTGCAGCAGCGTGCACCGCTCTACGACAAGGCGCAGGAGGGTCATTACAGTCTGATCAGCGCCCTGCACAAATCATTGCGCGGCTCCGACACCGATGCCGCGCTTTATTGGCTCGCACGCATGCTCGCGGGCGGCGAAGACCCGATCTATGTTCTGCGCCGGCTGACCCGCGCTGCCGTCGAAGACATCGGTCTTGCCGATCCGCAAGCGGTGATGCAGGCGCTCGCCGCCTGGGACACCTATGACCGGCTCGGCTCCCCCGAGGGCGAATTGGCGATCGCCCAATGCGTGATCTATCTCGCCACGGCGCCCAAATCAAACGCCGCCTATACCGCGTTTGGAGCGGCGCAGCAGATGGTGCGAGAGAACGGATCGCTGATGCCGCCCATGCACATCCTGAATGCGCCGACCGGACTGATGCGCAAGCTCGGCTATGGCAAGGGCTATGTCTACGACCACGCCACCGAGGAGGCTTTTTCCGGCCAGAACTACTTCCCAGAAGGGATCGATCGCCACAGCTTCTACCATCCGAGCGAGCGCGGCTTTGAGCGCGAGATCAAAAAACGGCTCGACTATTGGGACAAATTACGCGCCCGCGCCGCCGCGCCGAAATGAACGGATCGCGTCGTCACCCACATCGTTCGAAGAAGTTTTGAATGATCAGGACCATAACCGTGTCCGGCGATGATGGGTCGCTGCGTCTCGATCGCTGGTTCAAACGGCATTTTCCGATGCTGGCCCACGGCCGGATCGAAAAGCTGCTGCGCACCGGACAAATCCGGGTCGACGGCAAGCGCGCCAAGGCCGGCGATCGGATTGCTGCGGGCCAGGAGATCCGACTCCCGCCGCTAACCGATGCGCTGCCCGGCACCCCGCGCCAGCCGCGCCCGGTATCAGCCGCTGACGAGGCAATGCTGCAGGCTGCCATTATCCACCGCGACGATCACCTGATCGTGCTGAACAAGCCGACGGGTCTCGCGGTCCAGGGCGGCACCCGGTCCGAGCGACACCTCGACGGGCTGCTCGACGCGCTGCGGTTTGGCTATGCCGATCGGCCGCGCCTCGTCCATCGACTCGACAAGGAGACCAGCGGCGTTCTGGTCATTGCTCGCACCCCCGCGGCGGCGGCGTTATTGACCCGGGCCTTCCGCGACAAGACAACGCGCAAGATATACTGGGCGCTGACCGTCGGCCGACCGCAGCTGGAAGAGGGGCGCATCAGCCTTGCTCTCGCTAAACAAACCGGGCCCGGCGGCGAGCGAGTGCGGACCGATCCTGACGAAGGCAAGAATGCCGTCACCTATTACCAGGTCGTTGACACCGCCGGCGACCGCGCCAGCTGGCTAGCGTTGCTGCCGGTGACCGGACGCACCCATCAATTGCGCGCCCATTGCGCCGCGATCGGCACTCCGATCCTCGGCGATACCAAATATGGCGGCCTTGAAGCAGTGCTTGCCGGCGCGCCCCATTCGAGGCGCCTGCACCTCCACGCCCGCGAATTGTCGATCCCTCATCCCTCAGGCGGTATGTTGCGGATCGCGGCGCCGCTGCCGCCGCATATGCGGCAGAGCTGGGATTTCTTTGGCTTTCCCGGCGACGCCAAAGACCCGTTTGCGGCGTTGGACCTGGCGGAATGAAGCGATTTTACAAGAGCGCCGAAATCATCGCGGCAAGCGCAGGCTACAGCGTCGCTCTCGACGGGCGGCCGATCAGGACGCCGGCAAAACGCGATCTGATCGTGCCGACGACAGCCCTGGCAGCGGCGATCGCGGCGGAATGGAACACCCAGGAGGGCGATGTCCAACCGGCCGACATGTCGCTGACCCAGATCGCCAACACCGCGATCGACCGGGTAGCGCCCCAGCGCGCGCTGATCGTGCAACAAGTCGCGGACTATGCCGGCACCGATCTCGTCTGCTACCGCGCGACGCGTCCACCCGAGCTGACCTCGCGCCAGCAGACGGTATGGCAGCCGCTCGTCGATTGGGCGGTGCTGCGGTATGACGCACCGCTCGAAATCACCGCCGGAGTGATCCCGATTGCACAACCCACGGCGAGTCTTCATGCATTTGCCGCCGCGGTCGCCGAGTACGACGATTTTGCCCTCGCCGCCGTGCATCTTGCGACCGCCGCCTGCGGCTCGCTGGTTATTGCGTTGGCGCTGGTCGAGGGCCGGCTCGATGCTGACGAAGCCTTCGCCGCCTCGCAGCTCGACGAGAGTTTTCAGATCGAAGCCTGGGGCGAGGATTGCGAACAAGCCCGGCGCCGCCAGGCACTCGCCAGCGACATCGCTGCGGCGGCGCATTTCCTGTCGCTGCTGCGGGCCTGATCTACCCAACGAAAAGAGGCGCGGGCCGTCCAACAAAGAACCGTCATTCCCACGGCAGCGGACACCCTGGCCCGGAGCCGCACCGATCGTTCCTGGCGCTGGCCCCGTTCTCTCAGCTGTGACGAAAGTCTGACATCATAGCGCTGCGATCGAGTTTTTTGGCTCAGACGTTCAAATCCGGGGCGCGCCGGGTCCATACCGCTGTCGGGGTGACGACAAAATCGACCCGCCCTTCCTCAAGCGTCTTCAAACATTCCTCGGGACGATTGACGATCGGCTCTTCGTGGACATTGAGACTGGTATTGACCAGCGCCGGCAAGCCGGTGCGCGCCTTGAACGCCGCCAGGACATCAAAATAGCAGGGGTTGTCGGCGCGCGCGATGATCTGCGGCCGAGCGCTGCCGTCGACATGCACGACCCCCGGGATACGCTGGTGCCATTCGCGGCGCACCTCGCAGCTGATCGTCATGAAGTGCGCAGCATAGCGGTTGCACGAGCCGATATCGAACACTTCGGCGGCATCGTCCTCGGCGATGACCGGTGCAAACGGCATGAACTCGCTTCGCTTGAGCCTCAGGTTGAGCTTTTGGTTGATCTCCGGGTCGGCCGGATTGGCGAGAATGCTGCGGGCGCCGAGCGCACGCGGGCCATATTCCAT
>DATJLK010000201.1:0-44561 GCA_035509615.1 Allostellaceae bacterium | reverse complement strand
TTCGTTCGAAATGTCCCGTATGCGGTTTTCCAGATCGCCAGCCGAGGCTATATTGCGACCATGATCGCGTCAGCCGATATACTTTACGAGCGGGATTTCTACGCCTGGACACAACAGCAGGCCGAACTGCTGCGTCGTCTGTCACCGACCAGCAACAGCATCGATGCGCAGAATGTCGCCGAGGAGATCGAGGCTTTGGGACGCAGCGAGCTGCGCTCGGCTCAATCGCTCGTCGAACACATTATCGAGCATTTTATAAAGCTCGAATTCTCTGGGCCCGATCAGCCCGCCGAGCATCTGAAGAATGAAATCGTCGAATGGCGGCTGCAGCTCGAAAAAACGCTGACCCGGAGCATCGAGGCGAAACTGGACCTCCCGGGCCGTTACACAGCGGCGCTGCGGCTGCTGCGCCGGCCTGAACGCGATATCCCAGGGTTGCTGGGGCGAGTGCCGCCGGATTGTTTCTATTCGCTCGGACAGATCGTCAGCGGCCCTGATGCGGACTGGTTTCCGCCCGAGCACGCGCGCGAGCCGTGAGGATCGACGGCGGTCCGATCCTGCGCTGGGCCTCCGCACCGGCAGTTTCGAGGGCGGCTGTCGCGGTTTCGATCCGCTGCTCGAGTTCCGCCATCAACCGACGGCGCGACCAGCCGGGCGGGATCGGTTCGAGAAATTCAAGGGTGATACGGCCGGGCCGCTTTACGAAACTGCGCCGCCCCCAGTAGAGCCCGGAATTGACCGCGGCCGGGATCAAAGGCAGGGCCAGCGCCTGGTAGAGCGCGTAAACCCCCGGCTGATAAGGGGCGGCCGCGCCCGGTGCCACGCGCGTCCCCTGCGGATAGATGACGATCGGCCGACCTTCCGCCGCGACCCGCCGCGCCGCGGCAAGCATTGCGCGCAACGCCGCGGCGCCGGATCTGCGGTCGATCGCGATCGCGCCAGCGCGCGCCATGTACCAGCCATAGAATGGCAGCACCAGCAGCTCGCGCTTAACCACAGCCGCCGGATCGTCGAGCACCACCGGCAAGGCGATCGCATCCCAGGCCGACTGATGCTTCATCGCGATGATCGCCCCCCCCGGCGGGACGTGTTCGCGCCCGATCAAGCGGTAGTCGAGCCCGACGATAGCCCGCAGCAAAAACAACACACCTTGCGACCAGAATCGGCCGAACCGCATCGCCGTCCGGCGCGGGGCCAGCAGAAACGGCAGGCCAA
Organism: Allostellaceae bacterium; assembly: GCA_035509615.1. GTDB lineage: Bacteria > Pseudomonadota > Alphaproteobacteria > ATCC43930 > CGMCC-115725 > AP-15. The sequence goes on along the minus strand of DATJLK010000201.1, from coordinate 43,346 downwards.
GCGTGCCGATCACCGCAGTCCAGGCGAAATATGCGATGTTGAACAGCGCGGCTCTGGCCCAGGTCATCGGCGGGCCTCGGCCGCGGTCGCGGGCCCATCGCACAGCGATGGTCGGTCAATAAACGGCAGGAAGAGTGCCGCGAGGTATTTGGCATATTCACTGATCAGCAACGTGGCCGTGGCGCGTCGCGTCCACCATCGCAGCCGCGTGATCTGGTCGGAGAAAACCGGGTGGGGAATGATTGCGAGATCGGGCATGGCGCGCCGGAAGTCGAGCAGGCTGCGCGGCATGTGATACCAGGAAGTCACGAGGCGCAGGCTGTGATAGCCCCGCCGCCGCATCCACTGTGCGGTCTCGAACGCGTTGCCCATCGTATTTCTGGCATCATGGCCGAGCACGACACAGCAGATCAGCCATTTTGGCACCTCCGTACCGGAAGAGTGCACCAAATCGTCGAGATCAACCCGGCGATTGACCCCCGAGACGAACAGCACATTCCCCTTACCCTCGCGCATAAGATCAATGCCGCTCTGCAGCCGCAGGCTGGCGCCGGTCAAGACCACGATCGCATCGGTCGGCGCCGCGTCATTCTCGGCGAGCGGCGGGGTGGCGAAGCGCACAAAACCAGCCAGCAACAATACCGCAGCGGCGAGCCCAGCCATTGCCGCCGCGCGCAGCCTACGAGCAAGCGGCTTTCCCGCCGGCCGGTTGCTGCCGACCGCCGGATTATGACTATGACCGGGCGCCCTCCACTCCAATGGCAATGTCGACCCGACCGATCTGCAAACAAGCGCGGACTAGATTAACACCGGCGCCGGCCGAAAGTCGGCACCCGGCGCAGTGCCGTCCCGAAAACTGCCGTCCCGAAAACTGCCGTCCCGAAAACTCTGCCAGCCGAAGCCGGTGTAGTCTCGGTCCCGAATCGGTCGAGCCCGCGCACCGTCGCAACCAGCGGCTCAGCGACAGCAGCCGGTCACGAAGGGGCCTGGCCGCTGATCAGCGACCCGAACAACTGCCAGCGCTGGCCGTCAAAGCGACCCATCTGGAGCTGCTTGATCGGCGCGAAATCGGTCGGGCTGGTATTGATCTCGATCCCGGGCAGCAGCATCGGCACCCGAAAGTGGTGCAGGTTGGCCGCCTGTTGCATGACGTTCTCGCGGGTCAGGTTGTCGCCGCATTGCTTCAATACCTGGACCATCGTCGCGCAGAGGGATGGCCCGGTGACATTGCCGGAATCGGATTTGTCACCCTCCGGATAATATTTATCCATGAAAGCGACCCATTGCTGATACCCCGGGTCGTTCTTCCACTGCGGATCGGTCGGGTCTTTCAAATAGAAATCCGAGACGATGCCCTTGGCGTTCTGCAGACCCGCCGGCTTCAGCGCGGCGCCGACCGAATTGCCGACGCTCGCCAGTATCTGCAGCGGCTTCCATTCGATTTCGGCGGCTTTGCGGATCGCCTGCGCGGCGAATTTCGGGATGCCGGTATTGACAAAAACATCGGCGCCGGCCGCCTTCATGCTGATGATCTGCGAATCGACCGTCGGATCGGTCGTCTCATAGGGGGCTGCGAGCACGATCATATTCGCCTTGTCGCCGAGCCCGTCGGTCACCCCCTTTAGATAGTCCTTGCCAAAATCGTCGTTCTGGTAAAGCACCGCGATCTTGGCGCCGGGCTTGTTTTGCAGGATGTAGGCGGCATAGGTATGCCCCTCGCTCTGGTAATTGGGCTGCCAGCCCATCGTCCACGGGTGGCCTTTGGGGTCGTCCCATTTGGTGGCGCCGGTGGCGACAAACAGCTGCGGCACTTTTTTCGCATTCATATAGCGCCAGATCGCCGAATTGGTCGGCGTGCCGAGCGGGCTCATGACCAGCAGCACGTGGTCTTCCTCGACCAGTTTGCGCACCTGCTCGACGGTTTTCGGCGGGCTGTAGGCATCGTCATAGGAGATGAAATTGATCTTGCGGCCGTTGACGCCGCCCTGGTCATTGACCATCCGGAAATAGGCGGCTTCCGATTTGGGGATCGTGCCGTAGGAGGAGGCGGGTCCGCTGTACGGTCCGGTGTTGCCGATCTTGATCTCGGTGTCGCTGACACCCGGGCCGTAATTCTTTGCCGCCCGCGCCGGGATCGCGGCCAGCGCCAAGGCGGCGGGTGCGGCAGCCAGAATCGAGCGGCGGGTTACCTTTTTCATCTATTTTCTCCCCACGGAACCGGTGGTTGCAGGGTTGCGCGCAAACCGCAGCCGCGTTGCGGCCCATCGCGCAAACCCCGCCGCCCCCAGCGGCATTGCAAAGATCACGATCAGCAGGATCACACCATAAATCGCCCCGGACAGTCCGGTCGAGATCCGTTCCGCGAGGTTCGGCACAAACAACACGAAAACGCCGCCGACCAGGCTTCCCGGGATCGAGCCGACCCCGCCGACGACAAGACCGACCAGAAACGAGACCGACAGCAGAAACGGAAAGCTGTCCGGGCCGACAAACTGGATGACGATCGCACCGAGCGCGCCAGCGACGCCGGTATACAGCGCGCTGAGCCCAAAGGTCAGCGTCTTGTAGAGGGCCGTGTCGATGCCCATTGCCGCAGCTGCGATCGGATGATCGCGGATCGCCATGATCGCGCGGCCACTGCGGCTTTTGACAAAGCTCGCGGCGCCACCGAGCATCAGCAGCAACACCGCAAGCGTAAAATAATACAGCCATTGATCGGCATTGAGCGGCACACCCGGCGGCGGGTCGGGCTTTAACAGCGAGATGCCTTGCACCCCGCCGGTCAGGGGTTCGAGCGGCTGAAATTTGAGGATCTGCGGCATCGCCGCCGCCAGCGCAAAGGTGGCGAGTGCCAGATAAATTCCCTGCAGCCGCAGGGCCGGCAGCCCGAACAGGAAACCGACGACAAAACACACCGCGCCGGCGCACGGCAATGTCCAGTAATAATCGATGTTCTGGTTCATCATGATCGCCGCGGTATAGGCGCCGATCCCGTAGAACGCGCTGTGACCCAGCGAGAATTGGCCGTTGAACCCGGTCAAGAGGTTGAGGCCGAGGATCGCCAAACCGTAAATCATGACTAGGGTCAGCTGAAAGACGACAAAGTTCTGCACGAATAACGGAGCGGCAAGGGCGGCGAGCACGCTGGCGCCGACCGCGAGATTTTGGCGGTTGCGCCAATGCGCATCCGCCTTGGCAACCCGCGGCGCCAGCGGACGCACTGCGGCCGGCTCGCCCAAGGCCATCGTATTGGGCTCTGGCGGATTCATACCCGGTTCACCACGGCCCGCCCGAAGAGCCCGGTGGGCCGCACCATCAGTACCGCGACGATCACGATCAGGGCCAATGTCAGCTTCATCTGGTGCCCGACATACGGAATGAAGGTGCCGGCAAGGTTCTCGATCACGCCGACCGCAAAGCCGCCGAGCACCGCCCCGCCCGGGCTCGACAATCCGCCAAGCACCGCTCCGGCAAAGCCGTAGAGCAGCACGCCCAGCATCATGTTCGGTTCGAGAAAGACGATTGGTGCGATCAGCATGCCGGCAACCGCACCGATTGCCGCCGACATGCCCCAGCCGAGCGCGATCATCCAGCCGACGCGAATACCGGCAAGCCGCGCCGATTCCGGGTTTGCGGCGGCCGCCCGCATCGCAAGCCCGAGCCGCGAGCCGCGGAAAAACAGATAGAGCAGTCCCAGCATCACCAGGGTGACGCCGATCATGCCGGCCTGATGCGTGCTGATCAGGCTGCTGCCGAGAAACGGCTTGGTGCCGAACGGGGTCGGGAAGGTCTTGATCGTGAAATCCCAGATCTCGCCCGCCGAACTGTTGAGGATGCTGAAGAGCGCAATAAAGGCGACCAGCTGGCTCAGGATCGGGGCGTTATGGATTGGCCGGAACAACACCCGCTCGATCGCCACACCACCGACAAACGACAATCCCACCGCCAGCGCAAAGGCGCCCCAATAGGGCACGCCCCATTGCATCAGCTGCCAGGCGACAAAGGTCGAAAACATCGCCATCTCGCCCTGCGCGAAATTGAGATGGTCGATCGCCTGGTAGATCATCACGACGGCGAGCGCCATCGTCGCATAGATCGCCCCGGTAGCGAGCCCGGCCAGGACCTGCTGCAGCAATTGCTCCATCAGGCCGCCCGACGCGAAACGCGGTCGCGATGCCGCTTCACCCCGCCCCTCGCGCCGCATGACAAAAGTGCGGGCGACCCGCGCCGCCGCGGCAGGATGACGGGCAGGCGGCGCTCGCGGCGAGCGAATGGTGAAGAGTTCATCCGGCTTCCTAGTACCCCAGATAGGCGCGGCGCACGCCTTCGTCTTGGGCGATCTCGTGCGCCGGCCCGGTCATCACGATCCTTCCAGCTTCGAGCAGATAGGCCTCGGCAGCGAGGTCAAGTGCGAGTGCCGCATTCTGTTCGACGATCAGCATTGCCACCCGCCGCTCCCGGTTCAGCCGGCGCAAAATCGCAAAGAGTTCGGCGATGATCAGCGGTGCGAGCCCAAAGGACGGCTCGTCAAGCAGCATCAGCCGCGGCCGCAGCATCAATCCGCGGCCCACCGCAAGCATCTGCTGCTCGCCACCGCTCAAGGTCCCGGCCTGCTGGTTGCGGCGCTCCTTGAGCCGCGGAAACAGCGCATAGACCTCGTCGATATCGGCAGCGATCGCCGGATGGTCGCGGCGGGTCATCGCGCCAAGGCGCAGATTCTCCTCGACCGTCATGCGCACAAAGGTGCCGCGTCCCTCGGGGACATGGGCGATCCCCAGCCGCACGATGTCTTCCGTGGCGCGGCCGATCAGCGGCTTGCCGTCAAAGCGGATTTCGCCGGTCGTCCGCACCATGCCGCACAGCGCCCGCAGCGTCGTGGTTTTGCCGGCGCCATTGGCCCCGAGCAAGGTGACGATCTCCCCCGCATCGAGGCCGAAATCGAGCCCATGCAGTGCCCGATTCTGACCGTAATAGGCGCACAACCCGCGCACCTCGAGCATCATCGCCTGGGTCTTTGGCCAAGGAGGATGCGCACCGCCCCAAAAACACTGCCGACCAGCCGGCGCGGTCCAGCCGCGCAGCCCGGCGGCCGGGCGTGACCTGTCGACCTCCAGCCCACCGAGCCGGTCCGTAATCGGCCACCTCTTTCTGCCGCTCGGCAATCCTGGCCGCCTAGGCAGGGATGCCCGGAACCAGGCCGAGCAGAGGGCTTTTTCTTGATGCTTGCGACCGTCGGAGATTTTCGCTGCGCCACTGCAATAATTGCCAAACCCGACAGCGTTGCAACGACCCCGACGACGATTTCGCAAGTCGCAGAGGCCGGCTCGGGACAGGGCCGCGGCATCACTCGTCTGTCATGGCTCAGGCCGCGGCGCCATGCGGCGCGCCGAGATAGGCGCGGATCACCGCCTCGTTCTGCTGGACCGCGGTTGGGGTGCCTTCGGCGATCTTGCGGCCGAAATCGAGCGCCACGACCTTGTCCGAAACCGACATGACCAGGTTCATGTGATGCTCGACGAGCAGCACGGTGATCTGCTGTTCGTCGCGCAATCGCCGGATCAGGGTCGCGAGCTCGGCAACCTCCTCATGGGTCAGCCCGCCCGCCGGCTCGTCGAGCAGCAGCAGCTTGGGCCGGGCCGCGAGCGCCCGCGCCAGTTCGACGCGCTTGCGCATGCCGAGCGACAGATGTTCGGGCAATACCGCAGCGACCTCGCGCAAATCGAGCAGGTCGATCAGCGCCCACGCCGCCTCGTCGAGGGCTCGTTCCTGACGCCGAACCCATGGCAGGTGCAAAATATCGCTGACAAAGTCGCTGCGGCTCCTGGCGTGGCCGCCGATGCGGATGTTGTCGAGCACCGATTGGCGCGGAAACAAGGCCAAATTCTGAAAGGTGCGCGAAATGCCAATTTCGGCGATCCGGTGCGCCGACCGGCCAAGGAGTGAGCGGCCTTCGAAGCGGATGTCGCCGCCGGTGGGCGTATAGAGCCGGCTGAGGCAATTGAAGAGCGTCGTCTTGCCGGCGCCGTTAGGTCCGATCAGGCCGAGGATCTGCCCCTGATCGAGGTCAAAGGAGACGCCGTCGAGCGCCACGATACCGCCAAAACGGACGACGAGATCGCTGACTTCGAGCAGCCTGGTGTCCGGTGCGGACAGGCTCATCGGCGAAGAGCAGAAGGCTCGGCGGCGTCGCCCAAGATGCAGCCCCGACCGGACATGCTTCTGCTCTCTCCCCGAACCGGTATGCCACGCCAGAAACTGCCGGGCGATGGCTCTCGCGTCAAGCCGGCAAACCGCTGAACCTTGAAATCCGGGCAAAAAACCCCACCGCGGTGCCGGTCGCTTTTATCCCCGGATCTCAGACACCGCCACGCACCGCGGGTAGCTTTGGGGGGCGGGCAGACGCCGGCGGTTTGACACGGCTCGGGAGCGGGTGTTAGCTCAATCCAGCCGGACAGCAGAAGGAAGACAGCGATGGGCGGGGCTCTCGACGGCATCAGGGTGCTGGAACTGGCACGCTATCAGGCGGGGCCGCGCGGCGGCATGATCCTTTCCGACCTCGGCGCCGAGGTGATCAAGATCGAAAAGCTGGGTGGCGAGGAGACCCGACAATCGCCGCCGCTGGTGCGTGGGCAAAGTGTTTATTTCTCGGTCTACAATCGCGGCAAAAAGAGCTTGTGCCTCGATCTGCGCGATCCGCGCGGCAAGGAGATATTTGCCGAACTGGTCAAGACCGCGGACATCGTCCTGCAGAATTTCCGCCCCGGCGTCATGGACAAGATGGGGTTTGGCTATGACCGGCTGCGCCAGTTGAAGCCCGACATCATTCTCGGCTCGGTCTCGGGCTTTGGCCAATATGGCCCCTATCGCGACCGGCCGGCATTTGATCCGCTGGGCCAGGCGATGAGCGGGCTGATGCAGCTGACCGGCACACCGATCGGCCGCCCGCTCGGCACCGCCTCATCGATTGTCGACCGCTACACCTCGCTGCATGCGACGATCGGCATGCTCGCCGCCCTGCATCACCGCGACCGCACCGGCGAGGGCCAAATCGTCGATGTCTGCCTGATGGATTCGGCATTGACGATGGTCGAGATCCCGACCTCCTACTATCTCGCAACCGGCGAGGAGGGCGGCGAGGGCGGCCGCCCGCCCTATCAGGCCAAGGACGGGCATGTCGTAATCTCGGCCTCGGGGCGGGTGATGGGCTCGAAGCTGCTGCAGATCGCCACCGGCGACCCGGGCGCGGTCGCCAATACCGGCGCCTTTACCGGGCGCATGAGCCTCGAAGACAGCCCGCGTAAAAAAGTCGAGGCGTGGTGCCTGGCGCACACCGTCGACGAAATCGTCTCGACCCTGGTCGCCGCCGACATCCCGGTGGCGCCGGTGCAGACGATCCCGCAGGTTGCCAAAGATCCGCACCTGTGGGAGCGCGAGATGCTGGTCAAGATGGAAGACCCGGTCGCCGGCGAAATGTACCTGCCCGGGGCGACGATCAAGATGTCGAAGACCCCCGGCCGCCTCGGCCCGGTCCCGACCCCCGGCCAGCACACCGATGAAGTCCTTGCCGGCATCCTCGGCTACGACCGCGCCAGATTGGACGAATTGCGGCAGGCAAAGGTCATCGCCTGAATTGGACGCGGTAGCTGATGACGCGTTGCGTACCAATTTGCAGGGACAAAGGCGCCAGCAAATGGCGGTAATGCTCTCAAGGACCTACGACGCGCTGGTCGCGGCTGGCGCGCCGGAGGAGAAGGCCCGCGCCGCCGCGGAAGAGCTGGCGCAATACGAAAACCGTTTCGCCCGGATCGAAACCGATCTGGCAGTCCTCAAGGGTGACATGACCGCGGTCAAATGGATGATCGGCGTCAATCTGGCCGCAACCGTGTCGATCCTGGTTAAGGTCTTCGTCTAAATAAATAGCAGCGATCGCGGCAGTACGGCGCGGGACCGCCGCTGAAACTCCGGCGTGTCTTTCCCCTCCCGAGACTACCGCAAATAACCCCCGCCCGATGATCGTTTGTCAGTTTCGGGCACCGGTAGCGGATCGTCCCACCCTCCCCGCTCAGCCGGTGTTGCGGACGTAGCCGTAGCGCAGATTGCTGCGGGCGCCGCCATTGCGGATGTATTCGGTCTTGAGTTCGGCGAACCGATCGGGAGCGGCGAGTTCGGCGTGCTGCTCGAAATTGTAAAGACGCGCCGTGTTGCCGGCAAAGATGCCGGATTTGATCGGGCCGTTCGCCGGACCCAGTGGGTCGAAGCCGTATTTCTGTTGCATGTCCTCGGGGATTTCGAGGCGGCGCAGCCCCTCGATCTGCCATTGCGGCGCGCCGGTCCACACCGCGTCGGTGCCCCACACAACATGGTCAGGCCCAAGCCCCTTGATCAGCATGCCCATCAGCGCCGCCGCCAATCGCGGCTCAGCGACCGCGGTCCAGGCAAAGATCTGCCCCAGATCGCCATAGACGTTGGTAACGCCATATTTCTCCGGGATCTCGGCGAGATCGCTGGTCCACGAGCTGCGCCCGGTCTGGTCGAACTCGGCCATGCCGTCGGCCGGGCTGCCGCCGACCCAGCGATAGGCCGAGTGATAAACCAGGAAATTGAGCTGCGGCCAGTCCTTGGCGGCCTTGCCGATATCGCGCACATCGGCGTAAGGGCGCAGCCGCGGAAACTGCTTTTCAACTCCCGGCGCAAACAGCCCCTTGTGGATGCAGACGTTCTTGATCCCCGCCTTGGCCGCCTTTTCATAAAACGGGTACATCAGCTTTTCGTCGTCGGCATGCCACGGCCAATGCGCCAGCTCCTTATGGGTGTTGTCGCCGACGGTGTAGCCCTTCCACGAATCGGGCTTGTAGACCTCGATCGCCTGGTCGATCTGGTCAAGCCAGCCGGGCTGCCCCGGGGTGATCGTAAAATGCGCCATCATCCGCCGGGTGCCGGCCGCTTTGTTGACCTTTTCACGGGTGGCAAAGACTTGCGCTTGCGGAATGAACCAATCCTGTGGCACGTCCGACGGCGAATTCGACAGCAACGCCACCTTGGTGTCGCTGTCCATAAATATCTCTTTGATGTAATTGCCGTATTTAAGGTCGGCCAAGGTCTGTGCGCCGGTCAATTCCTTGTTCCAGCCGAGCTTGCCAAAGGAGCTGCGCATTTTGACAAAGCCGGTGAGCCGGGTGTCGTCACGCAGAAAATGGGTGTGGCCGTCGATGATGAACTGGCTCGACAGCGCGTTGGCACGCTCGTTCGCCATCTCGGGGGTTGCAGCCTCGGCCGGGGTCGCATCAAAGATGGGACCGAAGACGTCATTGATCGCGACAAACGACGCCGCCATCCCCGCCGCGGTCTCAAAAAATCGGCGGCGTGACAAGCCCTGCCGGCGCGCCAGCCGGTCGCTGATTTCCTTGAGCCGGGCCTCAACCCGGCCCTGCTTTTCGGTCTGCGGCACCGGCAGGTATTCATCACTCGACACGATCTGGGTGGGCACCGGAGATGGAAACGACGACGTCTCCGCCGGCGACAGCTCGGCGATTTGAAGGTCGGTCAGGAACTTCATTTTTCCTCCCTAACAGGGTCTCCAATCGTCGCACGCGACGTCGCGCAGCACCAGGGGTTGTCGCTGCGACTGTCTTTGACGGGCACTCATAACGCTGCCCGGCGGGCCATCCGGGCTGAGGCGGCAGAGATGACGCGATCCGGACCCGCGTTACGCAATCGGCGGCACGGTCAGAGAAGCGCCGCAGGCGGCTTTTGCATTCCTTCCCCACTACCGACCCGCCCCCGGCCGAGATCCGCTATCGCCCGATTCGGCAATCCTTTGTCAAACCGGCCATCGCCAACATCGCTGCCGGTCGCGGCCCGCCACGCGGGAACGAGGGTTCACCGCGGCGGCGCCGGATCGGGTAGAGTTGGGCCATGACGATCCGCCTGTTGCCGCCGGTTCTGGTCAACCGCATCGCCGCCGGCGAGGTTGTCGAGCGCCCGGCGGCGGCGGTCAAGGAACTCGTTGAAAACGCGATCGACGCCGGCGCGTCGCGGATCGAGATCAGACTGCACGACGGCGGACAGACATTGATCGCAGTCGCCGATGACGGCTGTGGCATGAGCGGCGAGGAATTGTCGCTGGCGGTTGAACGCCACTGCACCTCGAAGCTGCCCGATGACGATCTCCAGCACATCAGGGCATTGGGGTTTCGCGGCGAGGCGTTGCCGTCGATCGGCGCGGTCAGCCGGATGCGCCTTGTCTCGCGTCCGGCCGGCGCTGACACGGCCTGGGAGATCACGGTCGAAGCCGGCCAAAAAAGCGTTGCCAAACCGGTGGCAGCGCCCGAAGGCACCCGCATCGACGTGCGCGAACTGTTTTTTGCCACCCCGGCGCGGCTCAAATTCCTGAAGACGCCGCGCACCGAGCGCGACCTTGCGATCGATATGGTCCGCCGGCTGGCGATGGCCTATCCAGCGATCGCTTTTGTCGTGACCGGCGATGACGAGCGTACTTTGTTGCGACTGCCGGCAGCCGCCGATCGCGGCGCCCGGCTGGCGGCTCTCCTCGGCCGCGACTTTGTGCACAATGCACTGATGATCGATGCCGAGCGTGGCGGCTTTGCGCTTTCCGGGCTCGCCGGCCTGCCGACCCTGAACCGGGCATTGCCGCGCGACCAGTATCTCGTCGTCAATGGCCGGCCGGTGCGCGACAAATTGCTGGCGGGGGCGGTGCGCGGCGCCTATCAGGATGTGCTGGCGCGCGACCGGCACCCGATCGTGGCGTTGTTTGTCGACGGGCCGGCGCACGAGATCGACGTCAATGTCCATCCGGCCAAGGCCGAAATCCGGTTTCGCGACGCGGGTCTGGTCCGCGGGCTGATCGTCGGCGCATTGCGCGCGGCGCTTGCCGCCGCCGGCCATCGCGCGTCGACGACGGTCTCGACCGCAGCACTCGGGGCGTTCCGCCCGGCCGGCATCGGTCTCGTGCCTCACGCCGCGGACCCGCCGCGTTTTGGGTTTTCACCGACCGCGCCGGGACTGGCGCTCGCCGAGGCCGGCAATGCCTTTCTCGCCCCGGCGGCGACAGGGTTTGCCGCCACACCCGCGGCCGACGCCGCGACGCCATCAGCCGAGGATCAACACCCGCCGGCAACAACGGCGCAAACGCCGCTCGGCACGGCCCGCGCGCAATTGCACAACACCTATATCGTGGCGGAGACCGCGACCGGCATCGTCCTTGTCGACCAGCACGCCGCCCATGAGCGGCTGGTTCACGAGCGGATCAAACACGCCCTGGCAACCCACGGGGTGGCGCGCCAGAGCCTGTTATTGCCGGAGATAGTCGAGCTTGGCGAAGCCGAAGCCGCCCGGCTTGCCGAGCGCGCCGCGGAACTCGCCGAGTTCGGCCTCGTCCTCGAAAAGTTCGGCCCCGGCGCCGTCGTCGTGCGCGAGGTGCCGGCGTTGTTGCCGGGGCTCGATATCGCCGGGCTGGTGCGCGACCTCGCCGACGAACTCGCCGAATGGGGGGCGGCGTTGTCGTTGAAAGAGCGCGTCGAGAGCGTGTGCGGCACGCTCGCCTGCCACACCAGCGTGCGCGCCGGCCGCCGTCTGACGCTGTCGGAGATGGACGCGCTGCTGCGCCAGATGGAAGTCACCCCCAATAGCGGCCAGTGCAATCACGGCCGCCCGACCTACATCGCCCTCGATCTCGCCGATATCGAACGCCTGTTCGGCCGCCGCTGACCTTCGAGGCCGCCGTGTCTTTTCGCGAGAGGGCGGCTATACCAGGCTACACGACCGGGGAGCGGCCGCCGTCGACGTTGATGGCGCAGCCGGTCACATAGGAGGCGGCGTCGGAGGCGAGAAAGGTCGCGACATTGGCGAATTCCTCGGCGCGGCCCATACGGCCCATCGGCACCCCTCGCCCGGCCTCGGCGACATACTGCTCAAAGCTCACATTCGGCCGCTCACGATCATAGCGACGCTGGATCTGATCGCTGACGATGACCCCGACATGAAGCGAATTGACCAGCACATTGTGCGGCGCCCCTTCGTGCGACAAGGCTTTGGTGAACGCCATCTGGGCGGCGCGACTGACCGAGGTCGGCGCGCTGTCGGCGCCCGGCGCCTTGGCGCCGATATTGAGAACGCTGATGATCCGGCCCCATTTGCGCTGCTTCATCTGCGGGAAGACCAGACGGCAAAAGCGGATCTGGGCGAATAATTTGAGGTCGAGATCGGCCTGCCACATCTCGTCGGTCAATTGCTCGGACGGGCCGCGGGTCGACTGGCCGGCATTGTTGACAAAGATGTCGATCTTGCCGAATTCGGACATCACCTGATCGTAGGCTGCCTTGATCGGGGCCATTTTCGCCACGTCGCAGCTGATTGCCGCGACCTTTCCTTTGGCGCCGCGCTGGATTTGGCCCTTGGCATCGGCCAGGGTCGCCGGATCGCGCGCCAGGATCGCGACATCGGCCCCCGAGGCGGCAAATTCCTTGGCGATCGCCAGCCCTAGCCCCTTGCTGCCGCCAGTGATGATCGCACTTCTTCCGTCCAGTCGAACTTCCATGACTTTCTCCTTCTCTATGAGTGTACGCGCAGAGCGCGCTCACCAAGACGGGGCCGAGGCAAGTACCGCAGGCACCGCCCCCAGGTTCCTGCTTTCGAACTCGTGAAGCAATCCAATCCGGCAGCGAAGCGATCCCGCGATGTCCGACAAAGACAAGCGCGGAGCCGATGAGATCATCCGGCTGTGATCCGGTCGACGGCGTGCATCTGATCCGCCGTCAATCGCCACGCCGCAGCGGCGCGCACATTTGCCTCGACCTGCTCGGGCCTGGTGGCGCCGGCAATGACGCTCGCTACCGCCGGCCGCGTCAACAGCCAGCCAAAGGCGAGATCGAGCAGGCAGTGGCCATGTTCGGCGGCAAAGCCCTCGAGGCGCTCGACAACGCTCCAGACGGCATCGTTCATATAGCGCCCGGCGGCACGCGGCGTCGAGCCGAGCCGGGTCCCGGCGGGCGGCGGGGCGCCGCGCCGATACTTGCCGGTCAGGAGACCGTCGGCCAGTGGGCGAAACGGGATCAGCCCCAACCCATAGGCCTCGATCATCGCGATCATGTCGGCGTCGAGCCCTCTCGCCAGCAGGCTGTACTCCTCCTGGCACGAGATGAACTGATGCAGTCCCCGGTGACGCGCGGTCCATTGCGCCTCGACCACCTGCCACGCCGGCAAGGTCGAGCAGCCAATGTAGCGGACCTTACCCTGACGTACGAGATCGTCGAGCGCGCGCAAGGTTTCCTCGATCGGGGTCGCCGGATCGGGCTGGTGCTGCTGATAGAGGTCGATCCAATCGGTGTTGAGCCGCTTTAAGCTCGCTTCGGCTTCGGCCATGATGTAGCGGCGCGAGGCCCCTTCGAACCATCCCGAACCGTCCATCGGGCGTCCGAATTTCGTCGCCAGCACGATGTCCTTGCGCCGATGCCCGAGGATCTGGCCCAAATAGCTCTCGGAACTGCCGCGCGGCGTCCCATAGGTATCGGCTTCGTCAAAAAAGGTGATGCCGAGATCGAGCGCCTTGTGCACGACCGCTTTGGTCGCGGCGAAATCGCTGCGCCCGCCAAAATTGTTGCAGCCGAGCCCGATCGCCGAGACCCGCAGCCCCGATTTTCCGAGATTGCGTTGTTCCACCCAAACCCTCTCGACTTTTCTCACGCGTTCTTGGGCGCCGACACTATAGCGCTTTGACGCGCAGGAAAAGATCGCGGCGCGCGGAGGTGATGTCCGCAGGTTTGCGTCGGGGCGGTAAGAGGCGGATTGAAGAAATCGGCAAAAACGAGCATCCCCGATGCCCCGGAGGGTGACGGCTCTGAACCCGCCGATCGACGTCTCCGTCCCGACCGGCCCGGCGCCAGTGACGAAGAAGTCATACTCGCGATAGCGGCGCACCCGGCGCTACCGGCAGACCGCTTGCCACTTCCGGTTCATGCCGGGAAAGACCCTGGAGCCCCGATGCCGCCACACTGCCGCCGGGGTGACAAAGCGATCGCCGATAAGAATCACTGTTCGGCCGCAACTGAGCGGATTGTGACAGTCGGTACCGACGCACAATTATCGCTGTGCGGGTTCAGAGATGATTGGCGACGCGCGAACGTTGACTGCGTCGGAACCAGCTTTGGGAGCCTCGAATGCACCAGCTCGGTAAATCGGTCCGGCGCGGCCTGCTCGCGACGGTCTCGGCGATGGCGTTGGCCGCCGGCGCTGCCTTATGGCAACGGAGCCGAGGCAATCGCGGTCCGCAGCAACAACGGCTTGGGCGCGACGGGCAAACCGGCTCGGCCGAGACGGCGGGCGGGATCGACACCAGCACCCTGACACGGCAGTTTCTGCTCTATTACATCATGCCGGTCTGGTTGGCCGCGGGGGTCGCCGACTGGGTCTGTCACCGCGCCACCAGCATCGAAGCAACAACCGGGGCCAAGGAAAGCCTGATGCATCTGTTGATGCTGGCCGAAGTCAGCATCCCGGTTACTGCCGGTTATTTTCTCGAGGTTACCGCACCAGTCGCCGCCTTGATGATCATCGCTTTCTTCCTGCACGAGGCAACCGCATTGTGGGATGTGAACTACGCGGTAACGGCGCGCGAGGTGACCCCGATCGAACAGCACGTCCACAGCTTTCTCGAAATGGTGCCGCTGATGGCGATCTCGTTTATCGCCGTGCTGCACTGGCCGCAATTCCGTGCGCTCCTCGGCATCGGCGGCGAACGCGCCGACCTGTCGCTGCGCGCCAAGGACCAACCGCTGCCGCGGCACTACATCCCGATCTCGCTTGGTGCTACCGGGGTTTTCGAGCTGTTGCCCTACCTCGAAGAGCTTTACCGCTGCTTGCGCGCCAGCCACGGCCGGCTGATCCCGGCCGGCAGTCCAGCCAATCAGCCGGCGGGCTGACCGCTCGCCGCTTGCAGACGGCGCGTTGCAGACGGCGCGTTGGGGATTTTTCGTCGGTCGATGGAACTGTGGCGGGGCTGCAAATGTCGCCCCATGCAAGAGGCCGACCAAAGATTGAACAGGCTCGGCCGCTCACAAGACTTGGCGAGGGTTCTGAGATGGCCAGTCACCAATCACCAGAGCAAAAGAAAACGGTTCAGCGCGTCATGCACGAGTTCAAACATGGCGAGTTGAAAACGGCACGCGGCGAGCGCAAGGTCAAAAACCCGAAACAGGCAATAGCAATCGCTTTGAACGAGGCGGGCGCCTCAAAATACGAGAGCCCCAAAGAGAACGCCGAGCACTTGCGGCATACCAAAGCCAAAGAACGCCGTGGCGAGACCTATCAGGATGAACAGGAAGGTCATCGCGCGACCGAGGAAACCTACCGCCGGGCGACCGACCGATCGGCGCGTCGCAGTCGGGCAAAAAACGACGGCGGCAAAACCCGCGCCGAACTTTATGCCGAAGCGCGCCGCCGCAACATCCCGCACCGCTCGCAAATGAACAAGGCAGAACTCGAGAACGCGTTGGGTCATCACTGAGGCGTCAAGCCCGCACTAAAACCGCCACTGGCGGGATGCCGTCCTGAACGCCGCAGCGCCGGCGGTCGCGACGCATCAGCCATGAGCGGCGTGCGATTTTAGCGACCCGGCGAGCCATTTTAGCGCTGGATCAACAATCGATGTGATCGGCTTCCTGGTATTCCGCGGTGTCGGACTGCGGGGAACGCCGGTTTACCACACAGCGTTGAGCAGTCGGACCCGCCACTGCAGGCGCCTGCCTCGACCGTTGAACAGCGGCACTATCACGTCACCGGGAGGAAAAGGCGACGGTTTGCAGCGTGGCCGAACGGTAAGGAGCGCGAGGTGATACATGGCTAAAACGGTCAGCGATTTTTTCTGGGAGCGCATTTCGGCCTGGGGCATCAAGCGGATTTTCGGGTACCCCGGCGACGGCATCAACGGTCTCGTCGGCGCCCTCGACCGGGCCGGCGACCGCTTCGACTTTGTCCAGGTGCGCCACGAGGAGATGGCGGCGTTCATGGCTTCCGGTCACGCCAAATTCACCGGTGACATCGGGGTGTGTCTGGCGACCTCCGGCCCGGGGGCCATCCATCTGCTCAACGGTCTTTACGATGCCCAGACCGATCATCAGCCGGTGCTGGCCGTCGTCGGGCAGCAGGCGCGCACGGCACTGGGCGGGCATTATCAGCAGGAAGTCGATCTGATCTCGCTCTTCAAGGACGTCGCCGGCGAGTATGTCCATATGGCGACCGAGCCAGCGCAGGTGCGTCAACTGGTCGACAGGGCGGTGCGGATCGCCAAGGCCGAACGGTGTGTGACCTGCATCATCATGCCGAACGATTTGCAGGAGGAAGACGCGGTTGAATCGCCGCCGCAAAAGCACGGCGCCATTCTGACGGGCATCGGCTACGATGCGCCGGAAGTCTTTCCCGCCCAAAAAGAGCTCGATCGCGCCGCACGCGTGCTCAATGCGGGAAAAAAGGTGGCGATCCTAGTCGGGGCCGGGGCATTGCACGCCACCGAGGAGGTCATCGAGACCGCCGACAAGCTCGGCGCCGGCGTCGCCAAGGCGCTCCTCGGCAAGGCCGCCCTGCCCGACGATCTGCCGTTTGTCACCGGTTCGATCGGACTGCTCGGCACTCGGCCAAGCTATGAGATGATGACCGGGTGCGACACGCTTTTGATGATCGGGTCGCGCTTTCCTTACACCGAGTTCCTTCCCAAAGAAGGTCAGGCGCGCGGCGTCCAGATCGATCTCGATCCGAAGATGGTCAGCATGCGCTACCCGATGGAGGTCAATCTGATCGGCGATAGTGCCAAGACCCTGCAGAAGCTATTGCCACTGCTTGCACGCAAAGACGACCGCTCGTGGCGCGAAACGGTTGAAAAGAATGTCAAGGAATGGTGGGAGGTCCTCAAAAACCGGGCGATGCACGATGCCAACCCGATAAATCCCCAACGCGTCTTTTGGGAATTGTCACCGCGCCTGCCGGAGAAGTGCATCATTGCCTGCGACACCGGTTCGGGGACCAACTGGTATGCCCGTGACGTCAAGATCCGCCGCGGCATGATGGCCTCGGTGTCGGGTTCGCTGGCGACGATGGGGCCCGGCATGCCGTATGCGATCGCTGCCAAATTCGCCTATCCCGATCGCGTCGTCCTGGCGCTGTGCGGCGACGGGGCGTTGCAGATGAACGGCATGAACGAGCTGATCACGGTCGCCAAATACTGGAAGAAGTGGAGTGACCCGCGGCTGGTCGTGCTTGCCTTGAACAACCGTGACTTGAACCAGGTCACCTGGGAAATGCGGGCGCAGGCCGGCACTCCGAAATTCGAGGCGAGCCAGGACGTCCCCGATTTCCGCTATTCGCAATATGCCGAGCAGCTCGGGCTGAAGGGGATTTTTGTCGATAAGCCGGATCAGCTGGGTGCCGCCTGGGAAGCGGCTTTCGCCGCCGACCGGCCTTGTGTCGTCGAGGCTTACACCGATCCTGATGTGCCGCCACTGCCGCCGCATATTAGCCTTGCGCAAGCCCAGGCATTCGCCTCGACCCTGATCAAGCGCGATCCGAACCAGTGGCAGGTGATCAAAGAAACCGCCAAGGAAGTCGTCGCCGATCTGCTGCCGGGCGGCAGTTGATTGCGGCAGCGGCGGCTGAGCGATCGCGAATGGAAACTCGGAGCCCGGAGCGGTCAGTCATGGATCAGACAATCGTCGCACCCGCTGCAGCAACAAGATCCATTGCCACGCGGCCGGTTGCCCGGCCGCAGGCTGCCTTGTCGCCAGTTGGTCTGCCGCCGGTTGCCGCGCCGCCTATGTCATCGTCGTCCCGGTCGGTAGCCGCCGGGACGATCCCGCCGCAGCCGCCACAGCGACAGCAGACCGCGCGACGGTTCGGGACCGGGGTTTTGGTCGCCGGGCTCGCCGCACTTGGCGCCGCCGGGATTTATCGGCTGATCGAAAAGCCGCCGCGCACCGTGCCGGAACATCAGAAACCGCCGCAATATCGCGCGGCGGCGCGTCGTCTCAACATCGCGGCTGCGGTACTTTCCTCGAGCGTGTTGGCCGATAGCGGGCTTGAGCACTTTCGCGGCGCTTTTCACAATCCCGCGATGTACCTGGCGCCGACAGTCGCGGCGGTCACTTTGGTCAACAGTCTGCATATGGCTGTCGCACCGGAGCAGTGCCGCCTGGGGCGGAGCCTTTTGGCGGCGATTGCATCGGCGACCGGGCTCACCGGCTTTGGGTTTCATACCTACAATCTCGTCAAGCGCGAAGGCGGCATCGATCTCTCCAATCTGTTTTACGGAGCGCCGCTCGGCGCGCCATGGGCGATCACGCTCGCCGGACTGGCGGGGCTTACCGCTTCGCGCCTCGTCGCCGGAGACGGGCAAGAACGCCCGGGACGCCTTTGCGGACGGCCGGCCGGACCGTTGCTGGCCTGGGGCACGGCAGTAGGGCTGATCGGAACCGCAGCCGAGGCGGCGCTGCTGCATTTCCGTGGCGCCTTTCATGACCCGTTCATGTTTGTGCCGGTGAGCCTGCCGCCAATGGCGGCAATCGCACTGGCTGGCGCGGCGATCAAACCCGAGCTGATCGGCTGGGCAAAGCCATTGGTGCAGGCGACCGCGGCAATGGGTGTCGCCGGGGCCGGCTTTCACGCCTATGGCGTCTCGCGAAACATGGGCGGCTTTTACAACTGGAGCCAGAATTTGCTGAATGGACCACCGCTGCCGGCGCCACCGTCATTCACCGGCGTGGCTCTGGCGGGACTTGCCGCCATCAAGCTGATGGAAACGTCCAAATCGATGGCCGCGCCCGAATTAATGGCCGCGTCATGAGCGAGGTGTTCCACCGCCGCTACCCGACTTACGATGTTCTCGACAAATGGGATTCACCATCCTGGAACGGCCAGACGCGTACCGTCGTCAAACAGCGGCTCGAGCAGGTCCCGCCGCGGCGGTTCCTGACCGAGACCGAGTGGGAAATACTGGCCGCAATCTGCGATCGGTTGATCCCGCAGCCGGATCGCGGCGACCGCCCGGTTCCGATCGTTCCTTTTATTGACGAAAAGCTGCACGAGAACCAAGGGGACGGCTACCGCTATGATGGGTTGCCGGCAATGCGCGAGGCATGGCGGCAAGGCATCCACGCTATTGAGGAGGAAGCCCGCGCCCGCTGGAGCGGCGGGTTTCGCGAACTGCCGCATAATCAGCAGGATGCGGTATTGCGCGCGATCCAGCACGGCGATATCCGCAGCCCGGCCTGGGAAGGGCTTCCTGCCGGGCGATTTTTTTCCAGCCTTTTGCTGCACGCCGTCGTCAGCGTCTACTACGCACATCCCGCCGCCTGGAACGAGATCGGTTTTGGCGGCCCGGCTTCGCCCCGCGGTTACGTGCGGCTCGGGTTCGACCGGCGCGATCCGTGGGAAGCGGAGGAACGTCATGAACAATAGCCCGCGCGCCGCCAACGGCAGGGCACCGGACGTATTCCGTCCGGGCGGCTGGATCCCGATGCGCTGCCATGATGACGAAGATGAGGTCGATTTCGCCATCGTCGGGACCGGTGCGGGCGGCGGGACGCTCGCGTGCAAACTTGCCGAGGCCGGGTTTTCAGTGGTGGCGTTTGATGCCGGCCCATTCTGGCGGCCGCTCGAGGATTTTGCTTCGGACGAATACCATCAGCAAAAACTCTATTGGCTGGGCGAGCGCATTACCGGCGGCGATGATCCGGTCCAGCTCGGCAGCAACAACAGTGGCCGGAGTGTCGGCGGCAGCACGGTACATTTCCAGATGGTATCGTTGCGCTTTGGTCCGGATCGCTTCAAGGCGCGCTCGCGGCTCGGCTACGCGGTCGACTGGCCAATCGAGCCCGAGGAGATGTGGCATTACTACGATCTGACCGAAGATGCGCTAAAGATCGCCGGTCCGGTCAGCTACCCCTGGGGTCCGCCGCGCCGGCGCTATCCCTATCGTCAGCATGAACTGAACGCCGCCGGGCTGGTCCTGGCGCGCGGCTGTGAGGCGCTTGGCATTAAATGGGCGGCGACGCCGATTGCCACGCTCTCCGCACCGCGCGGCAAATCGCCTCCATGCGTCTATCGCGGCTTCTGCAAATTCGGCTGTTCGACCAACGCCAAGCAAAGCGCGCTGATCACCTGGATACCGTGGGCGATCAAAGCCGGCGCCGAAATCCGCGATCTGGCGATGGTCGGCCGGATCGAGGTCGGGCGCGACGGCAAAGTCACCGCACTGCATTACCATCGCCAGGGCGAGTGGCGCCGGCAGCGCGCCAAAAACATCGTCGTTGCCGGTTATGCGATCGAGACACCGCGGCTGCTGCTCAATTCCGCATGTCCGCAATTCCCCGACGGGCTCGCCAACAGCAGCGGCATGGTCGGAAAATTCTTTATGGTTCAGTCGAACCATGCGGTCTATGGCACCTTCGACGAGGAAATCCGCTGGTACAAGGCGCCGCCGTCATTGGCGATCACCGAGCATTGGAACTACACGCAAACCGGCAAGGATTTTCCGGGCGGGTACGCCTATATGAGCCAAGGGCCACTGCCGATCGAGTGGGCCGATACAGTCACCGGACAGCGCGGCCTGTGGGGCATCGAGCTGCGCCATGAGATGGCAAAGTACAACCATCAGGCCGGGCTCAAGATCGTTGGCGAGGTCTTGCCGCAGGAGAAGAATCGGGTCGAACTGACCGACGAGACCGACGACCTGGGTCTGCCCATCCCGCGTATCGTCTTCGCCTATGGCGAGGAGGACAGAAAGCTCTATCAGCACGCTGTTCGCTTCATGAGCGCGGCGCTCGAGGCCGCCGGCGGCAAGGACCTCTGGTCAGCGGAGGATACCGCCCATCTCGGCGGCACTTGCCGGATGGGCACCGATCCCGCCAACAGCGTCACCAACGCCGACGGACGCTGCTGGGACATTGCCAATCTATGGATCTGCGACGGTTCGCTGTTTCCGACAGTCGCCGGCGTCAATCCGTCGCTGACCATCCAGGCGCTCGCCTGGCGGATTGCCGACCGCATCCGCGACCTGGCGCGGCGCGGCGAATTGTGAGGACCTCCAGATGGATCAGATCGAGACGACAATGCCCACCCTTGCGGCGCCAGCCCCAGCGCAAGTCAAGACCGATGCGCGGCAAGGAACGCGCTGGCGCATCGGTGCGGCTGCGACGGCGCTTGGCGTCGCCGGGGCGGCGCTGGCGCTTGCCGGCAGAGGCGCGTCCGGTCGCGGTGGGAGGGCAGCGACAAGTTTCGCTCCTGCCGACCGTAACCTGGCCTGGGCATCGCCGGCGGTGCTTGGCGGCAACCCAAAGCGGCGGTTTTACGCCGGCGCCAATCTCCAGCGCGCGATTACGGTCGAGGATCTACGGGCGATGGCGCACCGCCGCCTGCCGGGCTTTGTCACCGAATATCTTGAAGCCGGTGGTGAGGATGAGGCGACGCTGGCGCGCAATATCACGGCATTGAGCGAGTGGCGCTTTTTGCATCGCTCGATGGTCGATGTTTCGCATTGCGACGTCTCGACCACGCTGTTCGGGCAACGCAGCGAAATCCCGGTCGTGGTGGCGCCGACCGGGTTTAACGGGTTGTTCTGGCCGCACGCCGATCTGCGCCTGGCTGAGGCGGCTGCGGCGGCAGGTGTGCCGTTCAGCCAGAGCACCATGTCGAACGACAAGATGACGCGCGTCGCCCGCGTCCCGGGGCTGCGCTATTGGTGGCAGCTCTATGTGTTTGGCCCTGCCGAGGTGCGCAACACGTTGATCTCTCGCGCGCGCGAAAATGGCTGCGAAGCGCTGGTCGTCACCGTCGACGCGCAGATCTATGGCAATCGGGAGTGGCACGGGCGGACAATGGCGGGGCCGACCGCAATCAACTGGCGCTCGCGATGGGATGCCGTGATGCATCCGCGCTGGCTCGGTCGCGGGATCCTGACGCACGGGATGCCGAGCTTTGAAAACGTCATCGAGTTCGTGCCCAAGGGCAAGCGCAGCCTGTTCGCGAGCGCACGTTGGATCCGCTCTGAAATGGACAAGGCGCTTGGCTGGGACACAATCGCCCGAATCCGCGAAAGCTGGCCGCGCAAACTGATCGTCAAGGGATTGTTGACGGTGGAGGATTGCGTGCGGGCGGCCGAAATGGGGGTTGATGCCGTCGCCATCTCGAACCATGGCGGGCGGCAGCTCGATTGGGCGGTAGCACCGCTCGATCTGTTGCCGGCGGTGCGGCGCGCTATCGGCGATCGGGTCACCCTGTTCGTCGACGGTGGCATCCGCCGTGGCACCGACATCATCAAGGCGCTGGCGCTCGGCGCCGATGCGGTATTTGTCGGGCGAGCGGTGTTGTACGGTGTCGCCGCCGCCGGAAAGAACGGGGCCAAGCGGGCGCTCGACATTCTGCGCGAGGAGATGGAGCGCGATCTTGGCCTTCTGGGTGTGCCCAGGATCGCCGACCTCAATCCCCGCCTTTTGGTGCGCGCCAGCCGGCTTCGCGAGGAGGGTGTCGCTCACTGAGAGGGCGGACGGTCCGGGTTTGACCGATCGGGGGCGGGGCAAAGGGCTGGGCCTCCCGCCGCGACAGTGGGCCGTTACCCTGCGCGTCGCGCGCTACCGGGGCGGTGGCGTCGGGGTAGCTGGCGCAGCCTCATCTCTGTCCGGTGATCTCGCGATCGGCTCGGCGTAATAATGGTCGAGCGTGATCTTGACGCATACCACTACCGGCACCGCCAGCAGCAGACCGACAACGCCAAACAAAATTGCCCCGCAGACAAAAGAGATGATGATCACGACGGGGTGGACCCGCGCCGCCTCTCCCAGCACCAAGGGGCCGACGAGATTGTCGATCGACAGCCGCAGCGCCATCGCGAACCCGAAAAGGAGCGCTGCCGCGACGATGCCGCCCTGCTGCACGGCGATGATCGCGACAATCGCACCCGAAGCGAATGGCCCGATGACCGGGATCAATTCGAGCAGTCCGACCGCGATTGCCAGCAGGACAGCGTGCGGCAGGTGGAAAACCGGCCCGAACCCGATCCAGCCGACAAGAGCCGTGTAAGAAACGACGACGCACAGCCCGATCAGGTAGCGGCGCAGCACCGGGACGATTTTCGGCAACAAGCGCTTGACCGAAGGTCGCCGTTCCGGCGGTAGCAGCCAGATCGTGCCGGCGGCAAGGCGAGGTGCCGAAATCATCAAATAGGGCATCAGGACCAGCGTCAGGACGGCGCCAAAGATGACCGCTCCAGCCACGCTGGCAGCTGTTTTGAGAGCGGTGATACCGACGGCACCGGCGAGCCATCCGGCCGCCGATCGGACGATTTTGTCCGGTGTGTAGGCCTGGTCGAAGACGGTGATGCCCTTGTTACCGATGGTCATGTCGAGAAAATGGCGCAGGATATCCGGGGCGTGCGCCATGATGCTCATCAAGTCGCTGACCACGACGGCCCCAACCCAATATCCGGCACCGCCGAGGATCGCGAGGATCACCAGATAACAGCCCGCTGCGACCGGCCACCGCGGGCTCCCGAGCCGGCGTTGCAGGCCGACGATGAGCGGGTCGGTCACAAACGCGACCGCGATCGCAAAGACAAAGGGCAACAGTGCGATGCGGATCTCGTAGAGGAGTATCGCAAGCACGGCCAGCACGGCCGCGATCGCCCACCCTCCGACAAATGAGCGCCGCCGGCTCGGGGCGTCTTCCGGTGGCGTTACGCTCGCCGCGGCGAGGTCTTGGTCAGCTGGTATGTTCGACCCTTCCACGTGACCCGCCCGGAGAGCTGCGTGATGACACCATGACAGGCGAGACACGCGACAATGGTGTAGCCGATTGTAAATGTCAGACCAAAGATCGCCGGTATGCGAAGATAGCGCGCGGTGCCGAAGTGAATGCCGATGACGATGGCGGTACCGATCGTCGCGAAAATGCTGCCCACCACCGCGGCCGGAGAGGGCGCTGAAATAGCGGCAAACAGGGTGATCGCCGGCAACAACAACGCGGCCCAAGCGAACGCGAAAGTGGCTGCAGCGGCAATCAGCGTCGCCCCGATGCTATCCAAAGCGTCGGCCGAGTTCTTCGCAAAGCCCTGCCACAGCGACCGCAGATCGCGGTACATCCGGGTGCAGGCGAGATGTTGGGCGGCGCGGACTTGCAAACTCAAGCCTGCTGCCCGGATGCGGGCGGCCAGCGCTTTGTCTTCGCAAATCTCGCCTCGAACCTCGCAATGGCCGCCGACTGCGAAATAGGCAGCATGGCGGATCAGCAGGAATTGCCCGTTTACGACATCTTGCGACATCGGTTCGAAATGCTTGGCGCAAGCAAGAACGAGCAGGCCTGCGGGTATCACCACACGCTCCCAGAAACCGCCAAGCTCTTGCCGCGGATGCAACGACAGCATGTCGATCCGCTCTGCTTCAGCAGCGATCACGGCGCTGGCGACCAGTTCGGGATCGACGCGCACATCGGCATCGATAAAGCACAGCCAGTTCGCCTCCCAGTTCGCCTCGGCGACGAGCGCCCCGCGCCAACAGGCATGCGGTTTGCCGGCCCACCCGGCCGGCAACGGGCCGGCCTCGACCAGCGTGATCCTGGGATCGGAAGCGATATGACGTTCCACCGCCGCCCTGGTGCCATCCTGCGAACCATCGTCGACGACAATGATGCCAGACCGGTTTGACAGCCCGGTCTGCGCCGACAAGCCTGCAAGACAAAGGTCGACATTGGCGATTTCGTTCCGGACCGGCACGATGACCGAAACTTCGGGGACCGAATCCGCGGACGAAAAGCATGACCCGCTCGTGGTGGCGATCGTCGCCTGCTGATAATTGCGGAACTCGCGCACAGCCCGAAAGGTCAGAAGAACCACCAGGCCAGCCCATATCGCACCGCAAATCAGAACGAGCATGCGGGCGCCTCGTGCCCCTGTTTTCCTGAGCGTTGCGGGTGGGGGCGGTCGGAATACCGGGCCAATAGCGTGGCCCGCGAGATCCACAACTCGTAGCGGTCTCTGAGAAAGGGTTGGCGGGGCAGCGCCGCCGGATTGAACGCCCGGGTCAGACCCCACAAGACAAAACACTCGCCAAGGCCATGCAGGCGTGCGAGCAACGAGTCATCCGCCGGCGTCGGCTCAAAGCCATAGCGTTGAAAGACACGCGCGATCTGGCTTGCGCCGAGCCGGGCCGGCAGCGCCGTCTCGGCGCGAATGGCGCGCACGCCGTGCCACGCCGGGTCGCGCTCGATATATTGCGAGAATGCCCGGAGCGAATGGATGATCCGATCCCGCACCAGACATGCCCAGCCGAGGTCTGGTCCTTTTTCCGAGTAGCGCGGCAGGTGCTCGTTCCAGAAATGCAAGGTCCCGACCAATTCCCCGACCTCGATCCGGGTGCCATCGGAGAGCGATGCCGCCATCCGCGCGTCGCCAAATCCGACCCGCAAAACGCAGGCGGGATCATCAGTAAATTCATAGATGCCGTAATAGGAGCGCAGGATCGCATCAACCCAGGCGACCGATCCCGCCCAGAAATCATCCGGCCAAATCGCGTAGGTGCTGCCGAGGACGGTGACAAAACCGACCGTAGAGGCGGCGGTATCCGCGGTCATGGCGAAACCGCGACGATGCTCTTGAATTGCGGACCCGGCGCCGGACTTTTCTCCTCCCAATTCCGGGGCTGACCTGGTCTTCTCCGACAGGGCGACCGATTGCGCGACATAGCCGAACCTCCGCATCCGGTTTTCGCACGATCAAACGGAACGATTTTACCATCGTTCCCGAAATAGGAGAAAAGCTACTTACCGGCGACACCGAGGCTTGAACTATGCTCGAATCGCGCATGATCGACGGGGCGCAGCGATCACGCTTTGGCTTCTCGGCGGTGCGGGAACACGCCACACACATTCCCCGTTAAGAAAAAGGGCCGGAAGACGGACCGTCGGTCCGCTGCACAACGATGCGATTGCAGAGCCATTTCGGCGTGCAGCCGCGGATTAAAGAAGCCCACGATGCCGGATCCGGTTTGGTGCGGAGCGCCCGATGGACAAAAAAATCAGCGAGTCCGCGGCGACACGATCGACTTCGCCGGGGTGGCATATCGGACAGATCGCGGTCACACCCCTGGCCGCGCAGAGTCTGGCGCGCACGGCTCGCAATGCCGTCCTGGTAGCATTGGCATTGATGCTCGCCTGGCTCTCGGTAAATGTGCTGCTGGTCATCTTTGCCGGCATTCTGCTTGCGATTTTCTTGCGTGGCCTCGCCGGCGTCGTCCAGAACCTGTTTCAGAAAGCAGGGGCTCGCCTGCCGATCGGCATAGCGCTGGCGCTTGTCATCCTTGGCATTCTGCTGATCCTGGCGGGGATCGGGTGGTTCTTCAATGATCAGATCACCAACCAGATCGCTCAGCTGTCGATCGACTTGCCCGAGGCGTTTCACAATTTTGTGGACAAACTCGGACAATTCTATTGGGGACGCCTGATCCTCGAGCATGTGAATGCCGCCCAGATCGCGACCACCACCGGCACCACGAATATCGCCGGCGCCGTGGCAAGCACCGTGTTTGGCGTGGCTCGGCTGACCATCGAAATCATTGTCGGCATAGTCATCTTTTTCTTCATAGGTCTTTACGGTGCCATCGAACCTCAGACCTATGCGCGCGGGATCGTCAGCCTCGTGTCGCCGGAAAAGCGGTTTCACGCGCATCACGTCCTGCAGCAAACGGCAGAAACGCTGTGGTGCTGGGAAATGGGCCGCTTGTTCTCGATGACGGTGATCGGCGTTGTTACCGGCTTCGGCCTGTGGCTGCTCGGCGTGCCGGTGCCGGGTGCACTCGGGCTTTTAGCCGGTCTCCTTACGTTCGTACCCTATGCCGGCACCATCATTGCGGCTATCCCAGCCGCGTTGCTCGCTTTTACAATCAGCCCTCAGCTGGTGCTTTACATCGTTCTTCTTTATGCCGGCGCCCACGCGCTGGAGGGCTACATCCTCGTTCCGCTCGTGCAAAAGCGAGCGGCCCATCTGCCGCCGGCGCTGACGCTCTCGGTTCAAGCCATCCTCACGGTGGTCATCGGCATCGCCGGCTTGGCACTGGCGACACCACTCACCGCAGCGGGATTGGTGCTGGTCCGCACAATCTATGTCGAGGGCATGCAGCGTGAGGCCGCCGGCGGGCTCGCCGTCGCCCCGCCGGACGAGGCGTGAGGCCGCCGCCCCGCGGCAACCAACCCGGAACAATCCGGAAGTAGTCGACGTTGCTTGTTCGTCCGGAGCGAGGACAAGGCTGCCGCAGCAGGACGAGTTGAGCACCATAAAGCCTCCGACTTCAGGTTGTACTGCCACTGTCGGACATGCAGACCCCGATATGACTGGTCGTCAGGCGCTGAACGAAGTCAGCCCCGACCTCGACAGCAGCGACACCGCGGCAGTTTATCCCCCACTATCGCGCCTGGCGGTGATCGGCGACCGGCGGACCGCCGCCGTGATCTCGGCCGAAGGATCAATCCAGTGGCTCTGCCTGCCCGACTTCGATGGGGTTCCGATCTTTGGACGTCTGCTCGATCGCGAGCATGGCGGATTCTGGCGGCTCGGACCTGCCAGGCCGGTCGACGGCCGGCAACAATATATCGAGAACACCAATGTGGCGATGACGCGCTGGGAGGGCGGCGGCGAACTCGAACTGACCGACGCGATGCTGCGTCCGGAAGCAAGCCGTACGGCCGAACAGCGGGATCATCGCATCCTGGTGCGTCGGCTTTGCTGCCGCAGCGGTTCGGTCGCCTGCGAGTTCGCGTTGCGGCCGCGCAACCGGTCCGGGCGCGGCCCGATGGTTGCGCCAGTCTCGAATGGATTCGAGCTCGGGGGGGCCGGAGCCCCGCTGAGGCTGTGGGCAAGCCGACCGGCGGCGATCGCCAACCCGGCGCGCGCGGTCTTCACCCTGAGCGCCGGGGAGGAATTCTGGGCGATCCTCGAAACCGGGCCAAGGCTAACGGCCTGGAGTGTGGCCAACGCCGCGAAAGCGCTTGACGAGACGCTCCGGTACTGGCGCGAGTGGTCCGGTCGCTACGATTACCAGGGACCACGCCGTCAAGCCGTATTGCAGGCGGCATTGGCAATCGAGCTTTTGTCTTTTGCCCCGACCGGTGCGGTTGCCGCCGCCGCGACAAGCTCGTTGCCCGAGCGACTCGGCGGCGATCGCAACTATGACTACCGCTATGCCTGGATCCGCGATGCCTCGCTGGCAATGGCGAGCTTGTCGGTGCTCGGCGATGTCGAAAGCGCCGAACGTTATCTGAGCTGGATCTCGCGACTGGACTCCTCGACGGAGATGCCGGTCCAGGTCCTCTATAAGGTCGACGGCGGCACCGACATCAGGCAGATAGAGCGCCGCCGGATCGCCGGTTATCGCGGTTCGCAACCGGTGCGGTTCGGCAACCATGCCTTTCGCCAGCGCCAACTCGATTGTCTCGGTTATCTCGCCGACTGCGCGGTGATCTATTTGATCGAGGGCGGGCGCTGGGCGCCGGAATACTGGCGGCTCATTTCCCGCGTCGCCGACTATACGGCGAAGAATTGGCACAAACCAAGCAATGGCATCTGGGAAGGAGATCGGCGGCGCCATTACGTCAGCAGCAAGGTCATGAGCTGGACGACCCTGAAGCGGGCCCTCGAATTTGCCGACCGCACCGGCGATGACGGCAATCTGCGGCGATGGCGCAGGGCAATGGTCGACATCCACGATGACGTGATGGAGCGCGGCTGGAGCGATCAGCTGCAGTCGTTCCGCCAGCACTATGATGCCGACACTCTCGACGCCTCGACCTTGCTGGTGCCGTTGATGGGGTTTCTCAAGCCCGATCATCCGCGGGTGATCGCCACGGTGCAGCGGATCGAGCGGGATCTGATGAGCAGCGGTCTCGTCTACCGTTTCCAGCCGGAAAAGAGCGATCTATCGATGGTCCAATTCGAAGGCGCTTTTCTTCCCTGTTGCTTTTGGCTCGCTGCAGTCTATGCGCTGATGAAGCGCGAGCAGGATGCAGAAGCGATGCTGCAGCGGGTCGAGCAGCTGACCGGCGGCACCCGGCTGTTTTCGGAAGAGGCCGATAGCCGCACCGGCGAACTGCTTGGCAACATCCCGATGATCTTTTCGCACGCCGAATATGCCCGCGCGATCCTGCAGCTCGCCAATCGCTGGCCGACCAACATCTGATTGAACGCGCGATACGGTTTTTCAGGAGGTTGCCATGGCGGAGACGGTCGTGATCACGGGTTCGTCAGCCGGCGTCGGCCGGGCCGCGGCGCACGCCTTTGCCCGGCGAGGGGCGCAGATCGCGCTGATCGCCCGCGGTGCGCAGGGATTGCAGGCCGCTGCGGCGGAGGTCGAGAAAGCGGGCGGCAGGGCTCTGGCGCTGCCGCTCGACATCGCGGATCCGGATGCGGTCGAGGCGGCGGCCGACCGGGTCGAGAACGAACTGGGTCCGATCGACATCTGGGTCAATTGCGCGATGGCAACGATCTTTGCTCCATTCCACCGCATTTCGCCGCAGGAATATCGCCGCGCTACCGAGGTTACATATCTCGGATTTGTCTACGGCACGATGGCGGCGTTGAAGCGGATGCGGCCGCGCAACCGCGGCACGATCGTACAGGTCGGCTCGGCCTTGAGCTACCGCGCGGTGCCGCTGCAATCAGCCTATTGCGGCGCCAAGTTTGCGATCCGCGGGTTTACCGACAGTCTGCGCACCGAACTGATGCATGACGGGGTCGATATCAACCTGGTGATGGTTCAGATGCCGGCGCTCAATACGCCGCAATTCAACTGGGCGCGAAACAAGATGAGCCGGCGGCCGCAGCCGATTGCGCCGATCTTCCAGCCCGAGGTCGCCGCCGATGCGATCCTTTATGCCGCCCATTCGCGGCGCCGCGAAGTATGGGTCGGCCGCTCGAGCGTCAAGGCGATTGTCGCCAACAAGCTATTTCCGGGACTGCTCGACCGCTATCTGGCTAGAAACGGATATAGCGGCCAGTTGACGCAGGAGCCTGCCCAACCCGGCCAGCCCGACAATTTGTTCGACCCGGTGCCGGGTGACCCGGATACGCATGGTCGTTTTGACGATCGCGCGACAACGCTGAGCCCGCAGCTCTGGGCCACCGAACATCGCACCGCCCTGCTCGCCATCGGTCTGCCGGTCGCGGCGCTGGTTGCAGCGATGGTGGCCGCTTCCAAACCGCTGGCCCGTCAAAATCAATGAACAAACATTATAAAACCTGCGCGGAACCATCCCGGTAATTCTCCGTTCCCGCTTCCACGGTCGCAAGGCCGCCGCACACGGAGCGATTTTTGCCGATTTTCGGCCCGAGAGCCAATTTGTGGATGAACACTGCGCTGGTTTTGAGCGCCTTGCTATTCCTGGTGTTGCTCCTTTCGGTCTGGGTGGTGCCGGTCATGGGTTACAACACGCAGCAGCGATACCAGCCTGAACAGCCGGTCCCGTTCAGCCACAAGCATCATGTCGCCGGCCTCGGGCTCGATTGCCGTTACTGCCACACCTCGGTCGAAACCTCCTCGTTTGCCGGGATCCCGCCGACCGAGACCTGCATGACCTGCCACTCGCAGATCTGGACCCATGCGGCGGTTCTGGAGCCAGTGCGGCAAAGCTTTGCCACCGGCGTGCCGCTGCGCTGGACCGAAGTCTATCGGCTGCCGGATTACGTCTACTTCAATCACAGCATCCACATCGCCAAAGGCATTGGCTGCACCGAATGCCATGGACCGATCGGCGATATGGCGCTGACCTGGAAATGGCCCACCCTCTATATGAGTTGGTGTCTGTCGTGCCACCGCGATCCGGCGCCGCATCTGCGGCCGCTCAACCAGGTGTTCAACCCGTTCTGGAAACGCACCCCTGACACGCCCTCCGGCAAGCTGTTGATGGCGGCTTATCACATCCATCCTGAGACGCTGTCGGACTGCGGGGTGTGCCATCGATGAGTATCGCCCATCGCGACTATTGGCGCAGTCTCGAAGAACTGGCCGAAAGCCCGGGTTTTGCCCAGCTCGTCGAGCGCGAGGCGCCGCGTTTTCGCGACATGCTGGGACCGCTCGATCGGCGCAACTTTCTCCGCCTGATGGCGGCTGCGATGGCGCTGGGCGGGCTGTCCGATTGCGGTCCCGAGGCCGAGCCGCGCCAGCTTCTGCCCTATGTCGAGCAACCGCCCGGGATCGTGCCGGGCCAGGCGCGCTATTATGCGACGGCAACA
This sequence comes from Allostellaceae bacterium, assembly GCA_035509615.1. Taxonomy (GTDB): domain Bacteria; phylum Pseudomonadota; class Alphaproteobacteria; order ATCC43930; family CGMCC-115725; genus AP-15. Next base: position 12,079 of record DATJLK010000201.1, on the reverse strand, counting down.
ACCCGCAGCGGCTTTGCGACCGGCGTTCTGATCGAGCACCGCATGGCCAGACCGGTCAAGGTCGAGGGCAACCCCGACCATCCGGCGAGCCTCGGCGCCGCCAGCGCGATCATGCAGGCGAGCATTCTCGAACTCTATGACCCGCGCCGGGCCCAGACCATCCTTGGCCAAGGGCAGATCGACTCGTGGGAACACCTGATAACAGCGCTGTTCGACCGTCGCGAGCAGCTGTTGGCGCGTGGCGGCGCCGGGTTGCGGCTGTTGACCGGCGCCGTAACTTCGCCTTCGCTGCGGGCGCAGATCGCGCTGCTGCAGCAGCAATTTCCGGCGATGCGCTGGCACCAGTGGGAGCCGCTCGGTCGCGGCAACGAGCGCATCGCCAGCGAGCGCATGCTCGGGCGCCCGCTCGACAGGAGATTTGATCTCGACAATGCCGATATCATTTTCGCGATCGAAAGCGATCTGATCTCGAATGTTCCGGGCTGGCTCGCCTATGCTCGCCAGTTCGCGGCCCATCGTCGCCCGGATGAGACCGGCGGCAAGATGAGCCGAATTTATGCGATTGAAAGCACGCCGACCTTGATCGGCGCCAAGGCCGACCATCGCCTGGCGCTGGGTCCGGCGGATCTCGCTGCAGCGATGCGTTATCTCGCCGCCATCACCGGCGCCGGGCCGCAGGACTGGCAGCAGACGCCGGTTGCCGACGCCGCTTGGCTCAGGGCGGCGGCTGACGATCTCAACCAGCATAAGGGCCGCGTCCTTGTGCATGCCGGCCGCGAGCAACCGGTCGAAATTCACCTTCTCGCCGATGCGATCAATAATGCGCTCGGCGCGTTTGGGCAGACGATCCGGCTGATCGAGCCGGTCGCCCCGTCGGGGTCGACTGACCAATCCCTTGAGGCGCTGGTCGGCGACATGACTGCCGGTCGGGTCGACACGCTCGTGATGCTAGAAACCAATCCCGTCTACGACGCGCCCGCCGACCTCGACTTTACCGCCGCACTGAACCGGGTGCCGCTATCGGTCAGCCTCGCGCTTTATGCCGACGAAACCGCAATGGCCAGCACCTGGCTCGTGCCGGCGACACAGGAATATGAAGCATGGGGCGACGCCCGCGCCTTTGACGGCACGATCACGATCCAGCAGCCGCAAGTCCGGCGGCTCTACAACGGTCATTCGCCGCATGAATTGCTGGCCGTGCTGCACGGCAACACGCTGCCGATAGACTACCAGCTGGTGCGCGATTTCTGGCAGAATGAAACGCATCAGCGCGGCATTGGCGATTTTGACCGTTTCTGGCACGAAGCGCTGCGCATCGGCATCGTCGAGAACAGTGCTGCTCCGACGGTCACGGCAACGCCAAACGCCAGTGCGTTGACGAGTTTGCAAGCAGCGGAAAAGCCTGTGCCAGGCGTTCAGCTGCTCTTTCGTGAAGACCCGCTGGTCGGCGGCGGACGGGACGTCAACAACCCCTGGCTGCTGGAAACGCCGCGCCCGTTCACCCGGCTGACCTGGGACAATGCCGCTTTGATCGCTCCGGCCACCGCCAAGCGGCTCGGCCTCGGCATCGGAGATGTTCTCGAAATCGCCGATCACGGGCGCAAGGTGCGGGCGCCGGTCTTTGTGCTGCCCGGACAAGCCGCCGATTGCATCACCTTGCCGCTGGGGTTTGGCCACACCGCTGGCGGGCTCGGCGCCGATATCGGGTTTGATGCCTACCGGTTGCGCACTTCGGCGGCTCCGTGGATCACTCGGGGAGCCACCCTCTCCCGGACCGGGGAGACCTACCGGCTTGCCACGGTCCAGGGGCATGACCGCGTCGCCGGGCGCGATCTGGTCCGCGAGGGCACATTGACCGAGTATCAGGACAACCCGGATTTCCTGCGACGGCCCGAAACCGACCAGTCGCTCTATCCGGAATACAAATATCCGCGCTATGCCTGGGCCATGGCGATCGACCTCAATTCCTGCATCGGTTGCCAATCCTGCGTCGTCGCCTGCCAGGCTGAAAACAACATCCCGACCGTGGGCAAGGACATGGTGCTGCAGGAACGCATCATGCATTGGCTGCGGATCGACCGTTATTACCATGGACCGGTGGACAATCCGGCCGTGGCTTTCGAGCCAGTGCCGTGTATGCATTGCGAGCAGGCGCCGTGCGAGGTGGTGTGCCCGGTGCATGCCACCGTACACGACCATGACGGCCTGAATTTGATGGTTTACAACCGCTGCATCGGTACGCGGTTCTGCTCCAACAATTGTCCATACAAGGTCAGGCGCTTCAATTATTTCGGCTTTGCCGAACGCGACGACCGCCCGCCGGAATCCTGGAACCCCGAGGTGACGGTGCGCAATCGCGGCGTCATGGAGAAATGTACCTACTGCATTCAGCGCATCCGCCACGCCGAGATCGAAGCCGACAAGCAGGACCGCCTGGTACCCGATGGTGCCATCCAGACCGCGTGCCAGCAGAGCTGTCCGACCCAGGCCATCATCTTCGGCAACCGCAATGATCGCGACAGTGGCGTCGCCCGGCGCAAAGCAAGCCTGCTCGACTACACGCTGCTCGATGAGTTGAATACGCGTCCACGCACCAGCTATGCCGCTCTGATCCGCAACCCCAATCCGAAAATCGGAGACCGGGAAGCGTGACGGTCCTTATCGACCTGCCGCGCGAGGCGCCGGTCGTCGGACCGGGTGTCACGCTGCGCTCGCTCAGCGAGGAGGTCAGCAATCGCGTATTGCTGCCCAATACGCCGCGGTGGTGGTGGATCGGCTTTGCTCTCGGAATGGCGCTGCTGCTGACCTTCGTCGTGCAGTTGATATGGCTGTTCATCAACGGCGTCGGCATCTGGGGAATTAACATCCCGGTCGCCTGGGGTTTTGCCATCGCTGAATATGTCTGGTGGATCGCGCTGGCCAGCGGCGGCACGATCGTCTCCGCGCTGTTCTTCCTGACCCGCTCGCCTTGGCGCTCGGCGACCAATCGCATTGCCGAAACGATGCTGCTGTCGGCGGCGCCCTGCGCGGGCCTGCTGCCGATTATGCATCTCGGCCGCCAGGGCCTGTTTTATTGGCTGTTTCCGTATTCGTCGGTGATGGGGGTGTGGCCGCAGGTGCGCAGTCCGCTGTGGTGGGATTTCGTCTGCCTGCTTTGTTATATCTTGATGTCGATCATGTATTATTATACCGGGCTGCTGCCGGACCTCGCGACGGTGCGCGATCTGGCACGGACCCGGTGGAAGCAGGTTTTCTACGGGGTTCTTGCACTGGGCTGGCACGGCTCGGCCCGCCACTGGCGCAACCAGCAGACCGTCTACGCCGTGATGTCGGCGATCATGGCCCCAATGGTGATCTCGGTGCACAGCGTGGTCGGGCTTGATTTCGCCGGCGGGATTACGCCTGGCTGGCACTCGACCCAATTTCCGCCATATTTTTTCTTTGGCGCGGTGATTTCCGGAACCGCGCTGATCATGATGTTAACCATTCTCGTGCGCTGGGGCTATGGGCTCGAGGACGTGCTCACCGGCTATCATCTGAATGCGCTGGCCAAAGTGATGCTGGTCGGAAGCGTCATGCTCGGCTACGCCTATGTGTGGGAAGCATGGGGCCCGATCTATGGCAGCGATGTCGCCGAGCGCACCCAATTCTTCTACCGCATCTTCGGCTTCTATGCCGCGTGCTATTGGGGGAAGATCGTTCTCAACATTGTCATCCCGCAGTTGCTCTGGCTGCCGATCGTCCGGCGGAGCGAAGTCCTGTTGTTCTCGATATCGGCCGGCATCATTGTCGGCATGTGGCTCGAGCGGTTTGTCATCGTCATTCCCAGCCTCAGCCACGGTTACATGCCGTCCTATTGGGGAGTGTTCTTTCCGACATTCTGGGATTGGGCGGCTTTGGCGGGAACGATCGGGCTGTTCCTCAGCCTGTTCTTTCTATTATTGAAGCTGGTGCCGATCGTCTCGATGTCGGAAGTGCGCGAGATCGTTGCAAAAGAGCGATCGCGGTGAGCCAGATATTTGGCATCGTCGGCGTCTTCGACCGGCCGGAGGCGGTAACGGATGCGGCAAAGCATCTGCGGTCTCTGGGGTTTCGCGCCATGGATGCCTATACCCCCTACCCGGTCGAAGGGCTCGATCAGCTGTTGCGCCCGCAACGCCGGATGATGTTGCCGCTGGTGATGTTCGCCGCTGCGGTGGCGGGTGCGGCCTGGGGATATTTCATCCAGACATGGGACGAGGTGCTCAATTACCCGATTAATGTCGGCGGACGCCCGCACAACAGCTGGCCGGCATTTATCGTTGGCACCTTTGAATTCATGCTGCTGGTCACGATCGCAGCGGGCTTGTTTGGATTTTTGGCGTCGTGCCGCCTGCCGCGTCTTTATCATCCGATATTCAACGCGGACGCGTTCGGGCGGGCCTCTGTCGATCGCTTTGTACTGTGCGTCGAAGCGCGCGACCCAAGCTTTGAGGTCGAACACCTGCGCCGTATTTTCGAGCGCTTTGGCGCCGAACGCGTTGCCGAGGTGCCGGCGTGAGGAAACCCTTTGCAATCGTGACGGCAGGCCTGTGCCTGATTGCCGCGGGTTGCGACAACATGGCGAACCAGCCCAAACGCCTGCCCAATCAGCTGCCCTACGGCGTCGTGGCGAATTGGCCGATGCAGCCGCCAGCCGGCATTGTCGCGCATGACGAGCCTTATGGGCCGCCACCGCCGCCGCCTGTGACCCTGGCATTGCTCGAACGCGGTCAGCAACGCTTTGATATCTACTGCTCGCCGTGTCACAGCCGGGTTGGCGACGGTGACGGCATCATTGTTCAGCGCGGCTTCCCGCGGCCGCCATCCTACTTCACAGCGGGGCTGATCGAGGCATCGAACCAGCATTTTTACGACGTGATCACGCATGGTCACGGCGTGATGTTCCCTTACGCGGCGCGCGTCGCACCCGCCGACCGCTGGGCGATCATCGCCTATATACGGGCCTTGCAGGCGAGCGAGACCGCCACCATTGCCGATGTCCCGCCGGCACTGCGCCAACAGCTCGCTGCAGTGGCGCCGGTGGCGGGAAAGCGGCCCAAATGAGCGACCGTGGTTTTTTCACCGTCAACGTCCTTGCTCTGATGGCGCTGGTGCTCGGCATTGCCGGCTGCGTCGCCGGCGCGGTCATCAATGCCGCCGATTTTTTTCGGGCTTGGCTTTGCACCTATCTCTTTTGGCTCGGCCTGCCGCTCGCCGGCTCTACCCTGGTGATGGTGCATGATCTGACCGGCGGCAATTGGATGGCGAGCGCCCGGCCGGCGCTCAATGCGGCAATCCTGACAATGCCGCTCGCGACCCTGGCGGGGATCCCGGCGTTTATCGGTCTCGGCGCGCTCTACAGCTGGGTTCATCCCGCCGCGAGCCTCACCAATACCTTTTATCTCAACCCGGCGATGTTTTGGTTGCGCTACGGGATTTACGTCGTCCTGTGGAACCTGCTCGCCGCCTTTGCGCTATGGGCGCCGCGCGGCGAGATGGCGCCGATCCCGCCGGCGCTCTCGTGGCTGAGCGCGCTCGGGCTCGTCATCCTGGCATTTTCCGCCGGCTTTGCCTCGATCGACTGGATCCTGTCGCTCGAACCCAAATTCTGGTCATCGGTTTTTTCCTACATCGTCGCATCCGGCTGGTTCAACACCGGGCTCGCGATCGTGCTGTTGGTGGTGGCGGGGGGCGGTGATTTCAGCGTCGGCAAACGCCGTGACCACATGGCCGATCTCGCCGCCATTCTGCTCGGGACGACGATTTTTTGGGCTTACGTCGAATTCTGCCAGTTCCTGATCATCTGGGAATCAGACCTCAAATCGGAAATTCCGTATTACCTGACGCGCATCACCGGGATCTGGCAGGCGGCGCTCTATGTGTGGATCGCATTCGGGTTTGTCGTGCCGTTTTTTGTGCTGTTGTGGCGGCCGAGCAAGCGCAGCCGCGGCGTCGTGGCGATCGTTTGCGGTCTGCTCGTCTTGAGCCGGGTCGCCGAAAACTGGTGGTTCGTGATCCCGGAATTTCCCCATGCTGGTCCATTTTGGCTCGATGTCGCGGCAATCCTGGCGCTGGGCGGCCCGATGGCCCTGATCTTTGCCCGAGCGGTGCGTTTCGGCCAGGTCTTGAACCCGGGCATATGGCCGATATGGAAGACGGCGGGCCATGACTGATCTGACCCGCGTAGAGCAGGACAATCCGCACACCACCTACGAGCAGGAGGACTGGCCGATCAGGGTGGTCGGTCTCGTTTACCTTGGCATTTTCATCTTCCTGGTAATCGTGCCGTTGGTACTGATGGCGGCCTATCCGGCCTCGGTCTCGGATGTGGTCCGCCGGCTGCTGGTCACACCCCCATCCCCGCAGCTCGAGGTCGATCCGCAGCAGGAGCTCGCCAAGTTTCGTCTTAATGAGGATCAGCAGCTGAACTCATACTATTGGGTCGATAAACGGAAAGGGATCGTTCATATCCCGATCCGCCAGGCGATGAAGAAACTCGCCCAATCGGGGATCGATGGCTTCCCGAGGCGATCGCCGTGAAGTTCGCCACCGTTTTACTATGGTTGACCGCTTGCCTGATCGCGCCGGGTGGCGAGGCTCTCGCCTTTGCGCCGGCCGACCTCGCGGCGTTCGCGTTCCAGCCCCATCCGGGGGCGCAACTGCCGCTCTCCGTGCCACTGACCAACGCCGACGGTCGTGCGGTTCGGCTCGGGGATTTTTTCGCCGGCAAGCCGGTCGTGGTCGTGCTCGAATATCTGCGCTGCAAGACGTTCTGTGGCCTGACCTTGAGAAACGTCATCGCCGCCCTCGATGCGCTGCCGCTCGATGCCGGCCGCGATTTCCAGATGGTGGCGATCAGCATCGATCCGCGCGACACCCCGGCCGCGAATGCGCGGGCCAAGGCGCAATATCTCGCCGGCTATCATCATCCCGGCGGTGCTGACGGCATCCATTTCCTGACCGGCTCGGCCGCCTCGGTGCGGCAGGTCGCAGACGCGATCGGCTTTCCCTATCGCTACGATAGCGCCGCCGAGCAGTATATCCATCCGGCCGGGTTCATCCTCGCCGCCCCTGACGGCAGGATCAGCCGCTACATTTACGGCATCGGCGCGGCCGCCGACGAGTTGCACACCGGTCTTGCCGACGCCGCGCAAGGCGAGGCGCTGACCCCGCTCGACCGCTTGTTTCTGTTGTGTCACATCGAAGGGGCGCCGCTCGGTCGCTACACGGTGCCGGTCATGGCGGCGCTGATGATCGGCAATATCAGCGCCGGGACGGCTCTGATCTTCGTCTTTGCCACGATCCGGCGCCGGCGCCACCGCTGAGCGGCCATGGAACAGTATCACTGGATCCCGTTCTGGCCGCGTACCGCCGCCATTAGCGGCGTCGTCGTCAACAACCTCTATATTGCCGAACTCGGTCTGTGCGGCCTGATCATGGCGATGGTGGTCGGCATGATGGCGACATTCTGTTTTCGCTACCGCCAGGGCAGCACCGCTTCCCGGGCCGGCCGCATTGAAAAGACCTGGCATTGGGAGATTGGCTGGACCGCCGCGACGTTGATCGCCTTTCTCGTCCTTTTTGTGTGGGGAGCGTCGATCTATATCTGGCTGTTTAAAGCACCGCCTGGCGACATTGAAATCTATGTCACAGCCAAGCAGTGGATGTGGAAGTTTGAGCACCCTGGCGGTCAGCGCGAAATCGATACATTGCATGTACCGATCGATAAAACCATTCGCCTGGTCATGGCATCCGAGGATGTGATCCATAGTTTCTTTGTGCCCGCCTTTCGTATCAAGCATGACGTCGTACCCGGGACCTATGAGACGATATGGTTCAAGGCCGACAAACTGGGCACTTACGCGATCGAGTGCGCTCAGTACTGTGGAGTCCAACATGCGACCATGAAGGGCGACGTCGTGGTTATGACGGCGGCAGACTATGCCGCCTGGTTGACCGCACACGGCGCCGAACGATCGCTGGCACAACAGGGCGCTGCGTTGTTCCGGCAATATGGCTGCAGCGGCTGCCATGAGCCCCGCAGCACCGTGCATGCTCCGAGCCTGGTCGGGCTCTATGGCAGCCTTGTGCACCTCCAGGACGGGACGACCGTCAGGGCAGACGAGCGCTATGTCCATGACAAGATCCTGATGCCGAATTCGCAGATCCCCGCCGGCTATCCGTCGAACGTCATGCCAAGCTTTGCCGGCGAGATCAGCGAGGAAAATATATTGAAGATCATCGCTTATATCCAATCCATCGGCAGCCCGCGGGAGTCACAATGACTACTATCGCCGTCGACCTGCCGCGCAATTATGCAAATGAAGAGAACACGATCATCTCTTGGCTGTGGACCAGAGACCACAAGCGAATTGCACTACTCTTTCTTTTTTCGATTACGTTATTCTTTTTTATCGGCGGCGCCGCGGCGACCCTGATCCGGTTGTCGCTGGCCAGTCCGGGCGGGCTGCTGCAGCCCGCGATCTACGACCGCCTGTTCACGATGCACGGCGTCACCATGGTGTGGTTCTTTTTGATCCCGTCAATCCCGACGACATTCGGCAATTTCATCTTGCCGATGGCGATCGGAGCGCATGATCTTGCTTTTCCCCGCATCAATCTACTCAGCTGGTATGTGTTCAACCTGTCCGGTCTGGTGCTGCTCTACGCCGTCATCATGGGGGGTGTCGATACCGGCTGGACCTTTTACACGCCCTATTCGACACTCTATTCCAATGGCTATGTGTTCGCGGCGGCGCTCGCGATATTCATCAACGGCTTTTCCTCGATCATGACGTCATTGAATTTCGTCGTGACGACGCATCGGCTGCGTGCGCCGGGGATGACCTGGTGGCGTTTGCCGTTGTTTGTCTGGGCGATCTATTCGGTCAGCATCGTCATGCTCACGGCCACGCCGGTTCTGGCGATGGACACGCTTTTGATCTGCGTCGAACGGTTTATCGGCGTCGGCATCTTTGACCCGCGGCTCGGCGGCGACCCGCTGTTGTGGCAGCATATGTTTTGGTTCTATTCGCATCCGGCCGTTTACATCATGATCCTGCCCGCCATGGGCGTCGTCAGCGAAGTCATTGCCTGCTATTCACGCCGGCCGATCTTTGGTTATACAGGTATGACCATCGCCATGATGTCAATCGCGGTGCTCGGCTTCTTTGTCTGGGCGCATCACATGTTTGTAGCGGGAATCTCGATCTATTCGGCGGTGGTATTCTCTCTGTTCACCTTCTTCGTTGCCGTGCCGTCGGCGATCAAGGTATTCAACTGGACGGTGAGCCTGCACAAGGGTTCGATCATCTTCGATGCGCCGATGATCTATGCCCTCGGCTTTGTTCTGTTGTTTACGATCGGTGGCCTCACTGGCCTGATGCTGGCGACATTGGCGATCGATGTCGACCTGCACGCCACGTATTTTGTTATCGCCCATTTCCATTACATCATGGTCGGCGGGACGATCAGCGGCTTCTTTGCCGCACTGCACTATTGGTGGCCGAAAATAACCGGCCGCCTCTATCCGGAGACGTGGGCGAGGTTTGCCGCAGCTCTGACGTTTGTCGGCTTTAATTTGACCTTCTTTCCGCAATTTATTCTGGGCTATCTCGGAATGCCACGCCGCTCCTACACCTACCCGCCGCAATGGCAGTCGTGGAACTTGCTGTCCTCGGCCGGCGCCTCGATCCTCGCGGTTGCCTACGCCTTGCCGCTGTTTTACCTCGGTTGGTCCCTGTTTTACGGCAGGCGGGCCGGGCCCAACCCGTGGGGTGCCACCGGTCTCGAGTGGACGACCCCGTCGCCGCCGCCGACCCACAATTGGGAACGGACACCCGTCGTCAAGCTTGGCCCGTACTCCTACGACCCGGTTGACGGCAGCTACACGACGCAGGACGGGACCAAAAATGCCTTTTAGTGGTACGATTCTGGCCGATGATACCCTCCGACAATCATCGTCATGCCCGCGAAGGCGGGCACCGAGGGCAAGCGGGCGCTCCGGTAGCCCTGCCCTGCCCATACCGGCGGCAGGCACTGAACCCCTGCTGTCGCCCAGGTGATGACGGGATTGGGCGATGGGAATCAGCAGTTTGGCTCGCACCACCAACCGGGTGATCAGACCCCAAATCCAGTTTGCCGACCTGTCACAGCAGGGCGAAATATCGCAACTCGGGATGTGGGTTTTCATCACCACCGAGACCTTGTTTTTCGGAGCCTTGATTTTTACCTACTTCCTTTACCGCATCTTCTACTCACATGCCTTTGATATTGCCGCCAAGGACGCGGTGCTGTGGTGCGGTAGTGTTAATATCGGCATCATCATGACCAGCAGCCTGACCATGATCCTCGCAATCAACGCGGTGGCCGATGGGCGGCGGCGGACGATGATCTGGTGGCTGATCGCGACCGCCTTCCTCGGCTTGTGCTTTCTGGGCGTCAAAGGATACGAATACTATATTGATGTCGGCGACCATGTCGTGCCCGCCGTCGATTATGTCTTCAAGCCCGGAGAGGGGCCGCAGGGCGAGCTGTTCTGGGTATTTTATTGGGTCGGCACCGGCCTCCACGCCATTCACATGTCGATCGGGGTTGGCCTTATCCTGTATATGTTGCTATGGCGAATTCGCGGCGGCGAAATCACCTCCGACTACTATGCTCCCCTGGAAGTGGTCGGATTGTACTGGAGTTTTGTCGATGCGGTCTGGCTGTTCCTGTTTCCGTCAATCTATCTGGTCGGACGTTCATGAAGACCGCCAGCGATCGTGACCCGAACCTGCTCTTTATCATCGCCTGGCTGGTTCTGGTTTTGCTGACCGGGCTCAGTATCTGGACGGCGTTCCTTGGTCTCGGGATCTATGCGCCGATAGTGGAATTCGGCATTGCCGCAACCCAAGCCTCGATCCTTTTTGTCTTGTTTATGCGGTTGAAGGGGCCACCCTCGCTGAAATGGATCTTTGCGGGCAGCGGGTTTTTCTGGCTGATGTTCCTTTATGGGCTGAGCTTTACCGACTACGCCAGCCGTCGCGGCTGGCCGACGCTCTGACCCACCTTCCGTGGTGACATGGGGCCGGACGGCGGAGGCGGAACGGCGCGGTGCTCTTTCCCAGGTCAGCCGCTTGACGCCATCGATTGTGCGCTATGGGCTGCCGCCTGATCTGACGCACCGCCGGCGCGAATTGATTAACCTGGTCATTGCCGGCGGCACCAACAAGGAGATTGCCGCGCGCGCCTCGGCATTGTCCGGCACACGGCGGCCGAATCACCGCGCTACCGTCATACGGAAGATGGGTGCGGTCTCGCTGTCGCAGCTCGTCCATCTCGCGATTGGCGCCGCAACGTCGTCGTGACCCGACAAACAGCTTCACACTGTTGATCGAGATCAACGACCGCTCGGCCCCGCTCCCGGTTGTCTGCGGCAGACGAGAGGGGAGACGGCATGAACAGGCGGCCGGCAAAAGCGCGGGTCGAGGCAATTTTCCGGGACAGCATCCTGCAATTCGAGATCGCCGCAGGCATGACTCTCGAAAGCCTCTGCTCGCTCCTGGCTTTGTGGGGGCAGGGTCATGGCGAAGCGGTGTGCGTCGAGGTGGCATGGCAGCCACGCCGCGCGGAGATTGCGCCTCGATCCCCGGTCGAGACTGGCGGGCAGAATAGGGCCGCTTCAGAGGGTTTTTGGCGGCAGACCCGAGCGTCCGATGGCGCGGCCTGCTGCAGACGGCGCAAGCGGCGGCAAGAGGCGATACGTCACTGACGAGCCGTAGAAGCCCGGGCCCCCGGCTGGCTGGTATCGCGAATTTGCCGAGTGCGCGGGCGCCGGGCGATCGGGCGGCGGCTTGATCCAGGTCAAGGCGGTCCCCGCCGCGCGCGGCGATCCTCGCTTTACGCATGGGCGCATCGGCGCATTGGCCAAGGCGACGGGAGCAAGCCGCGATGTCCGAAAAATCCGTTATCCGCTGGTTCGACGATATCCGGCTCGCCGATGTTGCTGCCGTCGGCGGGAAAACCGCCTCGCTTGGCGAACTTCGAGCCTTGCTCGGCGCTCAGATCCCCGACG